>CBIMKI010000067.1:0-12815 GCA_966244395.1 uncultured Sphingobium sp. | reverse complement strand
TCGCCCAGCGCATCGTGAACCAGGTCGGCCGCCGCGTCGACCAGACCACGCCGCTGGCCGACGCCCGCCTGCCGGACGGCAGCCGCGTCAACGTGATCGTGCCGCCGCTCTCGCTGCGCGGCACGGCCATCTCGATCCGTAAATTCTCGGCCAAGCCGATCACGCTGGACATGCTCGCCCAATGGGGCGCGATGAACCAGAAGATGTGCACCGCGCTCAAGATCGCGGGGGCGTGCCGCTTCAACATCGTCATCTCGGGCGGCACCGGCTCGGGCAAGACGACGATGCTCAATGCGCTCTCCAAGATGATCGACCCGGGCGAGCGCGTGCTCACCATCGAGGACGCGGCCGAACTCCGTCTCCAGCAGCCGCACTGGCTGCCACTGGAGACGCGGCCCGCGAACCTGGAGGGCCAGGGCGCCATCACCATCGGCGATCTCGTCAAGAACGCGCTGCGTATGCGCCCGGACCGCATCATCCTGGGCGAAATCCGCGGGGCCGAGTGCTTCGATCTGCTCGCCGCCATGAACACCGGCCATGACGGCTCCATGTGTACGCTCCACGCCAACAGCCCACGCGAGTGCCTGGGCCGCATGGAGAACATGATCCTGATGGGCGACATCAAGATCCCCAAGGAAGCCATCTCCAAGCAGATTGCCGACTCGGTGGATCTGATCGTCCAGATCAAGCGCCTGCGCGACGGCTCGCGCCGCGTCACCAACGTGACCGAGGTGATCGGCATGGAAGGCGACGTGATCGTGACGCAGGAACTCTTCAAGTTCGAGTATCTGAGCGAGGATGCCGAGGGGAAGATCGTGGGCGAATATCGCTCCATGGGCCTGCGCCCCTATACGCTGGAAAAGGCCCGCAGCTTCGGCTTCGACCAGCCGCTGCTCGACGCCTGCCTCTGAGGCGGGACGGATCGGGCCGGCTGTGAGGCCCCTTCCGTGATGGCGGGAGGGGTGCGGCGGCTCGAAGGGCGGCTTGCGACCAAAAGTGGACTTCATGCCCCAACCTCACACCGTTCATCCTGAGTAGCCGCTGAGCTTGTCGAAGCGGCGTATCGAAGGACTGCGACGTAGCGCAGCGGTGCTTCGATACGGCTCTTCGCTACGCGCCTGCGGCGCACCTCAGACCCTACTCAGCATGAACGGAGGTCGGGAGACACGGATTCTCCGCCCCCACCCCAAAGCACACCTCCCCCCATGATCCGCGCCCCGCCTCGCAGCGGCTTGCCCTCGCGCCTGCATTACGACACAAGTCATGGCGCACCGCCACTCGAGCAAAGAGAGCCTTGCCATGTCCCCCTCAGCCTCCCTTCTTCGCGCCGGCGCCCTGCTGCTCGCCACGCTTCCCCTTGCCGCCGTCACCTCACCGCTCCAGGCGCAGGCCGCCGTCGAGCCCGCCATTGCGGCCGCCGTGGCGGCACCCGCGCGCACGCCGGCCAATGTCGCGCGCGACGCGCATCGCCACCCGGGCGAGACGCTCAGCTTCTTCGGCGTGAAGCCGACTGACACGGTGGTCGAGATCTGGCCGGGTGGCGGCTGGTATACGGAGATCCTCGCGCCCTATCTCAAGGGCAAGGGCACGCTCTGGGCCGTCGATTTCTGGCCGGACAGCCTGCGTGGCATCCGCACGCTGCAGGAGAAGGACGCCGCGCTCTATGGCGCCATCAAACTCGCCGCTTTCCCCGCTGCCGCCGGCGAGCCGACGGTGCCGGCCGGCAGCGCCGACATGGTGCTCACCTTCCGCAACGTGCACAACTGGCAGATGGGTTATCGGCGCAACAACACGCCTTATGCCGCGGAAGCCTTCAAGCAGATGTTCGACATGCTCAAGCCCGGCGGCGTGCTGGGCATCGTCGATCATCGCCTGCCCGAGACGGCGGACGCCGCCCGCGAGCAGAGCAGCGGCTATGTGAAGACCTCCACCGTGCGCCGGCTCGCCGAGCAGGCGGGCTTCGTCTTCGAAGGCGCCTCGGACGTGAACGCCAATCCCAGGGACACGGCCGACTGGGAGCGCGGCGTCTGGACCCTGCCCCCGCGCTATGCGCAGGGCGACACCGACCGCGCCAAATATGAAGCCATCGGCGAGAGCGACCGCATGACGCTCAAGTTCAGGAAGCCGAAATAGCGGGCACGCGCCAGCTGCAAACGGTCATCATGGCGAACCACGTCGTCGCGCGGCAATCCGGCTGCGCGGCATCGCCCGCAATTGAGGCATGCGCCTTTGCTGCCTTCCTCCTCCGGGGCGCTTGAGACCAGCGACCCGTCCCGGTCGAAGATAGGTGCGCCTGCGAAGCCGAAAGCGGGCCAACGCAACACAGGAGCCCAAGGCGGTCGAGCGCTGTGCATACATCCTGGGCTCCCGCCTTCGCAGGAGCACTGGTGGCTCGCTGCCACTGGGTGACCCGCGTGCAGCTTTAGCCCCTCCCTTTCAGGGATGGGGCGATATGCCGCAGCGCTCGCGCGGAGACTATCTGAGACCGTGCACCGCCCCGACTTCTGGGGGATTCGCGTGTCTCGTCGATCGGCTTTACCGCGTCGGGCCGCGCCTTGCCCGGCGCGGCCTTGGCGTCGATCAGGCCGCCAGCTTCCTCAGCACATAGTGCAGGATGCCGCCATTGTTGAAATATTCGATCTCGTTGGCGGTGTCGATGCGGCAGAGCGCCGTGAAGGTGAAGGTCGAGCCGTCGGCGCGGTTCACCAGCACCTCGACATCCTGGCGGGGCTTGAGATTGCCGACGCCGAGGATGGTGAAGCTGTCGTCGCCCGTGAGGCCCAGGGTCTGGCGCGTCTCGCCGTCCTTGAACTGGAGCGGGAGCACGCCCATGCCGACCAGGTTCGAGCGGTGGATGCGCTCGAAGCTCTCGACGATGACGGCGCGCACGCCGAGCAGGTTGGTGCCCTTGGCTGCCCAGTCGCGCGAGGAGCCCGTGCCATATTCCTTGCCCGCGACGACGACAAGCGGGGTGCCGTCCGCCTTGTGCCTCATGGCCACGTCGTAGATCGGCAGCACCTCGTCGCCATAGCGGCTCATGCCGCCCTCGACACCCGGCACCATCTCGTTGCGGATGCGGATATTGGCGAAGGTGCCGCGCATCATCACTTCATGATGGCCGCGACGCGAACCATAGCTGTTGAAATCCGCCTTGGCGACCTGATGCGCCATCAGCCACGCACCGGCGGGGCTGTCCGCCTTGATCGAGCCGGCAGGCGAGATGTGGTCTGTGGTGATGGAATCGCCCAGGATCGCAAGCGGACGCGCCGCGACGATGTCGCTCACCGGCGCCGGCGTCATGCTCATGCCCTCGAAATAGGGCGGATTGGCGACATAGGTGCTGCCCGCCCGCCACTGATAGGTTTCCGAGCCCTCGACATTGATCGCCTGCCAGTGCGCATCGCCCTTGTAGACGTCCGCATAGCGGGCCTGGAACATGGCGCGGTCGACATTGCCGGCGATGGTGGCGGCGACTTCCTCGTTGGTGGGCCAGATGTCGCGCAGGAACACGTCCTTGCCGTCCTTGTCCTGCCCCAGCGGCGTGGTGGTGAAGTCCTCCGTCACCGTGCCCTTGAGCGCATAGGCGACGACCAGCGGCGGCGAGGCGAGGAAGTTGGCGCGCACGTCCGGCGAGACGCGGCCCTCGAAATTGCGGTTGCCCGAAAGGACCGAGGCCGCGACGATGTCGTTGCCGTTGATCGCCTTGCTGATCGGCTCGGCGAGCGGGCCGGAGTTGCCGATGCAGGTGGTGCAGCCATAGCCGACGAGATTGAAGCCGATCGCGTCCAGATGCTCCTGGAGGCCTGCCTTCACCAGATAATCGGTGACAACCTGGCTGCCGGGCGCAAGGCTGGTCTTGACCCAGGGCTTGGGCTTGAGGCCGCGCTCATTGGCCTTCTTGGCGACGAGGCCGGCGGCAATGAGCACCGAAGGGTTGGAGGTGTTGGTGCAGCTCGTGATCGCCGCGATCACCACGTCACCGTCGCCGATGTCGTGATCCTTGCCCTCCACCGGCACGCGCTTGAAGCCGTCATGATTATAGAGTTCGGCGAGGTCCTTGTTGAAGACGTCGTCCACCGCCGAGAGCACCACCTTGTCCTGCGGGCGCTTGGGGCCGGCGAGGCTGGGCTGCACGCTCGACATGTCCAGCTCGAGCGTGGAGGAGAAGATCGGCTCGGGCGCATTGGGATCGAGCCAGAAGCCTTGCGCCTTGGCATAGGTCTCGACCAGGGCGATCTGATCCTCGTCGCGGCCGGTGAGGCGCAGATAGTCGAGCGTCTTGTCGTCGATGCCGAAGAAGCCGCAGGTCGCGCCATATTCCGGCGCCATGTTGGCGAGCGTCGCGCGGTCCGCCAGCGTCAGCGCGGCAAGGCCGGGGCCGTAATATTCGACGAAGCGGCCCACCACGCCATGCTTGCGCAGCATCTGCGTGCAGGTGAGCACCAGGTCGGTGGCGGTGATGCCCTCGGGCAGGCGGCCGGTGAGCTTGAAGCCGACGACCTCGGGGATGAGCATGGAGACCGGCTGGCCGAGCATCGCGGCTTCCGCCTCGATGCCGCCCACGCCCCAGCCGAGCACGCCCAGGCCGTTGACCATGGTGGTGTGGCTGTCCGTGCCGACGCAGGTGTCGGGATAGGCGACCGGTTCGCCGTTCGCGTCCGTGCTGGTCCACACCGTCTGGGCGATGTTCTCCAGATTGACCTGGTGGCAGATGCCCGTGCCCGGCGGCACCGCGTAGAAATTGGCGAGGCTCTTGGACCCCCATTTCAGGAAGTCGTAGCGCTCCATGTTGCGGTGATACTCGATCTCCACATTCTGCTCGAATGCCTTGGGATGACCGAACTCGTCGACCATCACCGAGTGGTCGATGACCAGATTGACCGGCACCAGCGGATTGATCTTGCTCGTATCGCCGCCGAGCTTGGCGATGGCGTCGCGCATCGCGGCGAGATCGACCACGCAGGGCACCCCGGTGAAATCCTGGAGCAGCACGCGCGCGGGGCGATACTGAATCTCGTTCTGCGACTCAGTGGGGTTCTTCTGCCAGTCGACCAGCGCCTGCACGTCGGCGGTCGAAACGGTGAAGCCGCCATCCTCGAAGCGCAGCAGATTTTCGAGCAGGACCTTCATTGAAAAAGGCAGGCGCGAGACGTCCCCCAGCTTCGCCGCCGCCTTGGCGAGCGAATAATAGGCATAGCTTTTGCCCGCGACCTCAAGCGTGTCGCGCGTTCCCAGCGTGTCCTGTCCGGTGGCCGTCATCTGCTCTTACTCCCAATATCCGTGCGATCCTACGCCCGGTTCTGGTAAAGGCCGGGCGGACGGTGCGCTGGCGGCGGACAGGCCGCGACTCCGGCCGGAGCGCAAGCGCGTTCGCATATGCACCATCTTGTCGGGACCGGGCATAGCGCGTGACTTCGGCCTGTCAACGGTCGGGGGCCCGCTTGTCCCAGACCGAGGCGAGGTCTGCGGCCTCCGGCGCCTTCCGCGCGCAAACATCCGAAATGGATATTCTTTCCGCTGCCATGGCCGGTTGGCTGCCATAGCTCCTCCATAATGGAACAAAAAGGGTTCAAATTGGTCTCCATATCGCGCATAGATGTGAACAAACATGGTACGGGGGAACATCCATGGCGTGGACGGACATGTGGCGGGCGGAAGAGCCGATGAGAAAGGGCGCGAGCGACGGCTGGCCGGGCAGCGGCGGCATGTCAGCGCCCGCCCCGTCCATCGACTGCGACGACCGCCCTACTCTGCTGCTCGCCGCCCCGATGGGCCGCGCCGCGACCATGGCGGAATGGGCGAACCGCGCGGGACTGCGCTGCATCGGCTCGACCGAACCGCAAGCGCTTGCGCAGCGGCTGCGCGCGACCGTCGCCATCGACCTCATCCTGCTCGACCTGCGCGGCGCCCCGCCGGAAACGCTGGATGCCCGCACGCTGTGTGTGCGCCATGAATTGGGCAGTACGCGTCTCGTTATCCTCACCGATCTCGACGGACTCGATCTCGTCATGGCGCAGCTCGACGGTCCGGATGTGGACATCCTCTGCGAGCCGAGCGCGAGCGACATCGTCAGTCTGCTCGTCACCTCGGCTCTCTCGCTGGGACGACGCGACCTCCATCTGCACGACACGACGCGCGACGCCGAGGCCGGGCGGATCGAACAGCTCAGCGAGGAGGTGCGCCGCCTCGCCATGACGATCGAGCGCCTGACGCACAATCATGACGAGCGGCCGAGGCGCGAATCGCTGCTGGAGCCGGTCAGCACCTATCGCGCCATGACGCCGGAGCGGCCGGCAATGGCGGACGGACCTCATGGCCGCAGCGGAAGCGCCGGGGCAGAGCCCTTGCATCCCGGCGAGATCAGGGCGCTGCTGCGGGCGCGGCGACTGCGCGAGCAGTTCCTGCCGGCCGATCTCTTCGCCGACCCCGCCTGGGACATGATCCTGGACCTCATGGCGGCGCGCCTCGCGGGACAGCGCGTCTCCGTCTCCAGCCTCTGCATCGCGGCCGCCGTCCCGCCCACCACGGCGCTGCGCTGGATCCGCCAGCTGACCGAGCGCGGCGTCTTCTCGCGCATTGATGACCCCGCCGACGGGCGCCGCGTCTTCATCGAACTGACGGACGAAGCGGCGACGGCGTTCGCGGCCTGGGTCCAGTCCGTGCGCCGAAACGGCGGCCTGCTCTCGCCGCATTCAGCCTGACAGCGCGCGCCGTACCACCGCGCACGCGCGCTTGCGCTTGACCAGCATGCCTGCCCGCCGATATGGCGCCAGGCACATGGCCGGGTGGACCAGCAACCCGGCGTCCTGCGCGGGCGATTAGCTCAGTTGGTAGAGCGTCTCGCTTACACCGAGAATGTCGGCGGTTCGAGCCCGTCATCGCCCACCAGTTCCCCTGGCCGTGTCGGGACCAGTTAAGGCTGCCTCAATCGGGTCTGACGCTGCCTCATGAGCTATCAGGTTATAAGCTCATGAAGCCTGATCTTTGTTCTGCGTTCGTTTGTTGACGATCCGGAGCGGCATTTTTAGGCCTCACTGGCGGATTAGCGCCTGACTTCGGTCATCTCCGGCGGTGGCTTTGCGTCCCCACCTCGGCCGTTCAAGTTGAATGTCGGCGTTCCTGAAAGCCGACACTTGATCTGGCAAGATCGGATGGGTGAAGACGTCGCCAGGGCTGGCCGCAGACGGAGTGAAGCTGACTGGAGGGCGGAGCGGGCCTGTGATCGCTAGACGCCTATACGGCGGCCGGAAGGTCCTTTACATGATGTTGGTATCGGATGGGCTGCATATTGACGTCCCCCGGTCTTTTCCTCCAGATCGAGTGAGAGTTTTCCGGCCTTGTGAGGGTCCACCGCGTGCCGACCATGCGGGGAGGAAGGTTCAATGGCTCTGCGCATGTGGCCTCAAAGAACATAAGCTGACGGTCGATAGATGAATATGATTTTGCCTAGGCGACGACGCCGCCAGATCCTGGGTCAAGTTTGGACACGCCGCCTCGCTGCTGCTGACATCTTTGCTCGGACACCCCCGCCGTCCGCAGCTTTCCCTCAGTCAGAATGGGAACAGGCCGGCGCGGCAATTCGTCGCGCTGGCCTGTTGTATGCGGTGGTTTCCGAGTGTCGGTCGACGCAAGCTCAGAACTCGGCCCAGTCCTCTGCGGCCGGCGCCGGTTTGAGGGCAAGGGCACCCCGGGTGCGGGGCCGGACCGGAGCGGCGGCCATGCCTGAAATGTTGCGAGCCGGCGCGAGCGGTGCGGCGCTCTGATCGAGAGCCGACGCTGTAGTGTCGACGCGGAAGCGCGTGACGAGATGATCGAGCCGACCCGCTTCGTCGGCGAGCGACTGGACGGCGGCGTTGGTTTCCTCGACCATCGCGGCATTCTGCTGCGTCGTCGCATCCATCTCGCGCACCGCCACATTGATCTGGCTCAGCGTCATCGACTGGCGATTGGTCTGATCCGTGATGTGGCCGACGAGGCGCGACACCTGGCTCACCTGCTCGACGATCTGTTCGAAGGCTTGGCCGGACTGACCCACCAGTCCGACGCCGCGGTCGACGAGCACGCCTGAGCCCTGGATGAGTTTCTTGATGTCGCTGGCGGCGTCCGCCGACCGCTGGGCGAGCGCTCGGACCTCGCTGGCGACGACCGCGAAGCCCTTGCCGGCTTCCCCGGCACGTGCGGCCTCGACGCCCGCGTTGAGAGCCAGCAAGTTGGTCTGAAAGGACAGGCCGTCGATGACGTTGATGATCTGCGCGATTTCCTGGGCAGACTTCTGGATGTCATCCATGGCATTGATCGCCTGCGAGAGGACATCACGGCCATCGGTCGCCTGCGCCTGGGTAGCCGCGATCGCGCTGTTTGCGGATGTGGCGCCCTCGGCGGTTTCCCGAACGCCGGCCGTGACCTCGGCGAGCGCGGCGACCGTTTCCTCAAGGCCCGCAGCCTGTCGTTCGGTGCGATCGGCGAGGTCGCGGGCGGCCTGGCGGATTTCGCCGGCGCCACCGTTGATGCCGGTGGTGGCTCGGCTCACGGAGTGCATCGTGCGCGACATTTCGGTCAGTGCACGGTTGAAATCACCCTTAAGCTTGGCGAACGAGCCGGTGAGATCGGCCTCGACGCGGGCCGTCAGATTGCCCTTGGCCAGCTCGTCGAGACCGGCGCCGATGCTGGATACGATGAGTTCTGCCTGCGCTTCCTTTGCCTTTTCGGCCGCTGCCAGCTGGTCGCGGAAATGGGCCATGGACTGCGCCATCTGGCCGACTTCGTCCTCACGCCCGGTATAGGGGATGGCGAAGTTCGTGTTGCCGGCCGCCAGTTCACCCATAGCTTCGCGCAGCCCGAGAAGCGGCAGCACCACGCCCTTGCGGGATATCGTGCGCCCGAACGCAAGACCGGCGACGGTCAGAATGATCGTCGAGGTGAGCAGGATGACGCGGGCGAGGCTCTCTGCCGAGTCCGCCGCCTCGCGACGTGCCTTGACGTCTTCGGTCAGCGTCTCGATTCGCGCGTCGGCCACGCTCGAGGCTTCCCGCTCGGCGGGTCGGACCTGGTTCCTGAAGTCGGCAAGCGCACCGGCCTGGTCACCGCTCCGGGATTTGCTGGCTACCGCGGCCAATTCCTTGGCAACGTTGTGCTGCGATTCGAAATAGGCGGCGGAAACGACAGTTTCGTCTACGGCTTTGGAAAAGCGCTCCAACTCGGCCGTGAATTTTTCCATGCGCGCATCGAATTTTTCGCCGACGTCCTGAAGCGCCCCGGCGTCGGTTTCGGTCACGAGATTGAGGGCGTCGCGCTGCAGCGCCCGGCTGAGCGAGCGTAGCTCACCGAGCGTGTTAACCTATGCCTGTCCCTGAAGGGCGACCTCGGTGGCGCCCGCAACCATGGCCTGAACATAGACCATGATGCCTGCGAGCAGGCAGAGCATGGCCATCGAAATCGCCAGGGGCAACATGAGCCTGGCGGCAATACTACGCGATATCATGAGCGACCCGTCCTTTTGCGGATTTGGGTTGCACTCTACAACTGATTCCTAAACATTCTACTTCCACGCCATCGGAACGGAATGTCGGGGTGATCTGCTGCCGGTTTGGTGGACACCGAGATAGGGTGTCTCGGCCTTATCAGCTGTGGTGTGCCAACGTAACCTACATCCCCATATGCGGGGCTTCCTCTATCTGGCGGCGATCATGGACGGGGCGACCCACAAGGTTCTGGCCTGGCGGCTGTCGAACACCATGGATGCCGGCGTCTGCGTCGCGGCACTGGAGGAGGCCTTGGCCGCGCCGGCAAGCCGGAAACTTCAACACGGACCAGGGCAGCCAATTTACCAGCTTTGCGTGCACCAGCGCGCTGCGCGAGGTTGAGGTCCGCATCAGCATGGATGGCCAGGGGCGACCTTATCTAATCTCGCCAAAGCCAGGTTCGTCCGCCAGGGCCCGGTTGAACCTTCTTGTTTCCGTGACGTTCCCGGAAGGCATGGAGCGACGCCTGCTCGATAGGGCCTCTGCCGAAAAATGCTTTTCAAGCTATAAGCGCATGGCATTGGCGAAGGCTGTCCGGTCGATTCCCGACGGAAGAAGCGCCGGTCCGCTCATGTGCGCAAGCGGCTGCGAAGGTCCGCCAAAGGCGGCACGGCACCGCGTCTGTCAAGCTTGTCAACGGAAAGGGCATCGTCATGAAGCGTTACAAAGTGGGCTATCTCATCGGCAGCCTCGCGAAGGAATCGATCAACCGCAAGCTGGCCGGAGCGCTCGTCAAGCTGGCGCCGGAGAATCTGGATTTCACCGAAATATCCTTCGCCCAGCTCCCGCTCTACAGCTATGATTATGACGCCGATTTTCCCCCGGTCGCCCGCGCATTCAAGGATGCGATCAAGGCGGTCGACGCGCTGCTCTTCGTCACGCCGGAATATAACCGGTCGATCCCCGGTGGCCTCAAAAATGCAATAGACTGGGCGAGCCGCCCTTATGGCACCAACAGCTTCGCGCACAAGCCGTCCGCCGTCATCGGCGCCTCGCCCGGCGCGATCGGTACTGCCGTCGCCCAACAGAGCTTGAGGAGCGTTCTCGGCTTCTGCAACGCGCCGCAGATGAACGCGCCAGAAGCCTATATCCAGTTCACGCCGGGGCTGATCGACGACCAGGGCAAGGTGAACGTAGCGTCCACCGAACAGTTTCTGCGCAATTATATGAAAGCGTTTCACGACCATATCGAGCGCGTGCTCACGGTGCTGCCGAACGACGGCTGAGCTGGAGCCTTGCCCGATGCGCAATGCTTCGCAGACGGCGCTTCGCACCGGTGTCGCATGCCGCGCCGGCGATCGGCGTGGCGGCGATGCGGTGGCAGCCTTGGCATTGAATATGGCGGAATGACCGTGTTCCGGCTGGGCCATGGTTGAGGCGCACGACACCGACGAACTGCTGCGGACGCTCGTCCTGCTGCTCGATCTCGGAGGGACTTTTGCCTTCGCGCTGAGCGGCGGGATGGCGGGCACAAGGCGGCAGCTCGACATTTTCGGAGTGCTGGTGCTGTCGTTTGCGGCCTCCACCTCGGGGGGTATCGCGCGCGATCTGCTGATCGACGCGGCGCCGCCGGCAGCGCTCAAGGACTGGCGCTATCTCGCGGTCTCGCTCGCGGCGGGCCTGCTCTGCTTCTTCTGGTCATCCCTGATCGACAAGCTGCGCAATCCCGTGCGGATCCTCGATGCGGCCGGCCTTGCCCTGTTCGCCGTCGCCGGCACGGAGAAGGCGCTGGCGTTCGGGCTGAGTCCGGTCATGGCCGCCCTGCTTGGCATGTTGACCGGCATTGGCGGCGGCGTCGCCCGCGATGTCCTGCTCGCGGAAATTCCGGCCGTGCTTCGTGCTGACCTCTACGCAGTGGCCGCTCTTGCGGGCGCGACGATCGTCGTTGCCGGCCATCTGCTGTACCTGCCGATCCTTCTCACCGCGACCAGCGGCGGGCTGGTCTGCTTCGTCCTGCGGGTGATGGCGATCCGCCGCGGCTGGCGGCTGCCGGTGGCGCGCGGGCGCGATGACGCGCCACCCTCAGGCGGGACGTGAAACGCCGGCACGCCTCTCACGGCACCGCACATGCGGGAAACAAATCGCGCCGCCCACCATTATGCGGGTCATGACGGACCCGTTTCATGCAGCCCCCGATAGCGAACCACCGCTGGAAGGCGCGCATCGCAGAGATTCGGACGGTTATGACGATCTGCGCGACACATTGATCTGGAACGCCCGGCTCGCCCGCAGCCGGTCGCCCGAACTCATCGTGCGTCCCAATTCTGTGGAGGCGGTGGCGGCCTGGGTGAAATGGGCCGGGCGCCGGGACCTGCGCATTGCTCCCCGTGGCAGCGGCCATAATTATCAGGCGGCGGCGCTGCGCGAGGGCGGCCTCATGATCGACCTGCAAGGCCTTGACCGGATCGAGATCGACGCGAACGCCCGGCGCGCCTGGATCGGCGCGGGCGTGACCGGGGGCAAGCTGATCGAGCGGCTGTCCCGCCACGATCTGGCCTTCCCCATCGGTCATTGCGCCGACGTGGCGCTCAGCGGCTTCATCCTGAGCGGCGGGATCGGCTGGAACTATGGGCAATGGGGCCCAGCCTGCTTCAGCGTGACCGCGATGGAAATGGTCACCGCACAAGGCGACGTCATCCGGGCCGATACCCAAAGCAATCCGGAACTGTTCTGGGCTGCGCGCGGGGCGGGCTGCGCCTTCTTCGCCATCGTCACGGCCTATGAACTGGTCCTTCAGGAGCGGCCCGGCCGCGCCGCCGCGACCGATATGGCCTTTGCGGCGTCATCCGCGCTGGCGGTCGCGCGGTGGCTGGAGGAAGCCGCGGCAACGGCCGATCCGGCAGCGGAGATCATCTGTCTGGTCGGGCCCCATACTGACAGCGGAGAACCGGCCGTGACGATACGCGCCGTAGCCAGCGGCGCCGATGCCGCGCAGGCGGCGTCCAGGCTCGGCGCCCTGTGCGTGCCGCCCGCCGATGCGCCACTGCTCGCGCCGGCCACGCGCGAAGACCTCGCCTTCGCCGGGCTGCCACGCTTTTCCACCATGCCGTCGGGCAAGCGCGTCGCGGCGGATCAGCTCTGGAGCGATGCCGGGCCTGCCGACTTGCTCCGCGCCGTCCGTCATCTTGCCGGCATTCCGGCGAAATCCTCCGCCATTTCGATCACGGCCCTGGGCGGCGGCGCGGTCATGCCGGGCGCGGCGGATGGTATGTTGGGCGCCTGGTCCCGCAACGGTGCGACGTCTGCTGGCATCTATGCGATGTGGGACGATGCGGCGGACGACCGGCGCCATCT
>CBIMKI010000066.1:0-12866 GCA_966244395.1 uncultured Sphingobium sp. | reverse complement strand
GCTCTAGGGCACCAGCACCGTATCGTGCGCCTCCGGCAGCATGTCGGGATAATCGAGCGTGTAATGGAGGCCGCGGCTCTCCTTGCGGCGCAGGGCCGAGCGGATGATGAGGCGGGCGACTTCCAGCAGGTTGCGCAGCTCGATGAGGTCGCTCGTCACGCGGAAATTGCCGTAATAATCGTCCACTTCCTGCGCGAGCAGATCGGCGCGGTGCTGGGCGCGCTCGAGCCGCTTGGTGGTGCGCACGATGCCGACATAATCCCACATGAACCGGCGGATTTCCTTCCAGTTATGCGTGACGATCACTTCCTCGTCGCTGTCGGTGACGCGGCTCTCGTCCCATGGGCGGATGGCGGGCGGGGCGGGCAGATCGGCCCAGTGAGCGCGGATATGATTGGCGGCGGCCTCGCCGAAGACGAAGCATTCGAGCAGCGAATTGGAGGCGAGGCGATTGGCGCCATGGAGGCCGCTCTGCGTCACTTCGCCTGCGGCATAGAGGCCGGGCAGGTCGGTGCGGCCATCGAGGTCGATGACCACGCCGCCGCAGGTATAATGCTGTGCGGGCACCACGGGAATCGGCGCCGTGGTGATGTCGATGCCGAGCGTCAGCAGCCGGGCGTGGATGGTCGGGAAATGCTCCTTGATGAACTCCGGCGGCTTGTGGCTGATGTCGAGATGGACATAATCGAGGCCAAGTCGCTTGATCTCATGATCGATGGCGCGGGCCACCACGTCGCGCGGGGCCAGCTCGCCGCGCGGGTCGAACGCATCCATGAAGCGCGTGCCGCCGCCGGGGACGCCGGGAGGGAGCTTCAGTTCGCCGCCCTCGCCGCGCATCGCCTCGGTGATGAGGAAGTTCTTGACCTCCAGATTGTAGAGGCAGGTCGGGTGGAACTGCATCATCTCCATGTTGGAGACGCGGCAGCCCGCACGCCAGGCCATGGCGATGCCGTCTCCGGTCGCGCCGCGCGGCGCGGTCGAGAAGAGGTAGGTGCGCCCCGCCCCGCCGCTCGCGAGGATGGTGGCGCGCGCCACGAAGGCCTCGACGCGCCCGGCCTTCTCGTCGAGCGCATAGACGCCCCAGACATGGCCGTCGCCGGAATATTGCTCGCCATGGCGCGAGGTGATGAGGTCGATGGCGACCATATGGTCCATGAGCGTGATGTTGGGATTGGCCCGCGCGGCCTTGAGCAGCGCGACCTGCACGGCGTGGCCGGTCGCGTCGTCCACATGCACGATGCGGCGGTGCGAATGGCCGCCCTCGCGCGTCAGGTGCCAGCGCTCGCCGAAATCCTCGCCGGCATTGAAGGGGACGCCCAGCGCCGCCAGCCGCTCGATGGCGGCCGGCGCCTCGGAGACGACGAACTCGACCGTGGCGCGGTTGTTGAGCCCCGCGCCCGCGACCACCGTATCCTCGACATGGTTGGCGAAGCTGTCGCCCGCGTCCAGCACCGCCGCGATGCCGCCCTGCGCCCAGTTGGTGGAGCCGCTGTCCAGCGCACCCTTGGCCAGCACCAGCACCTTGCGGTCCTGCGCCAGGTTGATCGCCGCAGTGAGCCCCGCCGCGCCGGAGCCGATGATGATGACGTCATGGGAGGCGGAAATGGTCATGCGGAGCTGCTCGTCACAGGAAGGCCGTCACGCCGATATGCGGGCGGCGAGAGACGTCCTTATCAGCACGAACGGCGCGCAAATGAAAGATATGTGAAAAGGGGCGCCTTCTGCCACCCCCAGATCTTGCGCGGGAATGCCGCGCGAGAAATCAGGCCGCCGTCCGTGTCAGCTTGAGGAAGACGTCCTCCAGATCCGGGTCGCGCGTGCTGACATCGACGATGCCGAAGCCCTGGCCCTGGACGAGGGTGATGACGTCGCCGGCGGTGGCGCGGTCCTTCTGGTAGGTGACGGCGAGCGTGCGCTCGCCCGCGCGTTCGACCTTCTCGAAACGGTCGTGGTGCGGCAGGTCGGCGAGGTCGCGGTCGACGGTGATCTCGACCACTTTCTCCTGCGCCATGTCGACCAGCTCGCGCGTGGGCTTGTCGGTGACGACGCGGCCGTGATTGATGATGGCGATGCGGTCGCAAAGCTCCTCGGCCTCTTCCAGATAATGGGTGGTGAGGACGATGGTGACGCCACTCTCATTGAGCTGGCGCACGAAGGCCCAGAGCTGCTGGCGCAGCTCCACATCGACGCCGGCGGTGGGCTCGTCCAGCACGAGGATGGGAGGCGAGTGGACCATGGCCTTGGCGACCATGAGGCGCCGCTTCATGCCGCCCGAGAGCGAGCGGGAATAGGCATCGGCCTTGTCCGCGAGATGGACGGCGCGCAGCAGCTCCATCGAATGGCGCCTGCCCTTGGGCACGCCATAATAGCCGGCCTGGATCTCCAGCGTCTCGAACGGCGTGAAATAGGGATCGAACAGGATTTCCTGATTGACGATGCCGATGGCGTTCTTGGCATTGCGCGGGTGCTCGTCAATGTCGAAGCCCCAGACGCGCGCGGTGCCGCTGGTCTTGTTCACCAGGCCCGCGAGGATGTTGATGATGGTCGACTTGCCCGCGCCATTGGGACCGAGCAGGCCGAAGATGCTGCCGCGCGGGACAGCCAGATTGACATGGTCGAGCGCGCGCTTGCCGCCCTGATAGGTCTTGCACAGGTCGATGAGTTCGATGGCAGCGTCGGTCATGGCGTGGTGCTTAGAGGATGCCGGCGGGATTGGGAACGGGGCGTGCGCCCTGAAGCGATGTTGTGCTCCTGCATAGGCAGGAGCCTAGGGCGCAAGGGCGGGGCATGACCGCCCTGGGCTCCTGCCTTCGCAGGAGCACAGCCTATTTCGCAGGAGCACTGCTTATGAGGTAGAGCGCTTAGGCGGCGACCAGTGCGCACCAGCGGGCGGCGGCGAGCATGTCGGCGCGGCGTTGGGCGAGGCGGGCGGCGGCTTCGGCATCCTCGCCCCATTGCCCGGCCTGCCAGCGTTCGTCGAGCGTGGCGGCGTCGAACAGGGCTTCGGCCGGGATTTCTCCCGCGAGATGCGCGAGCATGCCGGCGAGGCTGCCGCCGATCTGGGTGAGCACGGCGGCGCCGGCAAGCAGCCAGGGATCGAGCGCTTCCACCGCGCCGCGCAGGCGCGCCAGCGTGGCGGCGGGCTGGTCGACCGGCATGATGCCGGTAGTGACGGCGAAGCGCACGCCATAGCGGGCCTGCGCCCAGGCGAGCAGCGGGTCCCAGACTTCCGCCTGGCGCGCGACGAGATCGGCGGGATCGGCGGCGCGGTAGCAGAAGAGGTCGCTTTCGCCATAAGCCGCGATCTGGCCCCGGAAATCGCCGAGCGCGGGCAGCACGCGGTCGATGGTGGCATTGGCGAAGCCGGTCATGGGCATGGTCGCGGGATCGATGGTCTCGTCCTGCGCCTGCCATTCAGCGGCAATCGCGCGCGCCAGCGCCGCGCCGGGCACGGCCAGCGGCGCGCGCGCGGGCGTGCGCACAGGCCGGCCATCGAGCCGGATCGCCCAGCCATCACCCTCGGCCTGGGCGGCCGCGTCCTTGTAGAAGCGCTTCATGGCTTGTCGCGCGGGGTCGCCCAGGCACGCGCGAGGAGACGCGGCACGATGAGGAACTGGAAGAAGCCGACGCAGGAGACGATGAGCCCCAGCCACTTGGCCTTGTCGCCCTGCACCCAGCCGAAGCGGTGCATGGAGATGGCGATGCCGAACATGAGGATGAAGACGCCGGAAAGCCGGAACAGGCCGAGCGCGACGAAACGCTGCCTGGCGGCGGCGGCGCGGCGGGCGGCGGCCTCGGCATCATCGGGCGCGGGCGCGGGAGGGGGCGTATCGGTCATGGCAGGCCGATATGGCGGGCGAGCGCCGCGCTGTCCATGGCGACGCTGAGCGCGCCGGCGGCGGTCAGCTCATCGGCCCCGTGATAGCCCCAGCCGACGCCGAGCGGCCGCACGCCCGCCGCGCAGGCCATCACCATGTCGAAGCTGGTGTCGCCGATCATCACGGCATGCTCGGCCTGCGCGCCGGTCTCGGCAAGGGCCGCGTCGATCATGGCGGGATGAGGCTTGGACGGGTGGCGATCGGCAGTCTGGAGCGAGACGAAGCGCCTGGAGAGGTCATGATATGCGAGCACGGCGGCGAGCCCGCGATCCGACTTGCCGGTGGCGATGGCGAGCAGCCAGCCGGCGGCGTCGAGAGCGTCGAGCAGGTCCGAAATGCCCTCGTAGAGCGGCTCGCGGACGGCACCGGCCGCGCGCATGTCGAAGAAGCAGCGCTTGTAGTGGGCCACCATGAGATCGTGGAAGCCCATGTCCGCATCGGGCAGCAGGCGCGCCATGGCCTGCGGAAGCGAGAGGCCGACGATGGAAAGTATGTCGGCGCGCGCCGGGCAGGGCATGGCGGCGGCGTCGAACGCGCCCTGCATGGCGGCGACGATGCTGTGCTGGCTGTCGACCAGCGTGCCGTCGCAATCGAAGATGGCGAGGCGCAGGGTCATGAAAAGCGCTCCGGGGCCGCGCGCATCAGGGCGGCGACATCGCGCGCGCCGGCCGCCTCCAGCCCGTCCGCCGCAGCCAGGCGCGCGGCATCAGGCTTGTTCTGGCCGAGCTTGGCCGTGCCGCGCCACGCCTCGATAGTCATGACGAACCCGGCGATGCCGCCGGCCATCCGCGCCGCGACGCCGGGCGACAGGCTGTCGAGCGACCAGGCGGGCTTGGGCGCAAGCCGGGCCGCCTGCTCGGCCGACAATTGATCCAGCTCGGCCAGCAGTGCCTCCGCGTCCGTGGCGCGCGCCACGCCCTCCAACTCGACCGCGACATAGTTCCACGTCGGCACCTGGTCGGGCATGCCGTACCAATCGGGGCTCACATAGGCATGCGGCCCCTGGACCACGACGAGGATGCGCGCGCCATCCAGGTGCGGCGCCAGCGCGTTGCGGCGCGAGACATGAAAGCCGATGCGACCCTCGCCATGGAAGATGAGCGGAACATGTGCGACGCGCGGGCCATCGGGCGTGGTCAGGAAGACGGCGCCGAAAGCCTGCGCCCGCACGAAGGCCAGCATCGCCGCACGGTCCGTCCACTGCAACCGGGGATCGGGATGCATCAGCCGCGCCGGGGCTTGCCACCGCCGGTCGGGCGCTTGCCGGCCGGACCCGCACGTCCGCCACTTGCGGGCCGCCCGCCGCCGGAAGGCTTGCTCCCGCCGCCCGGCTTGCCGCGCGGTGCCGGGGCGGCGCCGCGCGAACGGCGTTCGCCCTTGCGGGCCTTGCGCACGTCCTTGGCATGGGCGCTGGCGCGGCGCTTCTCGGCCGCCTTGTCGGGGCCCTTGGGCTTCAGATCCTCGTCGAGCGGCAGGTCGCCCTCCTCGGGATCGAAACCCAGGCTCAGCAGGCTCTCGCGGAAATGATGGGGCAGCTCGGCGCGCACGTCGAGCGGGGCGCCGTCGGGATGATCGATGCGGATGCGGCGGGCATGGAGATGCATCTTGCGGCTGATCGAGCCGGAGAGAAACGCATCCTTGCCACCATATTTGCCGTCGCCCACAATCGGGTGGCCGATGGCGGCGAGATGGACGCGCAACTGGTGGGTGCGGCCGGTGTGCGGCTGAAGCTCGACCCAGCAGGCGCGATTGCCGGCGCGCTCGATGACGCGATAGCGGCTGCGCGCGGGCAGGCCGTTTTCCTCATCGACATGCATCTTCTCGCCGCCCGTGCCGGGCTGCTTGGCGATCGGCAGGTCGATCATGCCGTCCTCGATGGAGGGGACGCCCATGACGATAGCCCAATAGACCTTGCGCGCGGTGCGCGAGGAGAAGGCCTTGGCGAAATGGGCGGCGCTGCGGGCCGTGCGGGCGAGGAGCAGTGCGCCGCTCGTGTCCTTGTCCAGCCGGTGGACGAGCCGGGGGCGGTCGTCCCGCTCGAACATCAGCGCATCGAGCAGCCCGTCGACATGATCCTTGGTCTTGGTGCCGCCCTGCGTGGCGAGGCCCGGCGGCTTGTTGATGACGATGGCCTGCGCATCGCGATGGATGACGAGGCTCTCGGCAAAGGCAACCTGATCGTCCGTGAGGACGGGGCGCGGGCGTGCCGTCTTGCCGGTGGTGGGCGGCGCGGCGTCGAGGGGGGGCACGCGGATGGTCTGCCCTTCCTCCAGCCGGTCGCCGGGACCGACACGCGCGCCATCCACCCGGAGCTGGCCGGTGCGCGCCCAGCGCGAGACGATGGCGAAGCTGACGTCCGGCATGTGCCGCTTGAACCAGCGGTCGACACGGATGCCGTCATCATCGGCATGGACGCGGAACTGGCGGACCTCCGATGCGTCGCGCGGGCTCATGCGAAGGCCCTCGCAAGGCCAAGACCGAGCGCGAGCGCGCCGACCGAGGCGACGACGGACACGAGGCTGTAGCCGCCGGCCGAAAGCCATTCGCCGCGCTCGACCATCAGCATCGTCTCCAGGCTGAAGGCAGAGAAGGTCGTGAAGCCGCCCAATATGCCGACCGCGACGAAGAGGCGCAAAGGCTCGCCCCCCTGGGCGCGCGCCGCGAGCCAGCCGGCGAACAGGCCCATGACGAAGCCGCCGACCACATTGACGCCCAGCGTGCCCCATGGCCAGCCGAGCGGCGGATTGGGCCCGAGCAGGCGAAAGCTCATGCGGCCGAACTGATAGCGCAACGCCGCGCCGATCGCGCCGCCAGCCATGACGAGGAGGGTGTTCACCATGGAAGACGCCCTAGAGCATCGCGCGAGAAAGTGGGAATCGCTTTTTTCGCGCGGGTCTGGCGGCGCGTCAGGAGGCGGGCGTGGGCCCCCGCAGGGCGCCGCGCCGGGCCGCCAGCCAGTCGAGCGCGGGTTCCATCTCGCTGAAGACGGCGAAGTTCGGCACCTTCGCCATATGCTTCATCTGCATGCCGAGCAGCGTCGAGCCGGCGACGAGCGCCACATAATCGGCATTGCCATAAATACGGCTCGTGCCGTCCGTCACGGCCTGCGCCACGTGCATCATCTGCACCGCAGCCTGGCGCAGATCGACCAGCACAAGCACCGGCTGGCGGATCGCCCGCAACCCGTCAATGGCACGGCGCAGCGCCACGAAATGGACCGACACCTGCTCAGGCGTCCACAGCCCCGTGCCGCGCACGCGGACGAGACCATCGCGGTGGTCCATCTCAAAAGTCAGCTCGCCCGACATCGTCCCTCGGCCAATGGGTGATATTCTCACCATGGGGGATCGATTTCAATCGGCTGCGCAAGGCTGCGGGTGGAAATGCCGCCGGGCGCGTCCTGGGCGCAACGTCATTTCAGGGTGCGAAGACGCTCGACGAGCACTGATCTGAAAAGCGCGATGGGCAGCCGCGCCAGGCCGCCCATCGCGCATGACCTTACCGGGGCCGGCGCGTCAGCCGACCGGGATGAGCCGCTTCTCACCGGCGATGCGCATCATCGCGCGTTGCAGCTTCTCGAAGGCGCGCACCTCGATCTGGCGGACGCGCTCGCGGCTGACGCCATATTCCTGCGACAGCTCCTCCAGCGTCTTGGGCTCCTCGGCGAGGCGCCGCTCCTGGAGGATGTGGCGCTCGCGGTCGTTGAGGTCGTCCATCGCGTCCAGCAGCATCTCGTGGCGCACGTCGCGCTCCTGGCTGGCGGCAATCGTCTCGTCCTGGAGAGGGCGATCGTCGGCGAGCCAATCCTGCCACTGACCCTCGCCATCCTCGTTCATGGAGACGTTGAGCGAGGTGTCGCCGCCCATCGCCATGCGGCGGTTCATGGAGACGACCTCTTCCTCCGACACGCCGAGATCGGTGGCGATCTTCTTCACGTCATCGGGATGCAGATCGCCTTCCTCGAAGGCCTCGATATTGTTCTTCATGCGGCGCAGGTTGAAGAAAAGCTTCTTCTGCGCGGCGGTGGTGCCGATCTTCACCAGGCTCCACGAGCGCAGGATGAACTCCTGGATGGAGGCCCGAATCCACCACATCGCATAAGTGGCGAGGCGGAAGCCGCGATCGGGCTCGAACTTCTTCACGCCCTGCATGAGGCCGATATTGCCCTCCGAGATCAGCTCGGCAACGGGCAGGCCATAGCCGCGATAGCCCATGGCGATCTTGGCCACGAGGCGCAGATGGCTCGTCACGAGTTGCGCGGCGGCCTCCGGGTCCCCATGTTCCTGATAGCGCTTGGCGAGCATATATTCCTGCTCGGGCTTCAGGATGGGGAACTTGCGGATCTCCGCAAGATAGCGATTGAGGCTCGCATCGCCGCCGAGGGCGGGGATCGTCGCCGGGACATTGCTTGAGCGTGTCACTTGAATCTCTGTCCTTCTCGCAGGCACGGCGGCGTGAGGGGGCGCCGCGCCGACTCTCTATAGGGCAAGGTGACTGAACAGGGCCTGCATGTCATCCGCAATCGGACTTTCAAGGCAGACACTCTGGCTTGTCACCGGGTGAACGAAACCGAGCCGCGCGGCATGAAGCGCCTGGCGGCGGAAACCCAACTCGCTGAGCAGCGCCTTGTGCGGGCCGCCGCGCGCATAGACCGGATCGCCCAGCAGCGGATGGCCCAGATGCGCCATGTGCACGCGCACCTGATGGGTGCGGCCAGTCTCGAGACGACACTCGACCAGCGCCGCGCGGTCGAGCCGCTCCAGCACGCGATAATGGGTCACGGCGTGCTTGCCGCGCCCTTCGCGCTGCACCGCCATCTTCTGGCGATTGGCGTCGGAGCGGCCGATCCAGGTGTCCACCGTGCCCGCGCCGGGCGTGGGCACGCCCGAGACGAGGGCGAGATAACGCCGGTCAATGCTGTGATCCTTGAACTGCCGGGCCAGGCCCTCATGCGCCTGGTCGGTCTTCGCCACGACGAGAAGCCCGGAGGTGTCCTTGTCGATGCGATGGACGATACCTGGCCTTGCAACGCCCCCGATGCCGGAAAGTTGCCCGGCGCAATGATGGAGCAGCGCATTGACCAGCGTGCCGTCCGGATTGCCGGCGGCGGGATGCACCACCATGCCGGCGGGCTTGTCCACCACGACGAGATGCGCGTCCTCATAGGGAATGACGAGGTCGATGCGCTGGGCAATGGCCTGCGCGGGCGCAGCGGGCGGAATATCGAGCGCGAAGGCGGTGTCCGCCCGCACCTTGAGCGCGGGATCGCTCACCGGCCTGCCGCCCGGCCCCGTCACCTGACCGGCGAGGATGAGCGCCTTCACGCGCTCGCGCGACAGCTCGGGCACCAGGGTCGCCAGGGCACGGTCCAGCCGTGCGCCGTGAAGCGCAGGCGTGATCTGTGCACTGATGCTGGCAGCTCCCCCTGACATGGCCTAGAGATTGGGTATGGACCTGCGCTTATCAAGAGCCCTCGCCGACGCGATCCGCGCACAGGCACAGGCGGCCGTGCCGGAGGAATGCTGCGGGCTGCTGCTCGGCGATGCGGCGGCCGGCCGCGTGGACGCCATCGCGCCCGCCGCCAATGTCGCGGCCGACCCGGTGCACTGCTTCGAGATCGACCCCGCCGCCCTGCTCGCCGCGCACAAGGCGGCGCGGGCGGGCGGGCCGCAGATCGTGGGACATTATCATTCGCACCCCACAGGCGAGCCCGTGCCCTCGGCCGTGGATGCGGCCATGGCGCGCGGCGCGGGAGAGATCTGGCTGATCGTGGGCACGCGTGGACGCATCGGCGCCTGGCGCGCGACGCCCGAGGGCCCGCTGCACGGCCGTTTCGAGCCTGTCGCCATCGGCGACGCGGCCGACAGCGGCCTTGCGCCCGCCGCCGGGGACCGGCATTAGGACGGCCCAAGCGACAAAATTCAGCGAAGGGCTCCGTCCGGCACCATGAACGACATCGATTATGCCAGCCTGCTCTGCTCGCGCCTCTGCCATGACCTGCTGAGCCCCGTGGGCGCACTCAACAACGGGCTGGAGCTGCTCGCCGACGAGCAGGACCCGGCCCTGCGCGACCAGTGCATGGGCCTGCTCGCGGACAGCGCGCGGACGACGGCAGGCAAGCTCAAATTCTTCCGCCTCGCGTTCGGCGCCGCCGGCGGCTTCGGCGAGGAAATCGCCCTTCATGAGGTGCGCACGGCAATGGAGGGCATGTTTCCGCCGGACGGCCGGCTCGCACTGCAATGGCTGATCGAGGACGACAGCCTCCCCAAGCAGGCGGCCAAGCTGCTGCTCAATCTCGCGCTGATGGTGGGCGAATCCCTGCCGCGCGGCGGCACGCTGCTGCTCGGCAGCGAGCGGCGCGGCAATGTGGTCGAGATCGTGGTGCGCGGCGAAGGGCCCAAGATCACTTTTGCGCCGGAATTGCGCGCGAGCTTCGGCGTGGCGGCGGGCGAGGCGGTCACCACCCGCACGGCGACCTCCTATCTCATCCGCTCGCTGGTCAATGAGGCCGGCGGCCAGATCGCCCTCTCCGGGCCGGACGATCCGTTCCTGATGTTCGGAGTCAGCCTGCCGGTCTGAGGCCGGCTGCGTTCCTGCGCGGGCAGGCGCGCACGGCGGATTCTAGTTCGAGGCAATTGCGGCCTTTCTTCCTTCCTTAACCGCGATTTAACGCGCGCTGGCCAATGAACGAGGCTCAGGTCACCGGCAGGTCGCGACATGGACGAGATACTCGCTGAGTTTATCGCGGAAACTTTGGAGACGCTGGAAGTGCTTTCCGGCGAGGTCGTCGCGTGGGAAGCCGATCCGACCGACGGCTCCCGCCTCGACGCTTTTTTCCGCTTTTTCCATACGGTGAAGGGGAGCTGCGGCTTCCTCAACCTGCCGCGCTTCGAGCGGCTCGCCCATGCCGCCGAGGATGTGCTGGCGGCGATCCGCCGGGGCGAGCGCAGCGCCGATCCCGCGACCGTCACGGCGGTGCTCGCGGTCATGGACCGAATCGGGGAGCTGGCCCGCAACGTGGCCGAGGGCGAGGACGCCGCGATCCCCGAAGCCGCCGACGACGCCCTGCTCGATACGCTGGCGCGCAGCACCGAGGCGGAAGACATAGCCGAACACGAGGAAGCGCTGGGCGCGGACATGCTCGCGGGTCCCCATCTCCACGCGGCGCCCGGCGAGGCCGGCCATGCGCTCCGCGCAGGCGTCCGGGAGCGCGCGCCCCGCACCATCCGCCTGCCGCTGGCGCTCATCGACCAGCTCATGAACGGCATTTCCGACATGGTGCTGGCGCGCAACGACCTGGCCCGCAAGATGCGCGACCGCGAGGCGGACGCGGACCTGGAAGGCAGCTTCGAGCGCCTCTCGGCCAATGTCGCGGACCTGCGCGACATGATCTCCAAGACCCGGATGCAGCGCGTCGACCGACTCTACGCGGCGATCCCGCGCATGGTGCGCGACCTCAGCCGGGACCTCGCCAAGAAGGTGAGCCTCGAACTCGACGGTGGCGATGTCGAGATGGACCGCGAGATGATCGAGATGGTCGTCGATCCGCTGACCCACATCGTGCGCAATGCGCTCGACCATGGCATCGAGGCGCCCTCCGTGCGCGCCGCCGCCGGCAAGCCGGAGACCGGCATGCTCCGCATCGTCGCGCGCCAGTCCGGCAACCAGATCGTCATCGAGATCGCCGACGACGGGCGCGGCATCAATGCCGCCGCGCTGGTCGAGAAGGCCATCGGCGCCGGGCTGATGGCGCCGGCCGAAGCCGCCGCGCTCACCGACGAGCAGAAGCTCCAGCTCATCTTCCACCCGGGCCTCTCCACTGCCGCGGCCGTCACCGCCGTCTCCGGCCGGGGCGTGGGCATGGACGTGGTGCGCGCCAATATCGAGCAGATCGGCGGCATCATCGGCATCGAGAGCGCGCCGGGACACGGCACGACCATCACCATGCGCGTGCCGCTGACGCTCACCATCATCCCGGGCCTCATCGTGCGCTCGGGCAGCCATTATTTCGCCATGCCGCGCGGCAACGTCATCGAGCTGCTGCACCAGAACAGCTCGATGGTCGCCATCGAGGAAGTGGGCGGCGCGCGCATCGCCACCATCCGCGGCGAAGCCTATTCGCTCGTCGACATCGAGAATGTGCTGGGCCTGCCGCACAGCGACGACATGCGCGGCCCGCGCACGCTGATGGTCATCCGCTCCTCGATGGGACAGCCTTATGTGCTGGGCGTGGAACAGGTGGAAAGCAACGAGGAACTGGTGATCCGGCCCGCCTCGCCGCTGGTGACGGCAGCAGGCGTCTATGCCGGCATGACCCTGCCGGACAACGGCCAGCCCATACTGCTGCTCGATGCGGCGGGCATCGCCCAGGTCGCACGGCTGCCGCTGCGCGACACCAATCGCGGCCCGGTCGCCAGCGCCGCGGCACGCGACGTGGAGCGCCAGGGCACATTGCAGGCACTGGTCTTCGCGGAGGCCGACGGCACGCGCCGCCTCATCCCGCTCGCCATCGTCGACCGGGTGGAGGATATCGACGCCTCGCAAGTGGCCGTGAGCAACGGGCGCGCCTTCGTGCGCATCGACGGGCGCCTGTTCCCCGCGCTCAACGCGGAGCAGCGGACGGCGGGCACCATCAAGTCGCTGCGCCTCCATGCCGGCAGCGAGACGCTCTGCTACCTCATCGGCGACGTGCTCGACATCATCGACATATCGGACAAGCTGGATGTGGCGCTGAACGCCGGGCGCATCGCAGGCCTCGTGATGGTCGGCGACGAACAGATGGAGATGATCGATCCCTTCGCGCTCTTCGCCGAGGCGGCGCGCGACCTCGCCGAGGCCGGCACGATCGCCCGGCCGGTCCACTGCCTGATCGCGGACGCCGACGACGCCTGGCTGAGCGGCATATTGGCGCCACTGCTGCGCCAGGCCGGCCATGTCGTGACGATCGGCGCCCATGGCGAGGACAGGCCCGATATCATTCTGCGCTCG
>CBIMKI010000065.1:0-13068 GCA_966244395.1 uncultured Sphingobium sp. | reverse complement strand
CCCGCCGCCCGCCTCCAGCAGCAGCACGCGCACGTCCGGGTCCTCGGTGAGGCGCGCCGCGAGCACGGCGCCGGCAGAGCCCGCGCCGACGATCACATAATCATAGCTCTCGTCGTTCTGCACGTCTCTCTCGTTCCTCTCCCGCGCACCAGTGGCGCCGACCCTCTCCGGCTGTTATTGGCCGCCTCGTGATGATTCAAGGACTCATCATCATAGACGACCGATGCAAGGAAGGATGCCGCTCATGAACGCCCCCTATAATCCCGCGCTGCTGGAGCGGCTGAAGTCGCGCTATGCGCAGGGGACCGCGAAGATGCTCATCGGCGGCGCGTTCGTGGAGGCGCAGTCGGGCGAGACGTTCGAGACGCTCAATCCCTCGACCGGCGAGGTCATCGCGCATGTGGCAAGCGCAGGCGAGGCCGATGTCGATCGCGCCGTGGCGGCGGCGCGCGCGGCGTTCGAGGGCCCTTGGTCGAAGGTCAAGCCGGACGAGCGCACGCGCCTGCTGCTCAAGCTCGCCGACCTCATCGAGGCCAATGGCGAGGAGCTGGCGCTGCTGGAGACGCTCGACGTCGGCCGGCCCATCCAGTTCTCGCGCATGATCGACGTGGGCGGCGCGGTCGGCCAGCTGCGCTACAATGCCGGCTGGGCGAGCAAGATCGCGGGCGAAACCGTGGAGATCAGCGCGCCGGGCGAGTGGCTCTCTTATGTGCTGCGCGAGCCGATCGGCGTGTGCGCGCAGATCGTGCCGTGGAACTTCCCGCTGGTGATGGCGGTCGGCAAGCTCGCGCCCGCGCTGGCGGCGGGCTGCACCGTCGTGCTCAAGCCCGCCGAGCAGACGCCGCTTTCCACCCTGCGTCTCGCTGAGCTGGTGATGGAGGCGGGCATTCCCGAGGGCGTGGTCAATATCGTCACCGGCTATGGCCGCACGGCGGGCGCCGCGCTGGCCGCGCACCGCGATGTCGACAAGGTCGCTTTCACCGGCTCCACTGTTACGGGCCGCGCGATCATCGAGGCGTCCAAGACCAATTTCAAGCGCGTCCAGCTCGAACTGGGCGGCAAGTCGCCGACCTATATCTTCGCCGATGCGGACCTCTCCAAGGCCATCCCGGCCGCCGCCATGGGCATCTTCTTCAATGCCGGGCAGGTCTGCGCCGCCGGCTCGCGCCTGTTCGTGCACGAGAAGGTCGCCGACCAGGTGCTGGAAGGCGTCGCCAACATGGCGCGCGGCATGAAGGTGGGCCAGACGCTCGACGCCAGCACCATGATCGGCCCGCTGGTGAGCGCCGCGCAGCGCGAGCGCGTGACCGGCTACATCGCCTCGGGCCGCGAGGAGGGCGCGCAGCTGCTCGTCGGGGGCGAGGCGCTGGGCGGCGAGGGCTATGAGGGCGGCTATTTCGTGCAGCCCACCGTGCTGCTCGACACGAAGCCCGACATGCGCGTGCGCAGGGAAGAGATTTTCGGCCCTGTGCTCTGCGCCATGCGCTTTGGCGACGATGACGATCTGGAGGCACTGGCCGGGCGCGGCAACGAGACCGAATTCGGCCTCTCCGCCTCCATCTACACCGCCAACATCACCACCGCGCACAAGCTCGCGCGGCGCCTCAAGGCCGGCACCATCCGTATCAACGGCTCGGGCGGCGTCGATCCCGCGCTGCCGCTCGGCGGCTTCAAGGCCTCGGGCTGGGGCCGCGAGAACGGCAAGGCCGGCATCGAGGCCTATACCGAACTCAAGGCGGTCAGCGTCGCGCTCTGAGGATCGGCTGGAATGGCTTGGGCGTGCGATCACGCCCGAGCCGTGCTCCTGCGGAACCGAAGGCTCAGGACGGCGGCGTGCAGGCGAAGCTCGCCGCCTTCTTCTCGTCCCCGCCCACATAGCGCGCATGGCTGGGGAAGGGGCAGAGCGGCCGCGTCTCGGTGCTGGGCGCGCGTCGCTGGGCGATGACTTCCGCCGGCGCCTTGCCCTGCTCGACCCAGTCGACCAGCTTGTCGAGCAGGTCGAACTGTTCGAAGGCATTGCCCCCGCCGCAGTGGAGCATGCCCGGCACCATGTAGAGCCGGCTGGCGTCCGTGAACGCCTTGCCATTGTCCTTGGCGGCGCGCTCATAATAATCGGACGTCGCGAAGGGCGAGAACCAGAAGTCCGACACGCCGTGGTAGAAGATCATCTTGCCGCCACGGTCGAGATAGGTGTTGAGGTTCGTCCAGTAATTGGTGTCGGTGAGCCGCTGCCAGGCATGGTTGCGAATCTCGTGGATGCGCGCGTCCAGGTCGATCTCGGTCGCGGTGCTGGGCGGACCGAAGGGGCCGGGGCCGCCGGTGGGCAGATAGCCGATCGGTGTGGAGGCAATGCCCGTGTCCGCCGCCATTGGCACATAGATGGGATAGCCGGCCTTGTCCTTGGGCCCGGCAAGGCCCAGCTCCAGCGCGCGCACCTGCCCGTCGCTGATGCAGCCCTCGCTCTGCCCGGCCTTGCAGGCGAGCTTCCTGGGATCGAAGCGGCACTGGGCGACATTCTCGATCATGCCGTCCTTGAGGCCGTCCAGCGCGTCGCATTGGCCCAATATGCCGTCGATGATCGTCTTGCGCTGGGCGGCGGTCAGCACCTGCGCGATGATCGGCTTGCCGTCGGCGCCCTTGGGCGCGGCCTGGTTGAAGAGGACCTGCGTATATTCCTGGCCGAGATTGGAGTCGCCCGTGCGCATGGCCGGCGCGCCCACGATGATGCCGTCGAACAGCTCGGGGTAGCGCTGCGAGGCGAGCATGCCCTCGCGCCCGCCCGTCGAGCAGCCGGTCATGTAGCTCTTGCGCGCCGCCTTGCCGTAATAGGCCTGCGTCATCGCCTTGCCGAGCAGCGTGACGGTCTTCACGGCGGTCTCGGCAAAGTCCAGCGTGGCGCGCTGGTCCTTCATGAAGCTGTCGTCGAAGCCGGCGCCCTTGTGGCCGCTGTCATGGCTGATGACGGCGAAGCCGCGCGCCAGCGCCGGCCTGTCCCCCGTCGCGACCGGGCCGATGGGCTCGCCCACGCTGCCGTTGAGGCCGCCGCCGCCCTGGAGCAGGAAGCGTCCGTTCCAGTCGTCAGGCAGGGCGAGGGCGAAGCCGATGCCATATTCCTTGCCGCCCGCGCCCACGCGCTTGTTGACGATGCCTTCCACGCGGCAATGCGCCGGCAGCGCGGCGCGCGGCGCACCGCCCGGTTGCGCGGCCGCGCCCGCCGGGCTCGCCGCGACATGCCTGGACGATGTGATGGCGACGTCGCGGCCGAAGGCCTGGCCGGCCATGGCGGCGCAGCGCGCTGCGGCGGCATTGCCGCTTTGGGCGAGCGCGGGCGTCGCGGTGCCGGCCAGCAGCATCGCCGCCAGGCCCGTCAGTGCAGTGCGCATCTTCTGATTCTCCCTATTGTCCGTTTGTTGCTGCGCTGTTGCGCCATCGCGGCTCAGTCGACAATCCCCGCGCCGAAGGGATAGAGCGGCTTCTGGCTGTCGTCCGCCTTGCCGGGCCGCTGCTGCTCCACTGCCGCCATGGAAGCCGGCAGCTCGAAGGGCAGGCGCCCGCGCGCCTTGGCCTTGCCGAGCATCACATCCAGCAGCGCATCGTCGCTGGCGCCGAAATTGGCGAGCAGCACGGCGGTCCTGTCGCGAATATTCGTAAGAATCGCCGGGCGGTCGAGATAGATGGAGGCAATCACCGGCACATTGGCCGCCGTTGCTGCCTTCAGCGCTTCATAATCCGGGTCGCCATCGCGGAAATCGAGGCGGCCTTCCTTCTGGCGGCTGCCGAAGAAGTGATTGGGGTGCAGCATCTCGCTCGGCGCCGTCAGGCGGAACAGCGCCGCCTGCGCATCCTCCGGACGGTCCACCACCGTCAGCCCATGCGCGCGGGCGGCATCCGCCGAAATGCCGTGCAGATAGACCCGCGTGCCCGGCTTGAGCGGAAGGGCGCTGCCTGTCTTGAGCAGCACCTGAGCGCTGCGCTGCACATCGTCCGCCGCCTTGCGGAACGCCTCGTTGCCGACGATGCGGGCCGCCGCCGCCGCATCCACAAAGGGGGCTTCGAACAGGCCCTGCTCGAATTTGGCGATCATCACCCGCCGCACCGATTCATCGACGCGCGCTTCGCTGAGGCGGCCGGACTTCACGCCTGCGATGATGATCTCGGGCCGCTCCACGCCGCCGAACTGGTCGATGCCGGCCTCCACGCCTTTCCAGAAGCGCTCGTCCTGGCTGAGGTCCTCCACGCCCCAGGGCATGGCGATGTCGAACACGCCCTGCGGCGCCTGCGGGTCGCGGCAGCCGGGCGTGCAATCATTGGTAATCGCCCAGTCGGAGAGGATGATGCCGGCAAAGCCCTGCTCGCCGCGCAGCATGCCGGTGAGGATCTCCTTGCTGAAGCCGGGGGCCACCTGCTCCACCAGCTTGCCGCGCCGCTTGAAGTCCTTGAGGATGGTGTAGGCCGGCATCACGCCGCCCACCTTTGCCTCGAACGCGCCCTTGAACGCCGCGACATGCTCGGCGAATTCGGCTTCGTTCACCACTGCATAGCGGCCATACCAATTGTGCCCGTCAAAGCCTTCCGGCTGGGCGCCATAGCCCACCCAATGCTTGACCACGGCAAGGACGCCGTCCTTCGCCACGCCGTCCTTGCCGTTCTGGAAGCCCTCGACATAGGCGCCGGCCAGGGGCGAGACGAGCGCGGCATTGGCGCCGAAGGTGCCGGTGAGGCGGCTCCAGCGCGGCTCGGTGGCGAGGTCGGCCTGCGGGGAGAGCGCCTCATGGATGCCCACCGCGCGATATTCCTGCCGGGCGATGTCGGCGAAGCGGCGCGTGACGGTGGGGTCGCGCAGCGCGCCGAAGCCGAGCGTATCGGGCCATTGCGAGAAGCCGCGCGCCTCCGCGCTCGCGCCCAATACATATTGGAAATGGTTGCGCGGATCGGTGCTGATGGTGACGGGGATGCCGAGGCGCGTGGCGGCGGCGATGCGCTGCACGTCGTTGTTCTGCGCGGCGAGCTTCTCCGGCACGATGGAGAGGCGCGTGATGAAGCTGGTGATGTGCTTGGCGCCGATCGAATCCTGCGCGCGCTCCAGGTCATAGCCCTCGTCGGAAACGCCGATGCCCATGCCGCCCCTGCCCGGCAGCGTGCCGTGCATCATCGCGCCGGCTTTCTCCTCCAGCGTCATCAGGCTGACGAGATGGTCGGCGCGCTGCCGCGCGCTCAGCCGCCAGTCCTCATAGGCATCGAGCTTGCCGTTGCGGTTGAGGTCGCGGAATTGCTTGCCCTCGACCGTCAGCGCTCCGGCCGGGTCGATGGCCTGCGCCATGGCGGGCACGGCGAGGATGGGCCACAGCATCATGGTCAGCACGGCCGTTTTCTTCACTGGATCACTCTCCGAAATGACAGTCTCGCCTCATGAGACAGCGTTGTCTGGATGCTAGAGGCGCTTTTCGTCCATGTCCATCCGAGTCTGCGCGCTGAATGATGCGCAGGCTGGAGCGTGATTGTCCCTGAAGGAACTTTCGTCATTGCGAGCGCAGCGAAGCCATCCAGCCCCACACCGTCCTGGATTGCTTCGCTGCGCTCGCAATGACGGTCCGGGTTGAAGCAGGTCGCGCCCCAAGCCCTGCTGTTGGCGCGCGCGCTCAATCGCGCCCGGCGGCTGTCGAGGCGCGCTCGATCAGCTTGTAGGGCAGGACGATATGCTGGCCGCCTGCCTCCTTGTCGTCCGTGGCGGCGAGGATGCGCACGGCCGCGCTCGCCATTGCGCCCAGCGACTGCCGCACGGTCGTGAGCGCGGGTGAAGTCAGGCGCGCGGCGGCGGAATCGTCGAAGCCGGCGACGGAGAGCTGGTCGGGCACGCGGATGCCGCGCTCGGTCGCGGCGGCGATGGCGCCCGCCGCCATGTCGTCATTGGCGCAGAAGATCGCCGTGGGCGGCGCGTCCATGTCGAGCAGCGCCTGCGCGGCGTCGTGTCCCGAGGCGAAGGTGAAGAGGCCCTGCCGGACGACGGGCGGCGCGGCGTCCTTGAACTCGGCCATCACGTCGCCATAGGCCTTCATGCGGGCGGCCGCCGCCAGATGCCCGTCGGGGCCCTTGATGAAGGCGATGCGGCGATGGCCGAGCGCCAGCAGATATTCCGTCATGGCCGCCGCGCCGCCATATTCGTCCGTCGCGACCGAATGCGCCTCGCGCACGGCAAGGCCCGGCGCGATCAGCACATAGGGAATGCCGGAGGCGTCCAGCGCCGCGATCATCTCGGGCCGGTCGCAGAGCGGCGGCGCCACCATCAGGCCGTCGATCTCCCGGCCGCTGAGTCCCGCGGGGAGGGTGAGGGGCGGCGCGCCCGGCGAAATGTCGCAGATCTCGATCGAGAGCCGGTAGCCGGCCCGCTGGCAGGCGAGGGTGGCGGAGAATTGCAGGTCGGAGAGGAAGGGCGGGAGATACCAGTCGTTCTCGCTTTCCATGTCGCTCACCCGAATGGCCATCAGCAGCGCGAAGGCGTAGCTGCGCGGCCCGGCGAGCGATCGCGCCGCGAGATTGGGCCTGTAGTTGAGTTCGGCGGCCGCCTTGAGCACCCGTTCGCGCAGCGCCTGGGCGACATGCGGATTGTGGTTGAGAACCCGCGAGACGGTCTTGAACGAGACGCCCGCCTGCTTCGCGATGTCGATGATTGTCGGCCGGTTCCCTTTGCCCATCCCGCTCTCTCGGCCCCTTGGCTGGTTCGACCCTGTCGCTTGCCTCATCCTGATCCCCGATGAGTGGCCGATCGATTTTGAATTGACAAGTCCACCGGCTCTTTTATTGAGACAACGTTGTCAGTTTCGCGCGTCACCGGCGCACGACCTGCGTCCAATACTGTCGAAGACTGTCCATCGGAGGAGAGAGACATGCGCGCATTCCTGCCGGCCGCCCTGGCCGCCGCGTCAATCCTGCCCGCTTGCGCCCACGCGCAGCCCCCGGCGCGCGATACAACGCAGGTCGCAACGGAAAGCGGCATCGTCGCGGGCGCGCAGGACGACGGCGTTCTCTCGTGGAAAGGCATTCCCTTCGCCGCGCCCCCGGTCGGCGCGCTGCGCTGGCGCGCGCCCCAGCCGGCGGCGAAATGGTCCGGCGTGCGCCCGGCGACCGATTATGGCCATGACTGCATGCAGGTGCCGTTCCCCAGCGATGCCGCGCCGCTCGGCACTGCGCCCGCCGAGGACTGCCTGGTCATGAACATCTGGAAGCCGGCCGCTGCGCCCGCGGGCAAGAAGCTGCCGGTGATGGTCTGGATCTACGGCGGTGGCTTCGTGAACGGCGGCTCCTCGCCGCCGACCTATTCGGGCGCCGCGCTCGCCAAACAGGGCATCATGGTGGTGAGCTTCAATTATCGCGTCGGCCGCTTCGGCACCTTCGGCCATCCCGCGCTCAGCAAGGCCAATGAGGATGGCGGCCTGCTCGGCAATTACGGCTATATGGACCAACTCGCCGCGCTCAAATGGGTGCAGCGCAATATCGCGGCCTTCGGCGGTGATCCCGCGAACGTCACCATCGTGGGCGAATCCGCCGGCGGCATGTCGGTCAATGTGCTCGTCACCTCGCCCATGACCAAGGGGCTCCTGTCGCGCGCCGTGGTCATGTCCGGCGGCGATGGCGGCGGCATGGGGCCGGGCGGCCAGGCGGTCGCCGAGGAGATCGGCGTCGCCTTCGCCGGCAAGATGGGCATTGCGGCGGACGACCCCCAGGCGCTCGCCAAGCTGCGGGCCTTGAGCGCGGAGCAGGTGACGGACGGGCTCAGCATGATGGCCCTGTTCGCGCCCGGCGGCGGCGCGCGCACGTTCGCCAGCCCCTTCTCGGACGGCAAGCTCGCGCTCGACACCGGCGCAACTTATGCCTCGGGCAATTTCGCGCATGTGCCCATCATGATCGGCGCGACCAGTGCGGACATCGGCGGCACGACCGGGCCGATGGTCGCAGGTGCCCGCAGCCTTGCCGCCACGATCTCGGACAAGGGCGTGCCGGTCTATGCCTATCGCTTCTCCTATGTGGCCGAGTCCATGGGCAAGCCGGGCGCCGGCCATGCGACGGAGATCCCCTATTTCTTCGATACGACCGCGATCAAATATGAGCAGGCGACGACGCCCCGGGACGTCGCCATGGGCAAGGCGGCGAGCACCTATCTCGTCAACTTCGTGAAGACGGGCGATCCCAACGGCGCCGGGCTGCCTGCATGGCCGCGCTATAGCCGGGCAAGCGACCAGATCATGGACTTCGCCGAGACGGGCAAGCCCGTGCCGCAGAAGGACCCGCTGGGCGCGGAGATTGATGCGGCCGCCGCCGCGCCTCAACAGCCGCGCTGACGGAGAGGATAAGAGATGACCCGCTGGATGTTCACGGCCGCCGCGCTCGCTTATGTCGCGCTCGCCGCCCTGCCGCAGGCCGCGACGGCGCAGGCCGACGCGACCGCAAGCGTTTCCGCCCGTCCCTGGATGAACAAGGCCCTGACGCCCGAGAAGCGCGCGGACCTGCTGCTCGCCCAGATGACGCAGGACGAGAAGATCGCCATGGTGCACGGCCCGATGGCCATGCCGCTGGGACCGCAATATCCGATGCCGGCGGGCGCCATCGGCTCGGCCGGCTATATCCCCGGAAACGAACGCCTCGGCATCCCCGCGCAGCAGGAATCGGACGCCAGCCTGGGCGTCACCAATCCGATGCGGGTCCGCGGCGCAGACGATCATTCCACTGCGCTCCCCGCCAGTCTCGCGCTCGCTGCCACCTTCAATCCCGACATCGCTCGCAAGGGCGGCGTGATGGTGGGCACGGAGGCGCGCGCCAAGGGGCTCAACGTGATGCTGGCCGGCGGCGCCAATCTCGCGCGCGATCCCCGCAACGGGCGCAATTTCGAATATCTGGGCGAGGATCCGCTGCTGGCGGGTGTGCTGGCGGGCGAGGCCATAGACGGCATCCAGTCGACCGGCATGATCTCGACGATCAAGCATCTCGCCCTCAATGGGCAAGAGCATCTGCGCATGACCGCCGACAGCGTCATCGGCCAGGCAGCCGCGCGGGAGAGCGACCTGCTGGCCTTCCAGATCGCCATCGAACGCGGCAAGCCCGGCTCGGTCATGTGCTCCTACAATCTGGTCAACGGCACTTATGGCTGCGACCATGACTGGCTGCTCAACACCGTTCTCAAGCAGGATTGGGGCTATAAGGGCTATGTCATGTCGGATTGGGGCGCGGTCCATCGCGTCGAATCCGCCGTCAACGGCCTCGACCAGCAATCGGGCGAGCAGCTCGACAAGCAGATATGGTTCGACAAGCCCCTGCGCGAGGCCCTCGCGGCCGGCACCGTGCCGCAGGCCCGCCTCGACGACATGGTGCGGCGCATCCTCTACGCCATGTTCGCCCACGGCCTGTTCGACAATCCGCCAGAGAGGGGCGGCATCGACTTCGAGGCGCATGGCAAGATCGCGCAGGCGCAAGCGGAGGAAGGCATCGTCCTTCTGCAGAATGAAGGTAATATCCTGCCGCTTGCTGCCCGCGCGGGGACGATCGCGGTGATCGGCGGCCATGCCGATGCCGGCGTGCCCTCGGGTACGGGCTCCTCCCAGGTGTCGACACCCTGGATGCCGAACCAGGGCACGCCGCGTGCCGTTCCGCTGGGCGGCGAGGGTGCCATGACAAGCTTCTCGAGCGTCGTCTTCCATCCCTCGGCGCCGCTGGCCGCGATCCGGTCGCGGATGGAGGACAAGGCAGTCGTCTTCGACACCGGCGCCTATCCCGATGCCGCCGCGCAGAAGGCGCGCGCCGCCGACATCGCGATTGTCTTCGTCTATCAACCGCAAGGGGAGGGGCAGGATGTGCCCGATCTCACCCTGCCTTATGGGCAGGACGCGCTGATCGAGGCCGTCGCGGCGGCCAATCCCAACACGATCGTCGTGCTGCAAACCGGCGGGCCGGTGCGCATGCCGTGGGCGAGCAAGGTCAAGGCCGTGGTGCAGGCCTGGTATTCGGGGCAGCGTGGCGGCGAGGCCATTGCCCGCGTGCTGTTCGGCGAGGTCAATCCCTCGGGCCGCCTGCCGATGAGCTGGCTGGTCGACGAGAGCCAGCTGCCGCGCCCCGCCATTCCGGGCTGGGGCCTGCCGGAGGGTAGCCCGGTCAAGGTCGATTACACGATCGAGGGCTCGGATGTCGGCTATCGCTGGTTCGCGCGCCAGAAGCTGGCGCCGCTTTACTGGTTCGGCCATGGGCTGAGCTATACCGCCTTCTCTTATGCCAATCTGGCCGTGACGAGCGGCAAGGCGATTTCCGCAACCGTGGACGTCACGAACAGCGGGGCCAGGCCCGGTAGTGACGTCGTGCAACTCTATCTCACCGATCGGCCCGGCGGCGCCAAGCGGCGGATGATCGGCTTCCAGAAGGTCGCGCTTGCGCCTGGAGAAACAAAAATGGTGACGCTCACCGTCGATCCTCGTCTGCTCGCTGATTTTGACGAGGGCGCACATGGCTGGAAGCTTGCCGGCGGCACATATGCGCTCGGCGTGGGCAAAGATGCCGGCCATATGTCGCTCGCCGGCTCGATCAGGCTCAAGGCGCAGACGTTGAAGCCCTGAACGGCGGGCGCGGCGGCGCCTTCCCTGCAATCTTGCGATGATTTCATTCCAAAGCATGTTTTCAACTTGAGACAACGTTGACATAAGAATAAGACAACGCTGTCGGAAACGGTGTCGAGTCGACCCCGATGGCGAGAACCACGGACCGGCGAAAGGCTGAAAGCGCAAAAAAGCGCGGGGCCAACTGCCCAGATGGGAGGGGAAGATATGATGAGAGTTCGCAATGCGTGCCGTGTAGGCACCAGTACAATGTCCATCGCCGCGTTGGTTCTGCTGACTGCAATGCCCAGCGGGGCCCAGGCCGCGGATCAGGAGGATGGTGAAGCCGGCGAAGAGCAAGTGGAAGCGATCGTCGTCACGGGCACGAACATCTCGGGCGTGAAGGCCGTCGGCAGCCAGGCCATCACCATCAATCGCGAGCAATTGCTGACGATGGGCAAATCCAGTCTTTCGGAAGTGCTGCAAACCTTGCCGCAGGTGCAGAATGCGTCAGGAACCTTTTCGCCCGGATCGAACGGCGGCAGTGGCGACGCGCAGACCGGCGCGGGCGGCAACACCACGCGCGGCAACGCCATCAACTTCCGTGGCGTGGGCCAAGGCGCCACACTGACGCTGGTCGATGGGCATCGCATCACGCCCAACGGGACCGCAACGGCCTTCACCGAGGCGAACCAAGTGCCGATGGCGGCGATCGAGCGGATCGAAGTGATCGCGGACGGCGCCTCTGCCATCTACGGATCGGACGCCATCGCCGGTGTCATCAACTATGTGCTGCGCAAGGACTTCACCGGCCTGGAACTTTCAGGCCGCTACACCTTCGGCGAATACGGCAATGACGAATATGCGCTGAGCGCCTCAGGCGGCTTCCACTGGAATCCGGATTTCGGCGCAGGCAGGATCATCGCCACGTTCGAATATGGGCGCCGTACGCCCTATCTGCGCGGCCTCAACCCCCGGTTGCGCGCGGACCAGCGGCCCTATGGCGGCATCGACAACCGCGTGAACGGCAATGCAGCGGCAGTGCCGCTCAATGGCAACATCGTCATCCCGACGGCGGACAGCCAGACCAACCCCAATTTTCCGCAAGGCGGCGCCAATACTTATTACGCGCTGCCCTATCTGACCGGCAATGCCATCCCGACGATCGCCGATCTCAAGGAGGTCAGTGCGAGTTGCGCGGGTGCCGCAACGCCGAGCTGCGCGGCCTACGCCAATGTGATCGACCGTTCGGATCATGAAGACTATATGGGCTCGCAGAGCCGCTACCAGGCCGCAATCTTCTTCAATCAGGAGATCGGCGGAATCGAGATCTACGATGAGTTTTTCTGGACGCGGACGGAGCAGTTCACTCGCACTTATATGAGCGGCAACGTCGCAACCAACGCATTGGTATCGATCGCACCGGGCAGCCCATATTATCTCAATCTCCCGAACACGACGCGCTCGCCCTTTCCGCCCTTCGTGCCGGCCACGCCGCAGCCGTTCGACGTGCAGGTCAACCTGCTGGCGCGCATGCCGGCCGGGGCCCCGCGCTTCGGCAATCAGAATCCGGACGAGAGCTTCAACAATACCTTCGGCGTCCGGGCCGGGCTCTTCTCGGACTGGAAGGGCGAGGCCTACTACACGTTCGGCCAGGACAAGAATTGCGGCGTCTGCTATCTCGGCAACTACATCACGCTGGAGACGACGACGCCCGCCGGCGCTCCGGCCGCGAGCGCCATGCAGCAGCTCATCGACCTGCCGCTCTCCGACCCGCTCCACGTCAATCCCTATTCGGCCGATCCGTTCACGCAGGCCCAGCTCGACTATATCCTCGGCACCAACTCGCAATATGCGCAGAACTGGAGTCATGACGTTGTCGCCAAGATCGACGGCGGCCTGTTCGACCTGCCGGCCGGGCGGTTCAAGATGGCGATCGGCGGCGACTATTATTTCGGTATCCAGAAGCTGCAAAACAGCGCGAACCGGCCGCCCAATCCGGGCTCGGTGACGACACCGGATGCGCGCGCCCGCACGACGCGGACCCAATATGCCGGCTTTCTCGAGACCTATATTCCCGTCATCGGTCGCGACATGGGCGTTCCGCTGGTGCAGGAGCTGACGTTCAGCGCCGCGCTGCGCCACGACCATTATTCGGACTTTGGTTCGACCACCAACGGCAAGCTCAGCGCGACCTGGGAAGTGAATGATGATGTGCGTCTGCGCGGATCCTGGGGAACCTCATTCCGCGCGCCAGGCCTGCCGGAGCTTAACGCCGGCGTTTTCTCCGTCGCGCTGGGCTCCACCGGCACGCCGGGACCGGGGGTCACGACTATTCCGGTCCGTTCCAACGGTCAGGCCAATGTGCTCAACTATATCGGCAATAATCCCAATCTGAAGGCAGAGAAGGGCCGCAATTGGCAGATCGGCGCGGATTTCACGCCCAATGCCGTACCCGGCCTGCGGCTGTCGGCGACCTATTATAATATCAGCT
>CBIMKI010000064.1:0-13106 GCA_966244395.1 uncultured Sphingobium sp. | reverse complement strand
GATCGATGAACCAGTGGCCCAGCTCGCCGAGCGTCAGCCCGTGGCGCATCGGCAGCGGGCCTGCGCCCACGAAGCTCTCCCAGCCGGCGCGCAGCTTGAGCCCTTCCACTGGCCGGCCGGCGGGATTGGGCCGGTCCAGCACCCAGACGCTCTTGCCGGTGCCGGAGGCCGCCTCCAGCAGATAGAGCAAGGTTGTGACAAAGGTGTAGATACGGCAGCCAAGATCCTGAAGATCGACGAGAAAGACGTCCGCCCCGCTCATCATCCGCGCGGTCGGGCGACGCACCTCGCCATAGAGGCTGAACACCGGAATGCCGTGCGCCGGATCGGTAAAGTCCGGCGACTCCATCATATTGTCCTGCTTGTCGCCGCGCAGGCCGTGCTGCGGCCCCATGGCGGCGGTCAGATGGAGGTCGTCGAGCGCGGCCAGCGCGTCCAGCGCATGAGTGAGATCGGCCGTCACGGAGGCCGGATGAGCCAGCAGGCAGATCCGCCGGTCCGCCAGTGGCCTGCGCAGTTCGGGGTCGGCAATGAGGCGATCGAGACCGGTCTTGAAGCTCATGCCCCGCTCAGTGGCGGAAGGCGCAGCGTGAAGCAATCGCGATGATGGAAGTCGGGCTTGCCCGGCTGATGCGCCAGCGCCCAGTAGCTGACGGCGCCGCTGCGCTCCTCGATCACGGCACTGAGGCCGAGCGCGTGCACCTCATCCCAGGGCAGCGTGTCTGGCGCGAGGCGAGTCGTGAGGGCGATGCGCTCGCTGCCCACGGCAATGGAGATTTGCGGCGCGCTGATTGCCATGGGCGTCATGCCGGTGCGATAATGATCGAAATGATAGGCCGCCCAAGCACAGGAAGGCGAGAAGTTGAACTCCGTATAGGAATCCCCCTCCAGCGCCGCGAACATCTCAAAGCAGGTGGTGTGCCAGAGCCCGTCCGTCTGCACCGGCCCGGTGGGCGCGGGCAGGCTGAGCCTGGCCGGATCGCCTACCATCACGAACTCGACATCCCAGCCGCCGGCGCGCGACGAGGCGATGCGCACACCCAGCGCCGCCAGCGCCTCGCAAGGCGTGTCGGGATGGCAGACCAGAGCACATTCGGCCAAAACTCTACTCATCGCCCGTTTCCCATGCTAAGCGCGCCCCGCTTTTTCGCGAGACGATCATGAGACAATATAAGTCCGACCTGCTGAACCTGCTCGACGAGCGGGGCTATATACACCAGATCACCGACGCAAGCGCGCTCGATATGCTCGCTTCGTCGCAGATCGTGCCCGGCTATATCGGCTTCGATCCGACCGCGCCCTCGCTCCATGTCGGGTCGATGGTGCAGATCATGCTGCTGCGCCGCCTCCAGCAGACCGGTCACAAGCCGATCGTGCTCATGGGCGGCGGCACTGGCAAGGTGGGCGACCCGAGCTTCAAGGACGAAGCGCGCAAGCTGATGACCGTCGAAACGATCGACAGCAACATCGCCTCGATCAAGACGGTGTTCGAGCGCTTCCTGACTTTTGGGGACGGGCCGACCGACGCCATCATGCTCGACAATGCGCAGTGGCTCGACGCGCTCGAATATCTCCCCTTCCTGCGCGATTATGGCCAGCATTTCTCGGTCAACCGGATGCTGAGCTTCGATTCGGTCAAGCTGCGGCTGGACCGCGAGCAATCGTTGAGCTTCCTCGAATTCAACTACATGATCCTCCAGGCCTATGATTTCCTGGAGCTTTCGCGTCGCCACGGCTGCCGCCTGCAAATGGGCGGATCGGACCAGTGGGGCAATATCGTCAACGGCATCGAGCTTTCGCGCCGGGTGGACGGCGCCGAGGTTTATGGCGTGACGACGCCGCTCATCACCACGGCGGACGGCGGCAAGATGGGCAAGACCATGTCCGGCGCGGTATGGCTCAACGAGGCGATGCTGCCGCATTTCGACTATTGGCAGTTCTGGCGCAACACCGACGACCGCGACGTCGGCCGCTTCCTGCGCCTGTTCACGGACCTGCCGCTCGACGAGATCGCCCGGCTCGAAACCCTGCAGGGATCGGAAATCAACGAAGCCAAGAAGATCCTCGCCAATGAGGCGACGGCGCTGTGCCGGGGCCGCGAGGCCGCAGAGGCAGCGGCCGAGACCGCGCGGCTCACCTTCGAGGCGGGAGCCGCGGCGGACGCCGATCTGCCGACCGTTTCCGTGTCCGAAGGCAGCATCGCACTGGTGGCGGCGCTGACCCGATCCGGCCTCGCGGCATCGGGCGGCGAGGCCAAGCGCAAGATCGCGGAAGGCGCCGTGCGGATCGACGACGAGCCGGTCAGGGACCCGGCCCACCTCGTCACCGTCGGCGCGGCGCCGGTCAAGCTCAGCCTTGGCAAGAAAAAGCACGCGCTTCTGGTGCGTTAGCCCTCCGCGCGGCAGGCGCGTGATGGAGTCTTTATTACCGCGTTAACCGTGGGGATTGACCCTGGGTTCATCCCGAACCGGCATCTTGCATGAAAAGATGTTCGGAGTTCGCCAATCATGCCTTTAGCCAAACGCCAAAGGGAAATGCGCCGCTTCTCACGCGAGGAGGTGTGCTTCCGCTGCGAGATCGCCGGTCCGCAATTCGAAGCGGCGGCCGCCCTGCTCGTCAACATCTCGCCGCTGGGCTGCATGATCCGCTGCTCACGCGAGGTTGCGCCCGGCACGCGCGTCGGTTTCGTCCTGCCGCTCGCGGGGCGTATCGAGGCCCGGATCGTCTGGGCCATAGGCGGGCGCATGGGCCTGGAATTCGACGAGGAGATCGACGCCGAACCCTATCTCGGCATGCTGGACAAGCTGCGGCGTCCAGGCGATGAGATGGGCATTTACTGACACCATTGAACCAGGCAGACCCCTCTTGTTCCTCGCCAAACTCGTCTCAGCCCCCGGGCGGATCTTCGCGCGCCCGAAGCAGACATCCGTCGCGGCACCGCCCGCCGACCCCACATCCTCGGACCTGCGCGAACTGGCGCGCCGCACGGTCGCGCGCGACATGGTCGATTTCCACACCGCCGTGACGGTGGAAGAACTGGGCCAGCTCGAGGCACGCCTCATGGATATCTCGCCTTATGGGTTCCAGTGCCGCGCGAGCAGCCGCATGCTCGAGCGGGGCGAACGCGCATGGGTGGCGCTGCCGCTGGTCGGCGAGCAGCAGGCGGACGTGATGTGGGGCCTTAAAGGCCTGTTCGGCTGCCGTTTCGTCGAGCCGATCGACCCGGACCTCTATGGCCGGCTGCTTGGCCTGATCCGCAGCGGCGAACCGGAAAGCGCGCCCTCAGCCGCTTGAGAGCAAAGCGATCGCGGCATCGCGCTCGAAAAGATAGAGGCAGGTCCGCGCGGCACCGCCCCGATCGGACTGGAGCCCGCCATCCCGGTCTATGAGCAATCGCGCGTCGGCATGGGCGGCATCGGCAAGGTTCTGAATCTGCTCGGGCGTCGCAAGACGGTAGCGCTGCTCGCCCGACTGGCGCGTGCCGAGAAGCTCGCCCGCGCCGCGCAGTTCCAGATCCTTCTCCGCGATCCTGAAGCCGTCATTGGTCTCGCGCAGCAGCGCCAGGCGCGCCCGCGCGGTCTCTGAGAGATTGTCGCCATGAAGCAGCATGCAGAATGAGCGCTGGTCGCCCCGCCCCACCCGACCACGGAGCTGGTGAAGCTGCGCGAGACCGAAACGCTCGGCGCCCTCGACGATCATCAGCGTCGCATTGGGCACGTCCACGCCGACCTCGATCACGGTCGTGGCGACCAGCAGCTTGAGTCGGCCGGCGGAGAAGCCCTCCATCACCGCGTCCTTCTCCGGCCCCGCCATGCGGCCGTGCACAAGCCCGACCTGGTCCGCGCCGAAGCGATTGCGCAGGATCGCGGCGCGCGCCTCGGCCGCGCGCTCGTCGCCATCCTCGCTCTGCTCGACGAGCGGGCAAACCCAATAAGCCTGCCGGCCGGAGCCGATATGCCGGCCAAGCGCCTCGACCACTTCCTCCATCCGCGCCGCGGAGACGACGCGCGTGTCGATGGGCTGGCGGCCGGGCGGCATCTCGTCGAGCCGGGAGACGTCCATGTCGCCATATTGAGTGAGCGTGAGCGTGCGCGGAATGGGCGTGGCGGTCATCACGAGGAGGTGCGGCGTCTTCTCCGCCTTGTTCGTCAGCATCAGCCGCTGGTGCACACCGAAGCGATGCTGCTCGTCGATCACCGCCAGCGCGAGCTTGCGGTAGGCCACGGCCTCCTGGAAGATGGCATGCGTGCCGACGAGAATGTGGATGCTCCCGTCCGCCAGCCCCATCAGCGTCGCCTCGCGCGCCTTGCCTTTCTCGCGGCCGGTGAGGATGGCGACATTGACCGGCAGGCCGCCGAGCATCGATTGCAGGCTTGCGAAATGCTGGCGCGCGAGAATCTCGGTGGGGGCAAGGAAGGCGCCCTGCCCGCCGGCTTCGACAGCGTTCAACAGGGCCATCAGCGCCACCAGCGTCTTGCCCGATCCAACATCGCCCTGGAGCAGGCGCAGCATGGGGACAGGCTGGGCCATGTCGCCGTCGATCTCGCCAAAGGCGCGGCGCTGGGCTCCGGTGGGCGCGAAGGGCAGCTTGAGCGCATCGCGCAGACGCCCGTCGCCCGCGATCGACACACCGCGCCGCCGCCGGGCCGAAGCGCGCAGCAGCATGAGCGCGAGCTGGCTGGCGAACACTTCGTCATAAGCCAGCCGCTCGCGGGCCGCCCTAGCGCCCGGATCGTCATGGGCGGCGAGCAAGGCTGCCTGCCAGTCCGGCCAGCCGCGCTGGGCCTTCAAGCCCGGCTCGATCCACTCCGGCAGGCCCGGCGCGCGCTTCAGTGCCTGCGCCACCAGCTCACGCATTCGCCCATTGGCGATGCCCTCGGACAGGCCATAGACCGGCTCGCGCTCGGGGATCGCGCCGGCCTCGGCCAGCTCCACCACATGATCGGGGTGGACAATCTGGAGATCGTCGCCGAAACGATCCAGCCGGCCGGAGACGAAGCGGGGTTCGCCGAGCGGAAAGAGCTTCCTGGGCCAGCCGCTGTTCTTTCCGAAATAGACGATGCTGACCGGATCGCCGGCCTCGTCGCTCGCCAACACGCGGAAGGGCGCGCGCGCTGAGCCGGACGCGCGATAATCGTGCGCGGTCAGCACCAGCCCGACCATGCGCCCCGCCTCCGCCTCGGCGAGACGGCGCACCTTCTGCCGTTCGATCCAGCCCACCGGCAGATGGAAAGCGAGATCGACGGCGCGCTCCAGGCCCAGCCGGGTGAGCGGCTTGGACAGCGCCGTGCCGACGCCCTTCAGCGCCGCGCTTTCCGTGAACAGCGGATTGAGAATGTCGGGCCGCATGGTTATGGGAACGATCCTTGGAGCCTGTCTGACCCGATTAAGCCAAATTCGTGTTCCTGCGAAAGCAGGAACCCAGGGCGTCCAAGGTCGTGCATAGCCGCCCTGGGCTCCCGCCTACGCGGGAGCGCTGGTTCGGTCAATGCGGGGTGGGCAGGCATCGACCCAAGCCGACGCGCGTCTCGAAAAACGCGCGCAGGCCAATCGTCATTGCGCGCGCCGCGCGAGGAGGAGCCGGACATGATCGAGCAAAGCCGCCTGCGCCGGCTTCACTTCCGCGCCTGGCATCGCGGCACCAAGGAGGCGGACCTGCTCGTCGGCGGCTTCTGCGACAAATTTGGCGAGGGCTGGAACGAAGCGCAGGCCGCCTGGTTCGAGGCGCTGCTGGAGGAGGAGGATGTCGACATCATGGCCTGGGCGATCGGCACCGCGACACCCCCCGCGCGTTATGAGGGCGAGATGATGAACGCCATGCGCAAGCTCGATTATATTCCGATCGCCAAGTGAGACGGGCATCACCCACCCCTGCAACCGTTCGGGCTGAGCGAAGTCGAAGCCTTGTGCCGAGCGCGAGCGAAGCATTCTCGCTCCGCTCGAACCCGCCCTTCGACTTCGCTCAGGGCGAACGGCGCCTTGGGTTCTGAAAACAGGCAAAGATGACCGACCTCCAGCGCATTCTCCCGGCCAAGACGCCTCTCACCTTGTCCGGCGTGCCCGCCGGCTTCACGCCTGTGCTGCTCGCCGATCTTGCCCGCGCGGCGAAGGGCCGGGTCTGCTTCATCGCGCCCGACGCGCAGCTCATGGATGCGATTGCGCAAAGCGTGCGCTATTTCGCGCCGGAGCTGGAGACCATCGTCATTCCGGCGTGGGACTGCCTGCCTTATGACCGCGCGAGTCCCTCGCTGCGGTCCGCGGCGGAGCGCCTTGCGGGCCTGCATGCGCTGCAAAGCGAGCCCAAGGGTCCCAGCCTCGTCCTCACCACCATCAACGCGCTCACGCAGAAGACGCTGACGCCTTTTCGCATTCGCCAGATGGTCGCGCGGCTTGCCCCTGGCGAGCGCATCGCCATCGACCGGCTCGTCGCCTTGCTTCAGTCGAATGGCTATGTGCGCAGCGACACCGTTCACGATGCGGGCGAATATGCCGTGCGCGGCGGCATCGTGGACCTCTTCCCCTCCGGTCACGACAATCCCCTGCGCCTCGATTTCTTCGGCGACGAGATCGAAACCCTGCGCCGCTTCGACGCCGGGACCCAGCGCACGACCGGCGCCGTCGATCATTTCATGCTGCTCCCGGCATCCGAGGCCCTGCTCGACGAGGACAGCATCAAGCGCTTCCGGGGCCGCTATCGCGAGATGTTCGGCGCCACCGCGACAGGCGATCCGCTCTATCAGGCGGTGTCCGAGGGGCGCCGCCTCGCCGGCATGGAACATTGGCTGCCGCTGTTCGAGGATCGGCTGGTGCCGCTCGCCGAACATCTGCCCGACGGCACGCTGTGGCTGAGCGACGGCGGCGTCGCAGGCGCGGCGGACGCGCGCTTCGAGGCGATCCGCGACTATCATGCCAATCGCGTGGCAGCGGCGGGCGCTTCGCCCGGCAGCTATCGCCCCCTGCCACCCGATCGACTCTATCTGACAAGCGACGAATGGGCAGACACGGTCACCGCGCTGCCCATCCACGCCACGTCCGCCTTCCACGAGCCCGAAAGTGCGCACGTACTCGATTTCGGTGTCGACGGCGCACGCGACTTCGCGCCCGAACGTGCGCAACAGGCCAATGTCTACGAGGCCGTCGCCAAGCATCTCGCCCAATCGCAGCGGCTTGGGCGCAAGCGCATCATCGCCAGCTATTCCATGGGCGCGCGCGAGCGCCTCTCGGGCCTGCTCGCAGACCATGGCGTCGCTCGCCTCGTGGCGGTCGGGAGCTGGCAGGAGGCGCAGGGGCAAGCCGCCAAGGGCGCCGTCGCGCTCGCCGTCCTGCCGCTCGACCATGGTTTTACGACCGCTGACCTTGAACTGCTCACCGAGCAGGACATGCTCGGCGACCGCCTCGTGCGCCGCGCCAGAAAGCGCAAGAGCGCCGATGCCTTCCTCGCGGAGCTGGCGACGCTCACGCCCGGCGATCTGGTGGTCCACATCGACCATGGCATCGGGCGCTACGAGGGGCTGACCTCGATCCCGGTCGGCAAGGCGCCGCACGACTGCGTCGCCCTCGAATATGCCGGCGGCGACAAGCTCTACGTGCCGGTCGAGAATCTGGAAGTGCTGAGCCGCTACGGCTCGGGGGAGGAAGGCGCGAGCCTCGACAGGCTGGGCGGCGAGGCCTGGCAGCGGCGCAAGGCGCGGATGAAGGAGCGCATCCGCGAGATTGCCGGCGAGTTGCTGGGCGTGGCCGCCATGCGTGCCCTCAAGCCCGCTCCCGCCTTCGAGCCGGACAGCGCGGGCTATCCCGCCTTCGTCGACCGCTTCCCCTATGAGGAGACCGAGGATCAGGATCGCTCCATCGCCGAGGTTCTGGAGGACCTCGCCGCCGGAAAGCCCATGGACCGGCTCGTCTGCGGCGATGTCGGCTTCGGCAAGACCGAGGTGGCATTGCGCGCCGCCTTCGTCGCGGCCATGGGCGGGACGCAGGTGGCACTGATCTGCCCGACGACCCTGCTGGCGCGGCAGCATCATCTCAATTTCGAGGAGCGCTTCCGCGGCTTTCCGTTGAAGATCGGGCGCCTCTCCCGCCTTGTCGGCACCGCCGAGGCCAAGGCGACCAAGGAAGGCCTTGCCGAGGGCACGATCGACATCGTCATCGGCACCCATGCGCTGCTCGCCAAGGGCCTGGAGTTCAAGCGCCTCGGCCTCGTCATCGTCGACGAGGAGCAGCGCTTCGGCGTCACGCACAAGGAGCGGCTGAAGCAGCTCAAGACCGATGTGCACGTGCTGACTCTCACCGCCACGCCCATCCCGCGCACGCTCCAGATGGCAATGAGCGGCCTGCGTGAACTTTCGGTGATCCAGACGCCGCCGGTCGATCGCCTGGCGGTGCGCACCTATGTCATGCCCTGGGACGATGTCGTGCTGCGCGAGGCGCTGTTGAGGGAGCATTATCGCGGGGGGCAGACCTATTTCGTGGTGCCGCGCATCTCCGACATGGCGGAAATGGAAGAGTTCCTGCGCGAGAAGGTGCCCGAGGTGCGCTTCATCTCCGCCCACGGCCAGATGAGCGCGACCGAAGTCGAGGAGCGCATGAGCGCCTTTTACGAACGCAAATATGACGTGCTGCTCTCGACCACCATCGTCGAATCCGGGCTCGACATACCGAGCGCCAACACCATCATCATCCACCGCGCCGACCGCTTCGGCCTGGCGCAACTCTACCAGCTGCGCGGGCGCGTGGGCCGATCCAAGACGCGAGCCTATGCCTATATGACCACGCCCGCCGACCGCGTGACGACCGAGACGGCCGACAAGCGCCTCAAGGTGCTCTCGGACCTGGACACGCTGGGTGCCGGCTTCCAGCTCGCCAGCCACGACCTCGACATTCGCGGCGCCGGCAATCTGGTGGGCGACGAGCAATCGGGCCACATCAAGGAAGTGGGCTTCGAACTCTACCAGTCGATGCTGGAAGAGGCGATCATGGAGGCCAAGGCCGGCGGCGCGCACCTCGCCCCCGCGCGGCAGGACTGGTCGCCGCAGATCAACGTCGAGGCGCCGATCCTCATCCCCGACGACTATGTGCCCGACCTCGACCTGCGCATGGCCCTCTATCGCCGGATCAACGAACTGGACGACAAGGCCGGCATCGAGGCCTTCGCCGCCGAGCTGATCGACCGCTTCGGCCCCCTGCCCGACCCCACGCAGAACCTGCTGACGCTGATCGAGGTGAAGCTGAATTGCCGCAAGGCGGGCATCGCGAAGATCGACGTGGGCGCGCGCGGCGCGCTGGTGAGCTTCCACAACGACCAGTGCCCCAATCTCAATGGCCTGCTTGCCTATGTCGAAAAGGTCGGCCCGGTCGCCAAGCTGCGCCCCGACAGCAAGCTCGTCATCCAGCGCGTCTGGGCCGACCCCAAGGCGCGGCTGAATGGGGCGCTGAAACTCTCGCAGGGGCTGGCGAAGTCGATCGGCTAGGGTCGCCGGACGCCGAACGTCGCCGGCTCCAGCGCATCGGCATGCAGCAAGGCATCCATGTCCTTGGCCACGGCCTCCAGGGCGGCGCCCCCCTCCGCTTCTAGAAATTTCTGGCAGTCGGCCTTGATCCTGTCGCGGAACGTTGCGCCACTCTTCTTCTCCATGCCGCGAAACATCAGGAACTTGTCGAGCACCTGATCGCCGCGCAGCTTCACCCCCCTGCTGGCACCTTGGGCAGTCACGCGCGCGGAAAGCCCGGGGAAATCGGCCTCGATAAGGTAGTCGTAGAAGGCCGGAACATCCTTGCCGCGCCCTCGTGACCGATCGAAAAGGCCATTGAAGGCATGTTTGTCGAACATGGTCCAACCGCTGGGGCGAACGAACCAGAACAGCTTGCTGCTGGCCGAATAGGGGCAGGTCGGCAGAGAAAATTCACGTTGCAGCCGTTGGGCAAGAGACACCACCGCGTCCCGTTTCCCCGCCATCGGCGCATCGTCGGCGACAGGTGCGGCCGCTTCGTTGACGATGGCCGCGATCCGATCGAAACGAGCGAAGCCCCCGCGCCAGGGCAGGCTGTTCATGAGGTTGTATTCGATAGCGATGGCCGCAGCCGTATAGTCCGTCAGCCCGCCATCGCGCATCACGCGGTCCAGCACCGGGCCGTCAAAGGCCTTCCACGTCCTGCAATGATCGATCGCCGCCCAGAAGCCGGGGCCGACAGTCTCATAGTCCGACAATATTCCCTCCCAACGCGCACGTCATTCGGTGCGCCCCACCCGCGCAGCTGGCGACATTGCCTCGAAAATATGGGGGCATCGTTAGCATCCATCCCGAATCGCACAGGATCGCCCTTCCCCCATCACATTTTGCTCCCTATGCCCTCCGCCATGCCCCCCGATCCGCTTTCCCTCCTGCACAGCATCTTCGGTTTCGACGCCTTTCGCGGGGTGCAGGAGCAGGTGGTCGACCGCATCCTGCGCGGCCGGGCGACGCTCGCCATCATGCCGACGGGCGCGGGCAAGTCGCTCTGCTATCAGTTGCCCGCCGTGGCACTGCAAGGCACCTGCGTCGTCGTCTCGCCGCTCATCGCGCTGATGCATGACCAGCTCCGCTCGGCACGGGCGCTCGGCATCCGCGCGGCGAGCCTCACATCGGTGGATGCCGACTGGCGCGAGACGCAGGACCGGCTCGTCGCGGGCGATCTCGACCTGCTCTACGTGGCGCCCGAGCGCGCGTCGGGCGAGGGCTTCCGCAGCCTGCTGGAGCGCAGCCGCATCGCGCTCTTCGCCATCGACGAGGCGCATTGCGTCTCCGAATGGGGCCATGACTTCCGCCCCGACTACCGGCTGCTGCGCCCGCTGCTCGACGCCTTTCCGGACGTGCCGCGCCTCGCCCTCACCGCGACGGCGGACCGGCACACGCGCGAGGACATATTGGCGCAGCTCGGCATCCCGGCCGAGGGTCTCGTCATCTCCGGCTTCGACCGGCCGAACATCCGCTATGCCGCCGGGCCGCGCGATGGGCTGCGGCGCCAGATCGAGGACGTGATCGCCGCCCATCCCGGCCCCGGCATCGTCTATGCCACCACGCGCGCGGCGACCGAGCAGCTCGCCGAGACGCTGCGCGGCACCGGCCGTCCGGTGCTCCCCTATCATGCCGGGCTCGACCCGCAGGTGCGCGCCGCCAATCAGGCCGCCTTCCTCGACAGCGAGGAGATGGTGATGATCGCCACCGTCGCGTTCGGCATGGGCATCGACAAGCCGGACGTGCGCTTCGTCGTCCATGCCGGCCTGCCCAAGTCGATCGAGAGCTATTATCAGGAGAGCGGCCGCGCCGGGCGCGACGGCGACCCCGCCATGGCCGTGCTGCTCTGGGGGCCGGAGGATTTCGTGCGCGCCCGCCAGCGCATCGGCGAAGTGGAGCCCGAGCGGCAGGCGGGCGAGCGCGCCCGCATCGCGGCACTGGGCGCGCTGGTCGAGACCGCCGGATGCCGCCGCGCGGTGCTGCTGCGCCATTTCGGCGAGGATCCGCCGCCAAGCTGCGGCAATTGCGACAATTGCCTCTCGCCCCCGGCCAGCATCGATGCGACCACCACGGCGCAAAAGCTGCTCTCCGCCGTCCACCGCACCGGGCAGAGCTTTGGCCTGGGGCATATCGAGGCGGTGCTGACCGGCAAGAGCAACGAGCGCATCGTGCAGCGCGGCCATGACCGGCTCTCCGTCTACGGCATCGTCGAGGGCGAGGAGGCCGCATTGCTCAAGCCCGTCACGCGCGCGCTCATGGTGCATGAGGCACTGGAGACGAACGAGCATGGCGGCCTGATGCTCGGCCCATCCGCACGTGCCTATCTGCGCGGCGAGACGCCCGTCGAACTGGTGCTGCCGCCCGCCCGGCAGCGGCGGCGCAAGCGGGACACCGGCGCCAATCCGGTCGACGATCCGATCTTCGAGGCGCTGCGCGCCTGCCGCCGCGACCTGGCGAAGGAAGCGGGCGTGCCGCCTTATGTGATCTTCCACGACAGCACGCTGCGCGACATGGCGGCGATCCGTCCGAAGTCCCTGCGCGACCTCGCTCTGGTGAGCGGCGTCGGCACGCGCAAGCTGGAGGCCTATGGCGAGGCCTTTCTCGACGCACTGCGGCCGTTCATCTGAGCAAGGACAGGGTTCGACAGTATTGAAGCATGTTCGCGCGGGCGTGGCGGGCTACAGGCGGACGACCACTTCCCACGCATAGCCGCGCCAGAGCGGACGGCACGCGACCGTGCCGCCGGCCGCTGCGCCCATGCGCATGGCCGCCGCGAACAAGCCCGCGCGCGGGGTCACATGGAAGCGCGCGAGCCATGCGCGCAGCAGGGCCCGGAACCAACCGGGCAGGCGCTCCTGCTGGCCGAAATCGACGATGTGCAGCGAGCCGCCCGGCTCCACGACGGACAGGGCCTGCGCGAGCGCCGCTTCCCAGTCCGGCACCATCGAAAGGCAGTAGCTCAGATAGACGCGGTCGAAGCCGGGCTCGCCGAACAGGGCCTGCGGATCGAAGGCGCAGGCATCGGCGCGGGCCAGCAGGACGCCCCCGCCCAGCTTCGCGCGGGCGGACTTGAGCATCTCGGCCGAAATGTCGAGACCGAAGCGGCGGGCGGCGGGATAGAGGCGGCCGGCCAGCGCGAGATTGCGGCCGGTGCCGACGCCCACTTCGAGGACCGATCCACCGGGCGGCACGGCGAGATCGCGGATCAGGCGATCGCGGCCCAGAAGATAATATTTCCTTGTAATATCATATATATAGCGTTGAAACACATATTGCGCGTCCATGGCCCGGCCATGGTCGGCCTGCCTGTCTTCCGTTCGGCTCGCCATCAGCCGGCCAGCGAATAGAGATGGACGCCGCCATAGATGGACGAGCGGTCGTCCCGCGTGAAGCCGCGCGAATCCGCCTCATGATAATGCCAGCGGGCGAGCAGGCTTTCCGGCAGGCGGCCGGGCAGCAGCGTCGGCGCGGCGGCGGTGCGGAAGAGCACGCGCGCGCCCGGCCGGGCGGTGCGCGTGATCTCATACCAGAGCGCAAGGAGTTGCGCGTCGCTCATCCAGTCCTGCGCGTCGAGGAGAATGTAGCGGTCCACGCTCGCCGCCGGCTGGCCGGTGA
>CBIMKI010000063.1:0-13150 GCA_966244395.1 uncultured Sphingobium sp. | reverse complement strand
GCTGTCTTCCTTCATGGCGAAGAGGCGGCCGGCATGGACGAGCACATTGGTGTTGGCCGTGCCCCTGATCCTGCCCTTGACGCTCTCGTCATCGGTCAGCGGATTGCGATAGGCGCCGAACAAGGCGCGGCCGGCGGCGCGCTCCAGCTTCCACTTGTCAGTCTGGGCGTAACGCTGGCGAAAGTCGATGCGGCCATTGCGGAAGCGGAACTGGCTCACCATGCCGTCGCCGTTGAAGAACTGGTCATCGGGATATTTGGGCGGGAACTGCGGATCGGGATGGACGCGGTAATAGGCGCCGTCGAGCCCGGCGGGCACTTCGCCCTCCACTTCCAGGTCGTGGATGTCGCCTTCCAGGCGGACCATCCGCATGAGCCCGGTGAAGCCGGGATTGTCGGGGAAATGAGCCATGGCCGATCCTCTCTGCGCTGCGCGTTCCTCCCCCTGGCTAGGCGCGCTGGGGACGCGGCGCCTTGATTCCGGTCAAGGCGGGCGGAGCGGCGCGCGGGCCGTTCAACGCAAACTAATGTTCGCTCTGCGACAATCCTGTTGCTAGAGGCTCCGCCATGGCCCCGCCCCGCGCGGGACATGCAGACGAGGACGGATTTTTTGAGCGCAGCGAGCGACGTCGAACGGCTTTCCACCGCCGCCGAACGCATCAGGGCGTCCGGCGGGCTCGGCCGCTCGCGCATGCTGCACCGCCTGTTCGACTATCTGCTCGAGCGCACGCTGGCGGGGGAAAGCCCGAAGGAGGTCGAGGTCGCGTCCGACGTGTTCGGCAAGTCGGAGGCGGACCTGCTCGTCGACGCCTCGGTGCGCGTCTATGTCCATCGCCTGCGCAAGAAGCTGGACGATTATTATGCGGGCAACGGACAGGGCGAGCCCGAGCGGCTGACGCTGCCCAAGGGCGACTATCGCTTCCGCCTCGCCACGCCGGACGAGATCGAGCCCGGAGAGGAAGCGGTCGAGCCGGTGCCGCCGATGCCGCTCCTGCGCCGGCCGGCCGTCTGGCTGATGATGGGCCTCGCGCTGCTGCTGGGCGCAGCTCTGGCGGTGGCGGGGACGAACCTCTGGCGGGGCGGGGACGGGCTGGCCGAAGTGCGCCGCTCGCCGGTCTGGGCGCCCTTCGTCTCGGGCGATCGCTCGCTGACCATCGTGCCGGGCGACTATTACATCATGGGCGAACGGCTCCGCCCCGGCGAGGACCCCGCGCGGCTGGTGCGCGAATATACGGTCAATTCGCGCGAGGATCTCGACGCGCTGGTGATGGATCGGCCGGACCTGCGCGAGCGGCTGATCGACCTCAATCTCTATTATCTGCCGGTAAGCACCGCTTATGCGATGCGATCCATCATGCCCATCGTGACGCCCGGCCTCTCGGGGCGGCGGGCCATCTCGGTCATGCCGGCCTCCAAGCTGCGGCCAGCCAACTTCAAGTCCGGCGACATCGTCTATATCGGCCTCATCAGTGGCCTTGGGCTGTTGCAGGAGCCGGTCTTCGCCAATTCGCGCTTCGGCTTCATCGGCAGCTTCGACGAGCTGATCGACAGCGAGACGGGCAATGTCTATGTCGCCGATCCGCCACGCGACGGGCAGACCGCCCGCCGCAACTATGCCTATATCGCGATGCTGCCGGGACCGGGCGGCAATCACATCTTCGTGATCGCCGGCACGCGCGACCCGGCCCTGCTCCAGGCGGCCGACATCATAAGCTCGCCCGAGATGCTGAAGGCTCTCGAACAGGCGGGCAAGGACGGCTATTTCGAGGCGCTCTTCGCGGTCGATGGCGTGGGCGACGAGAATCTGCGCGGCACGCTGATCGCCGCCGGGCCGCGCTCGGCGCAGGGCATGTGGGACGAAGGCGAAGTGCCCGCCGCCGGCCCCGGAAACAACCCCTGACGCCTGGCCGGACACTGCGGGAAATCCCTTCCCGTAACGTTACATCTGAAAGTCGCAACCGTTCATAACTTGGTTCGGCCCGCCGGGACCTTAGCTCGCTAACTGCTGGGACGGTCGGTCTGGCCTCGGACCTGCGCTGCCGGGGCTCATCAAGTTTGAAGGACTTCACGTAAATGCGTAATCATGTGGGCGCCCTTTTCGCGCTTGCCTGTGTCTGGCCCGCTGCCGCACAGGCGCAGGTCGCCGGCCAGGGAACGGCCGCACCTGCCGACGAGGCGGATAATGACGGGAATGGCGCCGAGGTCATCGTCTTCGGCCGTGGCGAGAATCGCATCGGCATCGCCGGATCGGCGAGCGAAGGCAGCATCGGCGGACAGGACCTGCTGGTCCGCCCGCTCGTCAAGGTGGCCGAACTGCTGGAGGCCGTGCCCGGCATGGTTGCGGCCCAGCACTCCGGATCGGGCAAGGCCAATCAATATTTCCTGCGCGGCTTCAATCTCGACCATGGATCGGATTTCACCACCTATATCGATGGCGTGCAGATGAACTTCCGCAGCCACGGCCATGGCCAGGGCTATCTCGATCTCAACGGCTTCATTCCGGAGATCGTGGCGCGCGAGGACTTCCGCAAAGGCCCCTATCGCGCCGACGGCGGCGACTTCGCGCTCGCGGGCGCGGCCTATATCACCACGGTGGACAGCTTCGACAAGCCGTGGGTCTCGGCCGAGATCGGCTCATACGGCTGGCGCCGCGCGGCGGCTGGGGCGACGCTGCCCACGGGGCAGGACAGCGCCTTCACCTTCGCCATTCAGGGCAAGGTCTATGACGGCCCGTGGGAAGAGCCCGAGAAGCTGCGCCACGTCTCGGGCTTCGGCAAATATGTGCAGTCCTTCGGGGCGACCGATCTCTCGGTCTCCCTTCACGCCTATCATGCGACCTGGAACCCGACCGAGCAGATCCCCGAGCGGATCGTGGGCTCGGCCGTGTGCGCGGACGTGTTCTGCTCGCCCGATCCGACCGCCAAGGGCGAGACGACCCGCTTCATCGGCGACATCGGCCTCAAGGGCGAGAGCTTCAAGGCCAATGTCTCGGCGCAATATTACAACTGGTGGATGTTCTCGAACCCCACCTATGCCAATCCCGATGGGACGAGCGCGCAGATCCGCCAGTTCGACAAGCGCTGGATCTTCCAGGCGAGCGGCTCCAAATGGTGGGACATTTCCGACCAGTTCCAGCTCACGCTGGGCGGCCAGGCGCAGATCGACGACATCGGCAACGTGGGCGTGCATCACACGATCGACCGCGTCTTCTCCGACAGCTTCGGCACCTTCGAGGTGACCGAGGGCTCGCTCGCGGGCTATGCCGAGGCGACCTGGCAGCCGGTGAAGGGCCTGCGCATCATCGGCGGCCTGCGCGGCGACCATTATTGGTATGACGTCAAGGCCAAGGACGCCGAGGGGCTGGCATCGGGCGAGGGCGCGGGCAAGGACAGCATCGTCTCGCCCAAGATCGCGCTGGCCTGGACCGTCATCCCGCAGCTCGAACTCTATGCGAACTGGGGCCGGGGCTTCCACTCCAACGACGTGCGCGGCGCCGTCACCGCGACGCCGGTGCCCGTGCTGGTCAAGGGAACCGGCAAGGAATTGGGCGCGCGCGCGCAACTCGGCAAGCTGACGCTCACCGCGACCTACTGGTGGCTCGACGTGGGCTCGGAGCTGCGCTTCGTGGGCGATTCAAACGCCGTGGAGCCGACCGGCGCCAGCAATCGCCACGGCTATGAGCTGGTCGCCTTCTGGCGGCCGGCGCCCTGGATCGCGATCGACGGCAGCTACACCAAGAGCCATTCGCGCTACGACAATGGCGACCACATACCCAATGCCTTCGAGGATGCGGGGCAGGTGGGCGTCACGCTGCTGCCGGGCGACTTCAAATTCTCGGCCCGCCTGCGGCATCTGGGCCCCTATCCGCTGATCGAGGACAACAGCGTGCGCGACAAGGGCAGCAATGTCGTCAATGTCCGCGGCGCCTACACGCTGGGCCCGGTGGAACTCTATGCCGAGCTGACCAACCTCTTCGACAGCCGGGACAAGGACATCGCTTATTACTACGAATCCTACATTCCCGCCTTCGACACCGCGCCGGTCGAGGGCCGCCTCAGCCGCGTGGTCGAGCCGCGCACGCTGCGCGCGGGCCTGACGATGCGCTTCTAGGCGGCGACACGAAACTCCGCGCCCGGATGCCTTCCCGGGCGTAAGGCGCCGGCATATCCGCCCAGCACGGGGGCGGGCCGGCGCCTTTCTTTTTCCTCGGCGCTTGGCGGGGGCCTGGCTTGTGGCGGCTTTGGGGTGGAGCGGTCATTGAGCCATAACCGCCGTTCGCCCTGAGCGAAGTCGAAGCCTGTCCTGAGCCTGGTCGAAGGGGGCTCTGCTGAGCGGAGGCGAAGCACTTGGCCTCGACAAGCTCGGCTGAGGGCTTCGACTTCAGCTGAAAGCTGAAGTTTATCCTGAGCGCCTGCTGCAAGCAGGCAGTCGAAGGGCTCAGCCCGAACGGATGAAATGTTCGCTTTTGGGTCGCCAGCCGCCCTTCGCTGCGCAGTTTGCAAGGGGTGCAAATGCCGCTTTTTGCCCGGACCGTGTCTTCCCCGGCCTTGTCATTCGGCGCGAAGGGCTCCTATGGGACTGTATCGGTTCCGGCTGGGCCGGGGCATGCGAGAGGGAGTCGATGCCATGAAGATTGCCATCATGGGCGCCACCGGCAATGCCGGCCAGCGTCTCGTCACCGAAGCACTGAGCCGTGGCCACAGCGTCACCGCCATCTCGCGCCACGCCGGCGACCAGGCCCCGCGCGAGGGCGTGAGCTGGGTCTCGGCCGATATCAACGACACCGACGACATGGCCGCCAGGGTGAAGGGGCATGACGCCGTCATCCTCTCCATGCCTTTCAAGGAGTTGGACGGCGAGGCCGTGTTCGCGGTCGCGCGCAAGGCCGGCGTCCGGCTGCTCGTCGTGGGCGGCGCGGCGTCGCTCAACACCGAGGACGGCCAGGTGCTCATCGATACGCCGGGCTTCCCGGACTTCATCAAGGTGGAGGCCGAGCCCGCGCGTCAGTTCCTCAACAAGCTCAAGGCCGGCGTGGACTTCGATTGGACATTCCTTTCGCCCGCCATGTTCTTCGGCCCCGGCGAGCGGACCGGCACTTTCCGCCTGGGCGAAGAAACGCTGCTGACCGCGCCGGACGGCAAGAGTTCGATCAGCTACGAGGATTTCGCGATCGCGATGATCGACGAGATCGAGACGCCGAAGCACGTTAACACGCGCTTCACCGTCGGCTACTGACATCCGCTCCGGCGGGTCTCGTCCGAAAGGATGAGGCCGTCTGCCCGGCCGATCGTTTCATGACCATTGGAAGTGAGCCAGTTGTGCGCTATCAACAATCCGTGGACAGCTGCCAAACCTGTGTCATCCGCAATCGCGCGATCTGTTCTTCGCTGAACATGGAGGAGCTGGAGGCGCTCAATCGCATCGGGCGCCGCGTCGCCGTGCATCGCGGCCAGACGCTGATGTGGGAAGGCGACGACAGCTCGCTCGTCGCCAACGTGATCGAGGGCGTGCTGAAGCTTTCGACCTCGACCGCCGACGGGCGCGAGCAGATCGTCGGCGTGGTCTATCCGTCCGACTTCATCGGCCGCCCCTTCGGCAGCACGACCCAGCACAGCGTGACCGCGCTCAGCGACGCGCAGGTCTGCATGTTCACGCGCTCGGCCTTCGACGAATTCGCCCGCGAGCATCCCGAGCTTGAGCACAAATTGCTGCAGCGCACGCTCAACGAGCTGGATCGCGCGCGCCACTGGATGCTGCTGCTCGGCCGCAAAAGCGCGGGCGAGCGCGTTGCCACTTTCCTGCTCGAAATGGCGCAGCGCCTGGCCGATGCGAGCTGCGGCGGGCGCATCGAGGCGGTCCAGCGCTTCGAGCTGCCATTGAGCCGCCAGCAGATGGCCGACCTGCTCGGCCTCACCATCGAGACGGTGAGCCGTCAGCTCACGCGACTGCGCCAGGCCGGCGTCATCGATCTGCCCGACCGCCGCGCCGTCATCATCCTCGATCGCGAAGCCATGGAGGCAGAGGCCGGCAACGGCTGAAACCATGCATGCCGAGCGGATGATCCGGCCAAGGACATATCCGCGATTTCGGTAAAGGACGGAGTTGTTTCTGTGAGTGGAGCCGCCCGGTTGATGCAGGTCAATGACCCAGTCAGACCTCTCCGGCAGGGCGACCCACAGTCATTCGACTGAGCTGCTGCACAAGGGGTGAACATGACAAGTTTGACCATGCGGGCGGGCCTCTGGCTCGTCATCGCCCTCCTGGCCATATTCGCATCGGCGGCCGCCGTGGACGGAGCCTTCTCCATCCAGATGGCGATCGTCGCGCTGGCCGCCTTCATCACGCTGGCCGCGACGCTGAAGACCGCCGACTATGGCGGTCTGCTGCGGGGCGTCCTGCGCATGCCAGACCAGGGGAAATATGACGACGATCCGGTTCGCTGGGGCGTGATCGCCACGGTCTTCTGGGGCATCGTCGGCTTCCTCGTCGGCCTGTTCATTGCCTTGCAGCTCGCCTTTCCGGCGCTCAACTTCGAGCCTTATCTGAGTTTCGGGCGGCTGCGGCCGCTGCATACCTCGGGCGTCGTTTTCGCCTTCGGTGGCAATGTGCTCATCGCGACAAGCTATTATGTCGTGCAGCGCACCTGCCGCGTGCGGCTGGCCTTTCCCTGGCTCGCCCGCTTCGTCTTCTGGGGCTATCAGCTCTTCATCGTGCTTGCCGCCACGGGCTATGTGCTCGGCGTCACGGGCGCACGCGAATATGCCGAACCGGAATGGTATGTGGACCTGTGGCTGACCGTCGTCTGGGTCGCCTATCTCGTCGTGTTCGGCGGCACGCTGCTGCGCCGCAGCGAGCCGCATATCTACGTGGCGAACTGGTTCTACCTGAGCTTCATCATCACCATCGCCATGCTGCACATCGTCAACAATCTGGCGGTGCCGGTGAGCTTCCTGGGCTCCAAGAGCTACAGCGCCTTCGCGGGCGTGCAGGATGCGCTCACCCAGTGGTGGTACGGGCACAATGCGGTGGCCTTCTTCCTCACCGTGCCCTTCCTGGCGATGATGTATTACTTCATTCCCAAGCAGGCGGAGCGGCCGGTCTACAGCTATCGGTTGTCGATCATCCACTTCTGGTCGCTGATCTTCCTCTACATCTGGGCCGGCCCGCACCATCTCCACTACACCGCGCTGCCCGACTGGGCGCAGACGCTGGGCATGGTCTTCTCCGTCATGCTGTGGATGCCGAGCTGGGGCGGCATGATAAACGGCCTCATGACGCTCAATGGCGCCTGGGACAAGGTGCGCACCGATCCCATCATCCGCATGATGGTGATGGCGCTCGCCTTCTACGGCATGGCGACCTTCGAGGGGCCGATGCTCTCGATCAAGAGCGTCAACAGCCTGTCGCACTATACCGACTGGACGATCGCGCACGTCCATGCCGGCGCGCTCGGCTGGAACGGGCTCATCAGCTTCGCGGCGGTCTATTATCTGGCCCCGCGCCTGTGGGGCAGGGAGCGACTCTATTCGCTGCGCATGGTCAACTGGCACTTCTGGCTGGCGACGCTCGGCATCGTCTTCTACGCCTCGGCCATGTGGGTGGGCGGCATCGTCCAGGGCCTGATGTGGCGCGAATATGGCGCCGACGGCTATCTGGTCTGGTCCTTCTCGGACACGGTCAAGGTGCTCCAGCCTTACTATCTCATCCGGGCCACCGGGGGTCTGCTCTACATCGCCGGCGCGGTGCTCATGGTGGTGAACGTCTGGCGCACGATCCTGGGTCACGTCCGCGACGAGGCGCCGATGCGCGAGACCAGGCCCGACCCGGCCAGCGACAAGCCGCTCGTCGCTCCGCAAGCCCAACCCGCAGAATGAGGAGGCAGGAGCCATGAGCATGCTTGCCGAAAAGCACAAGAAACTCGAACGCAACGTCACGCTGCTGGGCGCGATCTCGCTGGTCGTCGTCGCCATCGGCGGCATCGTGGAGATCGCACCGCTCTTCTGGATCGACAGCACGATCGAGAAGGTGGAGGGCATGCGGCCCTACACGCCGCTGGAGCTGGCGGGCCGCAACATCTACGTGCGCGAGGGCTGCTACAATTGCCACTCGCAGATGATCCGCCCGTTCCGCGACGAGGTGGAGCGCTACGGCCACTACAGCCTCGCGGCCGAGAGCATGTACGACCATCCCTTCCAGTGGGGCTCCAAGCGCACCGGGCCGGATCTCGCCCGCGTGGGCGGCCGCTATTCGGACGAATGGCATGTGCAGCACCTCAAGGACCCGCGCAGCGTGGTGCCGGAATCGATCATGCCGCCTTATGCCTTCCTGGCGCAGACGGACCTCGACTCCGGCGATATGGCCGCGCACCTCAAGGCGCAGCGCGCCGTGGGCGTGCCTTATTCGGATGCGGACATCGCGCAGGCCAATGCCGATCTGCGCGCCCAGGCCGATCCTGACGCGGACACCGAGGACCTGCTCAAGCGTTATCCCAAGGCGCAGGCCCGCGACTTCGACGGCAATCCCGCCCGCCTGACCGAGATGGACGCGCTCGTCGCCTATCTCCAGATGCTCGGCACGCTCGTCGATTTCGAGAGCGCGGCGCCGCAGGAGCTGGAGCAATGAGCAGCTACGACACGATCCGGCACTTCGCCGACAGCTATGGCCTGGCCGCCATGGTCGTCGTGTTCCTCACCTTCGCGATCTGGGTCTTCAGGCCGGGCTCGCGGCACCATTATCAGGATGACGCGACCATGATCTTCGCCGAGGATGAAAGCGAGAGGCAGCAGCCCGCCGAAAAGGAAAAGAGCCATGGCTGACCCGAAGAAGCGCGTCGACCAGCCGACCGGGACCGAAACCGTCGGCCATGAATGGGACGGCATCGAGGAACTCGACACGCCGATGCCGCGCTGGTGGCTGTGGACCTTCTTCGCCACAGTCGTCATCTCGCTCGCCTATACCGTGGTTTATCCGGCCTGGCCGGGCATCACGGGCGCGACAAAGGGCCTATGGGGCTGGTCGAGCCGGGCGGTGCTGCACGACGAGATGGGCCGCGCGGCCAACGTGCGCGCGCCGATCCTCTCGGCCATCGCGGCCACGCCCATCGACAGGCTGGGCGCGCAGCCCGAGCTGTTCGAGGCGGCGGTGCGCGGCGGCGAGGCGGCCTTCAAGGTGCATTGCGTGCAGTGTCACGGATCGGGCGCGGACGGCGTGCGGCCGGGATCGGGCTACCCCAATCTCAACGACGACGACTGGCTGTGGGGCGGCGATCTCGAGGCGCTCGAATATACCATCGCGCACGGCATCCGCAGCCCCGGCGTCGATGAGACCCGGCAGAGCATGATGCCCGCCTTCGGCCGCGACGGCATCCTGACCGCGCCGCAGGTGCAGGACGTGGTGAGCTTCATTCGCGTCGCCAGCGGCGCGGAGAAAGCGAGCCGCTCTTCGCGGCGCGGCGAGGGCCTGTTCGTGGCCAATTGCGCCGTGTGCCACGGCGTCGACGCCAAGGGTGGCCGCCAGTTCGGCGCACCGAACCTCGCCGACGGCATCTGGCTCTACGGCGGCAGCCGCGAGGCACTGACGCAGACGGTGAACAACAGCCGCCACGGCGTCATGCCCGCCTGGGCCGGCCGCCTGGACCAGGTGACCATCAAGATGCTGGCCGCCTATGTCCATTCGCGCGGCGGCGGCGAGGCCAATCCGGTGCTCGAGGAGGCCGAGGCGCAGGCCGCCGCCAATGCGGCCGAGGCGGAAGGAAACGCCGCGCAATAGCCCGGACCATTCATCCGAAAGTGGGAGCCCAGTTGCCCGGACGGCCTGGGCTCCCATATCGTGAGCAGGAGCAGGAGAAAAGCACCCGACCGTTGATCTGGCTCAATGCTGCGGCAGCGAAACAGGCCCACGGCGACTGACAGAGCTTCCTTGAGCACCGACAAGCGGCGGGCGCCCAGGGCAGCCAATCCCAGGCGGAGCCCCGGATTCGGGTCCGCGCATCAATTTTGTGATCGGACGCTGCCATGTCCCCCGTTGAAGAACTGACCAAGCCCCAGGCGAGCCTCTTCGAGAAGCGCAAGGCGGTCTATCCCAAGCAGATCGACGGGCTCTTCCGCCGGTTCAAATGGTTCGTCATGGCCGTGACGCTGACCATCTACTGGGTGACGCCATGGATCCGCTGGGACCGCGGGCCCTATGCGCCGGACCAGGCGGTGCTGGTCGATCTCGCCCATCGCCGCTTCTACATGTTCGGCATCGAGATCTGGCCGCATGAATTTTATTATGTGGCGGGCCTGCTCATCATGGCGGGCATCGGCCTCTTCCTGGTGACGTCCGCCGTAGGCCGCGCCTGGTGCGGCTATGCCTGCCCGCAGACGGTCTGGACCGACCTGTTCCAGCATGTCGAGCGCTGGCTCGATGGCGACCGCAATGCGCAGATACGCCTCGAAAAGGCGCCATGGACAGCCTCCAAGCTCTTCAAAAGACTGCGCAAGTGGAGCGTGTGGCTGCTCATATCCTTCGCGACCGGCGGCGCCTGGATCTTCTATTTCGCCGACGCGCCAACGCTCCAGCGGGACTTCTGGACCGGGCAGGCAGCACCCGTCGCTTATGGCACCGTCTTCGTCCTCACCATGACGACCTTCATCTTCGGCGGCTTCATGCGCGAGCAGGTGTGCATCTACATGTGCCCCTGGCCGCGCATCCAGGCGGCGATGACGGACGAGAAATCGCTGATCGTCACTTACAAGCACTGGCGCGGCGAGCCCCGCAGCCACGGCAAGAAGCGCGCGGAGGAAGCGCCCCAGGCCTTCGGTGCGCAGCCCTTCGGCGACTGCATCGACTGCCTGCAATGCGTGCAGGTCTGCCCGACCGGCATCGACATCCGCGAAGGACCGCAGATCGGCTGCATCACCTGCGCGCTCTGCATCGATGCCTGCGACCGGGTAATGGACCAGATCGGCCGGCCGCGCGGGCTCATCGATTATGCGACGGAGCTGGACAGCGAAGCGGAGATGCGCGGCGAGCCGCCCGTGCCCGCGCTCAAGCGGCTGTTCCGCCCGCGCACCATCGCCTATTTCATGGTCTGGGGCGGCATCGGCCTTGCCATGCTCTTCACGCTCGGCACGCGCACGCGCATCGACATCGGCGCCAATGCGGACCGCAACCCGCAATATGTCCGCCTGTCGGACGGCTCGATCCGCAATGCCTATCTCGTCAAGCTCAGCAACATGGAAGGCCGCCCGCGCGAGATGGAATTCGCTCTCGACGGCCTGCCGGGCGCGATGATGTGGGCCGAGGGCACGGCGCGCGATCAGGCCGCGCGCAGCATCAAGGTGACGGTGCCCGCCGATCAGGTGTACAAGAACCGCGTCTTCGTGGTGGCGCCGGCCGCCGGGGCCGCGCGGGAGGACTTCCAGTTCACGCTGCGCACCTTCGGTGAAGGCGCCGAGACGGACACCGACGACGAGAGCTTCATCAGGCCGGAGGCAGGACAATGAGCGGCGAGACACAGGAGAAGCGCTTTACCGGCCGGCATATGGCCATGATCCTCGTCGCCTTCTTCGGCGTGGTCATTGCGGTCAATCTCACCATGGCGACGCTCGCCACCACGACATTTGGCGGGCTGGTGGTCGACAACAGCTATGTCGCCAGCCAGAAGTTCAACGGCTGGCTGGAACAGGCGCGCGAGGAAGCGGCGCTCGGCTGGGATCTTGAGGTGACGCGCGGCGAGACAGGTCGAGTCGAGGCCACGCTCTCCACGCACGGCCAGGCGATGCCCGGCGCGCGCATCATCGCGCTGGCCCGGCATCCGCTCGGCCGGTGGGCGGAACGTTCGCTGACTTTCGAGCCACTTGGCGATGGACATTATCGCAGCGTCGAGATGTTGCCGGCCGGCCGCTGGGTCATGCACGTGCGGGCCAGCATGGACGGCCGCGCCGTCAATCGCCTCGTCGACCTGCAATGACCTACCAGCCGGCCGGGGAGGACTGGACGCAAGGCGCGGTCGAGACGCGCTTCGCCGTGCCGGACATCCATTGCGCCGGCTGCATCGCCAAGATCGAGCGCCTGCTGCCGCAGCAGCCGGGAATCAGCGGCGCGCGCGTCAATTTCTCCGCGCGGACCGTCGCGGTCGCCCATGCGGCGGACATGGCCGAGCCGGACCTGCTGCGCGCCTTCGACGCCGTGGGCTATGAGGCGCAGCCGCTGCACAATGCAGCCTCGTTCGAGCGCGGCCTTGAACTGAAACGGCTGGTGCGCGCGCTGGCGGTCGCCGCCTTTGCCGCCATGAACGTCATGCTGCTCTCCGTCTCGGTCTGGTCCGGCGCGGACGGCAGCGCGCGCGAACTTTTCCACTGGATCTCCGCGCTCATCGCCATTCCCGCCGTCGCTTATGCCGGCCGGCCCTTCTTCGCCTCCGCGCTAAAGGCCCTGCGCGCCGGGCACACGAACATGGACGTGCCCATCTCCATCGGCGTGCTGCTGGCGACCGGCATGTCGCTCCACGAGACGATCATCGGCGGGCATCATGCCTGGTTCGACGGCGCGCTCATGCTGCTCACCTTCCTGCTCGCCGGGCGCGTGCTCGACGAGATGATGCGCGGCAAGGCGGCGAGCGGCGCGGAGGCACTGGTGCGCCGCACCGCGCCCGGCGCCATGCGGATCGCGCAGGACGGCACGAGCCAGTGGGTCGCGGCAGACCGGCTGGAAGCCGGCGACCGCATCCTCGTCGCGGCCGGCGAGCGGCTGGCGGCGGACGGGATCATCGAGAGCGGCAGCAGCCGGTTCGACCTCTCGCTGCTGACAGGCGAGAGCCGGCCCGTGGCGCTCGGCCCCGGCGCCGACGCCGCGGCAGGCACGCTCAATCTCGATGCGCCGGTGACGCTGCGCGTGACGGCGGTGGGCGAGGCGCGCGCCATTGCCGAAATCGCCCGGCTCATGGACAGCGCGACGCAGACCAAGTCGGCTTATGTCCGCCTCGCGGACCGCGCCTCGCGGCTTTATGCGCCGGTGGTGCACCTGCTCGCCGCGCTCAGCTTCGCGGGGTGGATGATCGCCGGAGCGGGCTGGCACCAGTCGCTGACCATCGCCATCGTCGTGCTCATCATCACCTGCCCCTGCGCGCTCGGTCTTGCGGTGCCGGTGGCGCAGGTGGTGGTCTG
>CBIMKI010000062.1:0-13195 GCA_966244395.1 uncultured Sphingobium sp. | reverse complement strand
GGCGACGGGCACCGCGCCGAGCGCAGTCAGCGTCATCGCCGCGGCGAGGATCAGCACGGGCAGCAGGCCGCGCTTGGAAGCGCCCAGGCGAATGGCCCGCTCCGCCAGCGGCAAGGCGCCAAGATCGCGCAGCCGCTCGGGCAGCAGGCCGAGGGGACCTTGCAGCACGATGACGTCACCGGCGCGCAGGCGGATGGCGCCCAGCCGCGCGGTCAGTTGCTCGCCCTGGCGCGAGACGGCGATGAGATTGAGGCCATAGTCCCGCTGGAGCCGCATCCGGCTGGCGGACTGGCCGAGCAGCACGGAACCCTTGGTCACGACGGCCTCGATGACGCCGATCTCGTCCTTCTCCGCACCGTCGGCGAAGTCGCGCTGCTCGCCTTCCAGGCCCAGCCTGTCGATGGCGATGATCCGCTCCAGCGCATCGGGCTCGCCGCTGAGGATCAGCACGTCGCCTTCGCGCAGCCGGATCGCGGCATGAGGCGCCCGGCGCTTGCCCGCGCGGATCACCGAGGCGATGGCGACTTCCTTGTGATGCCGTCGCGTGAAGGCGCCCAGGGTCTCGCCCAGCGCCGGCGATCCTTCGTTCACGGTGACTTCCGTCACATAGCTCTCGATGTTGAGCGCTTCGGCCATGGTCGGCGCGGCGCGCCGGTCGCTGGGGAGCAGCCGGTAGCCGAAATGCAGGAAGACGATGCCGATCGCCAGCAGCGCAGCCCCGGTCGGGAAATAATCGAACATGCCGAAGGGCTCGCCGGTCATCTGCTCGCGCACGCGGCTCACGATGATGTTGGGCGAGGTGCCGACCAGGGTGGTCAGGCCGCCCAGCAACGAGGCGAAGGCCATGGGCATGAGGAAGAGCGAGGGGCTCGTCTCGTTGCGCTTCGCCATCTGGAAGGCGGCCGGCATCAGCATGGCGAGGGCGCCGACGTTCTTGATGAGGCCCGAGGCGAGGCCGACCGAGATGCAGAGCAGGAGGAGTTGCCCGCGCACGCGCGTCACATAGCGCGAGACGATGTGCAGCAGGAACTCGATGAAGCCCGAGCGCTGCACCGCCGCCGAGATCACCAGCGCCGAACCCACGATGATGACGATATCGTCCGAGAAGCCGCGAAAGGCGTCGTCCGGCTCCACGATGCCGAGCGCCAGCGCCGCGAGCAACGCCAGGACGGCTGTCACGTCATAGCGGAACCGCCCCCAGATGAAGAGCGCCATCATCCCGCCCAGTGTGGCGAGCGAGAGGATCTGCGGCAGGCTCATCCCACCCAGATGCCGACGAGCGCGGCGAGGCTCACCAGCGTGAGGAAGCCGTTGATGAAGAGCAGCAGCGCCGAGGGCAGGCGGGGCGTATCCGGGCGCGGCGGCGCGACCTTCAGCATCTGGCGCCACACCGCGGCGAGGAAGCAGAAGGCACTGAAGAGAATGAGCAGGCTTCCGGTCGCGATGCCGAGCCAGGCGGGCACGAGGGCCTCCAGCAGCGCCCGGGCGCCGACGCCCGCGGCCAGGGCGGCGAGGCCGGTGCGCACCCAGGCGGCATAGGTTCGTTCGGCCGCCAATATGGTGCGGTCGGCCGCCAGTTCCGTGCGCCGATCCGCGCTCTCGTTCTGCTGCTCGGCGCTTTGCTCGAGCCTGTCGGCGCTCTTCGCCAGCTTCGTCTGGGCCTTGGCCGCTCTCTGCTCATCCCCTGCCATGCGCGGATTAACGCATGACGCGGCCTTTCGTGGCGGCATGTCTGCGGCGCTCGCGAATTTCGGCAACGGCCGGCTTCTGCCGAACGGAAACGAGCCGCTGTAACGTTTCAGCGAACCGTACATAACTTGTTCGCATCGAAACGATCGCCGACCGACGCCGCACATGGAGAAAAGTGACAGGTGACGGAGGCTTATCATGACTTCGCAGTATAATTTGCGCCGGGCGTCGGCTGCAACCGCCCTGGCATGGCTCCTGCTCCAGCCCGTGGCCGCACTGGCCGAGGAGGCCGGGAACGATGCCGATGCCAATATGCCCATCATCGTGACGGGCATTCGCGAGGCGGACCTCGAAACCGTGTCGCCCACCGGCAGCCGCCTGGGCCTCTCCATCATGGAGACGCCGGCCTCGGTGAGCGTGGTGAACGGCGACACCATCCGCCTGCGTGGCGATGAACTGGTGATCGATGCCGTCACGCGCGCGCCCGGCATCACGAGCAGCGGCAGCCCCGGCAATGGCGGCACCTCGCTCGTCATGCGCGGATTCAGCGGGCAGGGATCGGTGCTCCAGCTCTTCAACGGCGTGCGACTCTTCCCGGTCGCCGGCACCATCACTTTCCCGTCCGACCCGTGGAATATCGAGCGGATCGAGGTGCTGAGCGGCCCCGCCTCCGTGCTCTACGGGCAGGGCGCGCTGGGCGGCGCGGTCAATGTCATCCCCAAGGCGCCCAACGAGCAGCGCTATGAGGCGCAGGCGGAGCTGGGTTATGGATCGCAGAACAGCTGGCGTCTCGCGGGCGGCGTGGGCGGCCCGCTCGGCGGCGGCTTCTCCTTCCGCGCCGATGCGGTCTATCGCCAGTCGGACGGCTATGTGGACCGGGGCGATTCCGACAATCTGGCGCTCTCGGGCGCGCTGCGCTTCGCGCCCAGCGACGATTTCAGCCTGACGCTGCGCAACGATTATGGCGAGTTTCACCCGAGCAAATATTTCGGCACGCCGCTGATCGATTCAAAGCTCGACACCTCGATCCGCGAGCGCAACTATAATGGCGGCGACGCGCAGATGCGCTACCGCGACAATCGCCTGGGCCTGACGCTCGACTGGACCGTCTCGGACACTGTGACGATCAACAACACCGCTTATTATCTCATCAGCAAGCGCAAGTGGAAGAATGTCGAGACCTATTGCTGGATCGACGACGATGGCGATTGCCCCAACGAGATTGGCTACGGCACGCCCGGCAACATCTATCGCACCGACAATTACGGCATCGTCCACGATCAGGAGCAATATGGCAATCAGGGCAGCGTGAAGCTCAGCACGCCGATCGGCGGCGGAGCGAAGAACGACCTGCTCGTCGGCATCGATGTGAGCCGGGTGGACTTGGTGTACGGGCATAATTTCGGATCGGATTTCCAGGAGGACGAGGTCGATCCGCGCAATTTCGACCCCGGCGTCGTGCTCGATACGCAGGGCATCGCGCCGCGCTACCGCACCAGGACGGACACCTTTTCTGTCTATGCCGAGGACCGGCTGGCGCTCTCCGAGCAGTTCTCGCTGGTCGCGGGCGTCCGCTATGAGCGCAACAAGGTCGGCCGCTGGAACTATGTCTATACCGGCGGCAGCATCACCGGCGAGACGCCCGCGCTCAATGGCGGGAACAGCGCCTACAAGACGCTGGACCACACCACCTGGCGCGTCGGCGCGGTCTATGAGGTCAATCCCAACCTCACGCTCTACGGCCAATATGCGACAGCGGTGGACCCGCTCGGCACGCTGACCACTTACTCCGGGGCGGAGAGCCAGTTCCAGCTCACCAATGCCGATGGCTACCAATATGAAGCGGGTATCAAGTCGCTCTTCCTCGACGGGCGCGGCGCCTTCACCTTCGCGGCCTATCGCCTGGTCAAGAAGAACCTCTTCACCCAGACGCGGACTAATGGCGAGATCGAGCAGGTCGGCCAGCGTTCCTCGCAGGGCATCGAGGCGAGCCTCACCATGCAATTGCCCGGCGGCTTCAGTATTGATGCCAACGGCACGCTGCTGGACGCGAACATCGACGATACGGACCTAACGCCGGCCGGCGTGCCCGAGCAGGCGGCCAATCTGGAGGTGCGCTGGAGCGGCATCGAGCGGTTTCAGGTCCGCGCGAACCTGCGTTATGTCGGCCGGCGCTTCACTGACAGTGCGGAAACCTTCCGCGTGCCGGCTTATGCGGTGGTCGACGCGGGCTTCACTTATGCGATCACGCCCAATGTCGGCCTGGACGTGCGGGTGTATAATCTCTTCGACAAGGATTATGCGGTGAGCACCAATGGCGACCAGCAATGGATTCTCGGCAGGCCGCAGTCGTTCGACGTCGCGATCCGTGCCAGCTTCTAAGGCCGTGAGGCCACATGTCCCTAAATGGGGACATGTGGCGAAACGCTGGCTGTATCTGACGCATCGCTGGGTGGGCATCGTCACATGCCTGCTCTTCGCGATGTGGTTCGTCTCGGGCCTGGTGATGGTCTATGTGCCCTTTCCCGCGCTGAGCGGGGCGGAGCGGCTGCGCGGCCTTGCGCCCATCGACTGGGCGCAGGTGCGCACCGGGCCGGGCGAGGCGGCCGCCGCGGCCATCTTTCCCGAAATTCCGCGCAGCATGACGCTGGAGATGCGCGGCGACCGGCCCGTCTGGCGTGTGACGCCGTGGGACGGTGAGGAGATCGCCGTCTCCGCGCGGGACGGCGCCCTCGTCGCGCCCGCCGGACGGGCCGAGGCGGCGCGGATCGCGGCCCTGTTCGGCGGCGCGCCGGTGCGGGACATGCGGCTCGTCGAGAGCGATCAGTGGACCGTGCCGGGCAGCTTCGATCGCCATCGACCGCTCTGGAAAGCGCAGCTGGAAGGGCCGGGCGGGCGCATCCTCTACGTCTCCTCGCGGACTGGCGCGGTGGTGCTGGACACCAATGCGCAGGAGCGTTTCTGGAACTGGCTGGGGTCGGTGCCGCACTGGCTCTATCCGCGCGCGCTGCGTGAGCATCCCCCCGCCTGGCGGCAGGTCGTGCTCTGGTCCTCCGGGCCCTGCATCATCGGCGCGATCGCCGGCGTCTGGATCGGCGTCATCCGCGTGCGCGCGGGCAAGCGGCGGTTCAAGGGCGGGCGCATGACGCCCTATCATGGCTGGATGAAGTGGCATCATATCGCCGGACTGATCGGCAGCCTCTTCCTCATCGGCTGGATCTTCAGCGGCTGGCTCTCGGTCGATCCGGGCCGTTATTTCGCGACCGGGGGCATCGCGCCGCAGGAGGTGATGACCTACACGCTGGCCGATGTGCCGGCCAAGGCGGACATGGCCGCGCTGGCGGCCGCCGCGCTGGGGGCGAAGCGCATCACGCTGAGCGCGGCCGCCGGCAAAACCTATCTGCGCGTGGAAGAGAGCGAGGGGCGCGAGCGGCTGCTCGATCCCGTGACCTTCCGGCCCTTCGCGGCGGACGAGGCACAAGTGCGCGCGGCCGCCGCCGGGCTGATGCCGGGCCACCGCGTCGCCGGCATCGAAAGGCTGACCGCGCCGGACGCTTATTGGTATGCGGTCAACGACACGGTGAAGCTGCCGGTGCTGCGTGTGCGTTTCGATGATCCGGCCGAGACCTGGGTTCATATCGATCCGGCGAGCGGCGCCATGCTGGGCGGCACGGACACACGCGGGCGGCTCTACCGCTGGCTGTTCGACCTGCTGCACCGCTGGGATCTCAACCTGCTGCTCGATTTCTGGCCGGCGCGCGACATCGTGATCTGGCTCTTCTCCATCGCGGGGATCGTCACGTCCGCGACCGGCATCTGGGTCGGCTGGAAGCGGCTGGTGCGGTGAATGCCGTCTGGCGAGCGCGCGCAGTCCGGGCGCTCGTCGCATCCCTGCATCAACATGGGTGACGAAAGCCTTTTGCGGTGCCAAGATGCGCGAAACAATAAGCGCCGGGAGAGGGAATGTGCGCTGTCGTCTGTTTCTGGCCGGCCTGCTGGCCGTGCCTCTCTGCGCCCTGCCGGCGCAGGCGCATCACAGCATGGCGATGTTCGACCAGCAGAAGACCGTCTCGGTCTCCGGCACGGTCCGGCAGTTCCAGTGGACCAATCCGCATTGCTACATCCAGCTCGTCGTCAAGGACGAGTCCGGCAAGGATGTGGAGTGGAGCATGGAGATGGGCGCTCCCATGTATCTCTACGCCAATGGCTGGCGGCCCTCTTCGCTCAAGCCCGGGGACAGGATCACCGTCACCGTCAATCCGCTGCGCAACGGGAGCCCGGGCGGCGTGGTGCTGACCGCCGCGGCGGCGGACGGATCGCCGATCGGCAAGAAGGCGTCATGAGGCGGGGTGTGCGCGCGCTGGCCGCGCTCGGCCTTGCTCTGGGCGTCGCGCCCGCTGCCGCGCAGTCGGATAAGGCGGCGCGCGCGGAGGCCTTTGCGAAGCTGCCCGACTGGAGCGGCTACTGGCTCACCGAGAATGACGAGACCTCCATCGGCGGCCTCGCCCAGCGCAGCATCGAGGCGCGCACGACCGGCGAGGCGCCGGCTCGTGCCGCCATGCCGCTGTTCGGCTTCAATGCGCCGTGGAACGAAGCGGGCCGCAAGCTCCAGGCCGGGCGCAACCAGGGCGGCGGGCGCAAGGCGGAGGGCTGGGGCTATCCGATGATGATGAATGCCGCCGCGCCCCTCCAGTTTCTCATCACGCCCGAGGAAGTGCTCATCATCAATGCCTATCGGGACGTGCGCCATGTCTATACGGACGGGCGCAAGCTGCCCGGGCCGGACGATAGCTGGCCGACCGTCTGGGGCGAATCCGTGGGTCATTGGGAAGGCGACACGCTGGTCATCGAGACCATCCAGGTGCGCAATCCCAATCAATATTTCCACGGTTCCCCGGTGCTCTCGGAGGCGGCGCGCTATGTCGAGCGCATCCGCAAGGTGGGCAATCGCATCGTCAATGCGTTCGTTATTACCGATCCGGCGACCCTGTCCGAGCCGTGGGCGGGCGAGGTCGTCTACCAGCCCGCCGAGGGCTTCGATCGGATGATCTCCATCGATTACGACAATGACCGCACCAATTACGAGGACGGGGAAAGCACGATCAAGCCGCCGTCCGACTGAGGCGCGCCCGCCGCCATGAAAGGGAGAAGATCATGAGGTTCCGCATGAGGGCAGCCCTGCCCGCGCTGATGGCGATCTCCTGCATGGCGGCCCTTGCCGCGCCCGCCGCCGCACAGCGCCAGGCGGGCGAGAAGGAAGCGGCGATCCAGCCCATCGCCGGCGTGATCGCGGCCGGGGCGCGCTGGGAGCGGGCCTGGTCCGGCCCGATGACCGCAGACGGCATGACCGGCACCGCCGATGGCGCGCTGCTCTTCGCGCAGGAACAGAGCAATGCGATCTTCAGGCTCTGGCCGGACGGGCAGGCCTGGGTGCAATGGCCCTATATTGCGGGCGCGGGCGCCGTCTCGATCGACGCGGCGGGCCGCGTGTTCGCCGCCGAGCGGACCTGCACCGATCCCGGCTTGCGCTGGTCTGCCTGCCCGGAGGCGACGCGCATCGTGCAGCTCGCGCCCGAGCGCAAGGTGCTGGCCAGTGCGTTTGCGGACGGCAAGCCGCTCGGGCGGCTCAACGATCTCGCGGCGGACGGGCGGGGCGGCGCCTTCTTCACCCAGACCGGCCTCTATCATGTGGCGGCGGACGGCACAGTAAGCGTCGTGGCGGAAGGGGACGGGCTCTTCACCAACGGCCTGGCGCTGAGTCCGGACGGCCGGACGCTCTATGTCACCAATCGCGCGACCGTCATTGCGTTCGATGTCGGCGCGGACGGGGCGGCCTCCAACCGGCGCGATTTCGCGACGCTCTCGGGCGAGGGCAACGGCTTTGGCGGAGACGGGCTCGCGGTCGACAGCGAGGGGCGGCTCTATGTGACGGGCGATGCCGGCGTCTATGTGATCGACAGGAGCGGCAAGGAACTGGGCATCATTCCGGTGCCGCGCCGGGCCATCACCATAGCCTTCGCCGGGCCGGACAAGCGGACGCTCCATGTAGGCGCGATGGGCGCGGTCGATCCGGACGGCAAGGCCTGGGAAACGCCGCAGGGCGTGCGCAATGTCGCGATGACCATCTACAAGGTGCGCACGCTCGCCACGGGGCCGAAGGACAGGCCGAAATAGGAACGAGCCCGGACGCGGTGTCCGGGCTCGTTCCTTTCTGAGTGTTCCTGCGGAAGCAGGAACCCAGGGTCTGAAGCGCGATGGCGGTATTTTCCCTGGGCTCCTGCCTCCGCAGGAGCACGTGCGCTGATATCAGGCGAAGTAGACCGTCTTGGTCTCCATATAGTTCTCCAGGCCCTCCAGGCCGCCCTCGCGGCCGATGCCGGACTGCTTGAAGCCGCCGAAGGGCAGGTGAATGTCCACCATCATGCCGTTCACCGTGATGGAGCCGGCGCGATAATCGCGTGCGACCGCGAAGCCCCGCTCGGGGTCCTGCGTGTAGACCGCGCCATGCAGGCCATAGGCCGTGTCGTTCGCCTTGGCGATCATGTCCGCCTCGTCCTCATAGTCGACGAAGGAGACGACGGGGCCGAAAATCTCTTCCTTGAAGATGGTCATGTTCGGATCGACGTCCGCGAACACCGTCGGCTCGACATAATAGCCGCGATTGAGCCCGGCCGGGCGGCCGCCGCCCAGCGCCACGCGGGCGCCCTCGCTCTTGCCCTTCTCGATATAGCCCAGCACGCGGTCGAGCTGGCGCTGCATGGTGAGCGGGCCCATGCCGCTGTCTGCCTCGAACGGGTCGCCCACCTTCACCTTGGAGACGGCGTTCGTATAGGCGTCGATCATCTCGGCCTTGCGCGCCTTGGGGACGAGCACGCGGGTCAGCGAGAAGCAGACCTGGCCGGTGATCGGCATGGAATAAGGCACCAGGCTTTTCAGCACATGGTCCATGTCCGCATCGTCGAGGATCATCGCCGCCGACTTGCCGCCCAGTTCGAGGCTCACCCGCGCGAGGCGCTCGGCCGCCACGCCGGCGATGTGCTTGCCGGCCGCCGTGGAGCCGGTGAAGGCGATCTTGTCGACGCCCGGATGGCGGATCAGATGGTCGCCCACCTCGCGGCCGCCCGGCAGCATGTTGAACACGCCGGCCGGAATGCCCGCTTCCTCGATGCACTCGGCGAGGATGTGCGCGTCCACCGGCGTCTCGGGCGAGGGCTTGCAGACGATGGTGCAGCCCGCCGCGAGGCTGGCCGCCACCTTGTAGATCAGCAGCACCAGCGGCGCGTTCCAGGGCGTGACGGCGGCGGTGACGCCGACCGGCTCATGCACCACGCGGTGCGTGCCGCCCATCCAGCCCTTGCGCTCCTCGATGAAGGGATAGGTCTCGCACAGGTCCGCATAATAATGGAACAGGCCGGGGCACTGATAGCTGGCCTTGCCGGTGAAGCCGATGACGGCGCCCACCTGGCCGGTCCATGCCTCTGCCAGCTCGGGCATGCGGTCCTTGAGGAGATCGCCCACCTTGCGCAGATAGGCGCCGCGCTCGGGCGGGCTGAGGCGCGGCCAGGGGCCGGTGTCGAATGCGCGGCGCGCGGCGGCGACGGCCGTGTCCATGTCCGCCGTGGTCGGCTCTACATATTGGAGGACGGTTTCCTCGGTGTGCGGCGCGACCACGTCGAGCACGACGTTGCCCGAACTCGGGCGCCACGCGCCGTCGATGAAGAGGGTCGCGGGCCCGCGCGCCTTGATGCCGCCGAGGGTTTTCAGATAATTTTCCATGGGCTCTCTCCTGAGACGCTTTGCCTGAAGACGCTTTGAAGGCGAGGGGGGACGCCTCCGACGCTATGAGACATAGCAATTCCACGGGCGGATGACAGGGGTGTTTTGCCGGAAAAGTGGCGGCCGGGATCGTGCCGGCGCCGCTTCCCTTACCGGCCTTCCTCCGCCTTCAGCGCCCTGGCCTGTCCGTTCACATAGGCGCGGATGTCCTCGGCGTCCTGCGGCTTGAGGTAAGCCGCGAAGCTCGCCATGCCGTTCTGCGCCAGCGCGCCGCCGATCACCACCTGCTGCCACACGTCCTTCTGCCCGAGCAGCGCGGAGCGGCGCAGGTCCGGATTGACCGGGCCGCCATGGCAGATCTGGCAGAATTGCCCATACCAGCGCCCGCCATTGGCGATCTGCGCGGGCGTGAACGCCTCGTCGCTCGGATTGGGCGGGTCGAGCGCAATGGGCTGGTGCGGCAGTGTCGCCTTGCCGCCGATCTTGAAGGCGAGGATGACGCCCGGCGGCATCTTCTCCTTCATGAAGGGCGTGCCCGTCGCCATGCCCATGGAGCCGCCATAGCCGGCCATCACGGCGACATATTGCTCGCCATTGACGCGATAGGTGACCGGGCCGGCGAGCGTGCCGCGATGCGTGGCGAAGGACCAGAGCTTGCGCCCCGTGTCGGCCGAATAGGCCTCGAACTGGCCGTGGGCCGTGCCCTCGAAGACGAGATTGCCGCCCGTCGCCAGCGTGCCGCCGTTCCACGGCCAGTCGCGCTGGATCTCCCAGCGGGCCTTCTGCGCAACCGGGTCCCAGGCGACGAGCTTGCCCTTGACCATGGCTTCCAGGGCCTTGCGGCGCCCTTCCGGCGTATCGGGCATTCCGGGCATGGGCGGCGGGGCGAGGAAGGCGACGCCTGTGTTCCAGCGGCCCTCATGGACGTCGAAGGGCCTGGAATCGCTGTAGACCAGCGGATGCTCCATGGCGGGGATGTAGACCAGGCCGGTCTTGGGCGAATAGCTCATCGGCATCCAGGCATGGGCGCCGATACCGGATGGGATGATGAGCGCGGGATCTTTCTCGTAGCGCACGCCGGGCCGCTCGACCGGGCGGCCGGTCTTGATGTCGATGCGCTCGGCCCAGTTCTGCTTGGCATAAGGCTGCGCCGAGATGAGCTGCCCGTTGGTGCGGTCGATCACGTAGAAGAAGGCGTTCTTGGGCGCCTGCATCAGCACCTTGCGCGGCTTGCCGTCGATTGTGAGGTCGGCCAGCATGATCTGCTGCGTGGCGGTATAATCCCAGCTCTCGCCGGGATTGATCTGATAGTGCCACTTATACTTGCCGGTATCGGGGTCGAGCGCGACGATCGAGGAGAGGAACAGATTGTCGCCCTTGCCGGCGCTGCGCAGCTTGTGGTTCCAGGGCGATCCATTGCCGACGCCGACGAGAAGCTGATTGAGTTCGCGGTCGTAGACGACCGAATCCCACACGGTGCCGCCGCCGCCGAGCTTCCAATATTCGCCCGACCAGGTCGGCCGCGCGATCGTCTCGATGGCCTCGTCCGACGCCGCGCCGTCCGGTCCCTTCGCCGGGTCGCCGGGCACGGTGTAGAAGCGCCAGGCGAGCTTGCCGGTCTGCGCATCATAGGCCGAGAGATAGCCACGCACGCCCAGTTCCGCGCCGCTATTGCCGATGAATATCTTGTCGCGCACCACGCGCGGGGCCATGGTGATGGTGTAGGGCTTGCTCTGGTCGACCGTCACCACGTCCCAGATCTTCGCGCCGGTCCTGGCGTCGAGCGCGATCAGCCGCCCGTCGATGGTGCCGACGAAGACGCGGCCCTTCCACACCGCGACGCCGCGATTGACCACGTCGCAGCAGGCATGGGCGGCCTTGGCGCCGTCATTTTCCGGGTCGAACTGCCAGAGCTGCTTGCCGCTCGCCGCATCCACCGCGACCACCTTCGACCAGGCCGTGGATGTGTACATGACGCCGTCGACCACGATGGGCGTCGCTTCCTGCCCCCGGGTCGTGTCCAGCTCCAGGCTCCAGGCGAGGGCGAGATCGCCGACATTGCGCTCGTTGATCTGGTCGAGCCGTGAGTAACGCTGCTCGTCATAGGTGCGGCCGTGGCTCAGCCAATTGTCGTCGTCGCCGGCCGCCGCGTCCAGCCGGGCCTGGTCGATGGCGCCGAAGGCCGCGGGGCCGTTCTCCGCTCGGCATCCCGCCAGCAATGCGAGCGCGGCCGTCAGCATGAGCGGCGTGGATTTGAAATGCATGGCCTTCTCCCCCGAGCAGGGACCTTTCCGGCCCCTTTCTTGTCCCGGCGGTTCTAGCCGTTCGAATCGAAAGGAGGAAGGCGGCACATGAAAAAGGGAGCGCCGGATGGACCATCCGGCGCTCCCTCATTGTATACGCCCGAGGCGCCGCGTCAGAAGTTGCGGCGCACGGTCAGCGCATATTCGCGCGGACGGCCCGGCTGTGCGCTCGCATAGGCGGTGACGAGCTTGTTGATGTAGTAAAGCTCGTCGAAGACGTTGGTCATCTCCAGCGCCACGCTCCAGTCGCGGTCCGCCGAACGCCAGGTGAGGCGGGCATTGACCAGCTCGTAGCTGTCCACCTTGGAGATGGGATCGCAGTTGAAGTTGCCGCAGTAGCCCGGCGTGTGGCTGATATCGACGCGCGGCGTCAGCGAGCCCATGTCGCCGATGAGCGCTTCATATTGCACGCCCAGGCTCCACTTGAACTTGCCGATGCCCGGACGGCTGGCACCCGGCCGGATCTCGTTCGTCTGCACATAGGGCGTCTTGAACTCGAAGTCGTTATAGCTGGTCGCCGCTTCGATGATGAAGCCGGGGAACGGCCGCGCCGTGACTTCCAGCTCGAAGCCCTTCACCTTGGCATCGCCCAGGTTCACATACTGGCCGCACAGGCCCGGCGTGCCCGGCAGACCCTGCAGCGGCTGGCCGCTGGCATCCACGCAGACGTTCGGCGTGCCCTGATAGCCGATATAGTCCATATAATAGACGTCGCCGTTCACGCGCAGCTTGCGGTCGAACAGGTCGGTCTTGAGGCCGATCTCGTAGGAGCGCAGCTTCTCGGGGCCGAAGCCCAGCACCTGCTCGGGGAAATAGGGGCGTGGGGTGATGCCGCCGCCCTTGAAGCCGGTGGCGAACTGCGCATAGCCCATCACATTGTCGCTGAAGCGATATTGCGCGACGGCGCGATAGTCGACGATCGTACCGTCATATTCGCCCACTCGCCCGTTGAGCGGATTGGCCGGGTTGCTGAGCGGCTGGAAGGCCGTTCCGTCGCCGTTGAAGGCGAAGCGGCCGAAGGTATAGCGCTTCGTCTCATGCGTGACGCGGATGCCGCCTTCCAGCGTCAGGGCGTCGGTCAGATCCCAGGAGAGATTGCCGAAGCCGGCGCGCTGGCGCAGGATCACATAGTCGTCGTTGATGAAGGCGAAGGTCGGCTGCGCCTGTGTGCCGAAGCCCGCGAAGGGCGTGTCGTTCTTGTTGTAGTAGCGGGTGCGCTGGAAGAAGTAGATGCCGCCCAGCGTGAAGCGCACATTGTCGCCCAGTTCGCCCGAGAGGCGGCCTTCCTGGCTGAACTGCTTATGCTGGAACAGCTGCTGCTGCATGATGAAGATGATGGGCGAGCCGTCATTGTCGTCGCCCGAGAGGCTGTCATAGGTGCGATAGCCGGTGATGGACTTGAAGCTCAGCGTGTCGCTCAGCTTGTA
>CBIMKI010000061.1:0-13347 GCA_966244395.1 uncultured Sphingobium sp. | reverse complement strand
CCCGCCGGAACTCGCCGGCGTGGCCCAGCAGATGGAAGTGGGCCAGGTGGCCGGCCCCATCGCGGTGCCTGGCGGCTTCTCGCTCCTCTTCCTCATCGACAAGCGGCAGGTGCTGACGGCCGATCCGCGCGACGCACTGCTGATGCTCAAGCAGGTGAGCATCGAGTTCAAGCCGGGAACCACGCCGGAGGACGCCCAGAAGCAGGCGAGCGAAATGGGCGAGGCAGCGAGCACGCTGCGCGGCTGCGGCGCCGTGGATGATATGGCGGCGGGCCTCGGCGAGTACGTCGTGGAAAATTACGGCATCCGCGCGAGCGACCTGCCCACCCAGCTCCAGAACATCATCCTCTCCTTGCAGGTCGGCCAGTCGACCCCACCCTTCGGCTCGCTGGAGGAAGGCGTGCGCGTGCTCGTCCTGTGCGGGCGCGACGATCCGGCCGACGCCAGCCAGCCCAGCTTCGACCAGATCATGGGCCAGCTCGAAGAGGAACGCGTCAACAAGCGGGCCCGCACCTATCTGCGCGACCTGCGACGCGACGCGGTGATCGACTATAACTGACGCGCAGCAGACAGGCGCACCAGCGCGATCCCGGCTGAAGCCGCTCGCGATCGCGCTGGGCGACCCCGCCGGCATCGGGCCGGAGGTCGTCGCCAAGGCATGGGACCAGCGAGAGGCCGAGGACCTGCCGCCCTTCTTCGCGGTGGGTGATGTGCGCGCGCTCGAAGCCGTCTGGAGGGGGCCGGTGCGGCGCATCGCCGATCCGGCGGACGCGGCCGACCTCTTCGACAAGGCCCTGCCCTGCATCCATGTGCCCGACGAGAGCGAGACCGTGCCCGGGCAGCCGAGTCTGGACGGGGCGCGCTGCGCCTTCCAGAGCCTGGAGGTGGCGACCGGCCTCGTCCGCGCGGAAAGCGCCGGCGCGCTGGTGACGGCCCCGGTTTCCAAGACGCAGCTCATGCAGGTCGGCTTCTCCCACCCCGGCCAGACCGAATTCATCGCCGAGCGCTGCGGCGTCTCGCGCGCCAATATCGTGATGATGCTGGCGGGGCCGGCGCTGCGGGTCGTGCCGCTCACCATCCACATCCCCTATGCGCAGGTGCCCGAGACGCTGACGGGCGCGCTCATCCGCTCACGCGCGCAGGCGACCGCGCGCGGCCTCAAGCGCCTGTTCGGCATCGCGCAGCCGCGCCTCGCCATGGCGGGCCTCAACCCCCATGCCGGCGAGAACGGCCTGCTGGGCCGCGAGGAGATCGACACGATCATTCCCGCGCTGGAAGCCTTGCGGGCCGAAGGGCTGGACATTGGCGGCCCCTATTCCGCCGACGCGCTGTTCAGCCCGCGCGCCCGCGCCGGCTACGACGCCATATTGTGCTGCTATCACGACCAGGCGCTGATCCCGATCAAGGCACTGCACTTCGACGATGGCGTCAACATGACGCTGGGCCTGCCGATCGTCCGCAGTTCGCCCGACCATGGCACGGCCTTCGACATCGCCGGACGGGGCATTGCCCATCCCGGCGCGATGATCGCCGCGATCCGCATGGCGCGCGACGCCGAGCTGTGCCGCCGCAATCCCGCCGAGACGGTCTGACATGGCCGCACTGCCTCCGCTGCGCGACGTGATCGCGGCCCACGGCCTGCGGGCCTCGAAGGCACTGGGGCAGAACTTCCTGCTGGACGAGCAGTTGCTGGACCGGATCGCCGCCATTCCCGGCCCCCTTGAGGGTGCGCGCGTGTTCGAAGTGGGCCCCGGCCCCGGCGGCCTCACACGCGCGCTGCTGCGCGCCGGCGCGCAGGTGACGGCGGTGGAGCGCGATGCGCGCTGCCTGCCCGCGCTCGCGGAACTGGCCGCGGCCTTTCCGGGGCAATTGCGCGTCATCGAAGGCGATGCGCTGCACATCGACCCGCAGGCGGAATGCGGCGGGCCTGCCCATATCGTCGCGAACCTGCCCTATAATGTCGGCACGGCGCTGCTGGTCGGCTGGCTGGAGAGCGAGGCCTGGCCGCCCTGGTGGCTCTCGGCCACGCTCATGTTCCAGGCAGAGGTGGCCGAGCGCATCGTCGCGCGGCCGGACAGCGATGCCTATGGCCGGCTCGCGGTGCTCTCGCAATGGCGCAGCGCCGCGCGGATCGCGATGAAGGTCCACCGCTCGGCCTTCACCCCGCCGCCCAAGATCATGTCGGCGGTGGTGCACATCCTGCCCGGCACGGCGCCCGAAGGCGTGGATGTGAAGCTGCTGGGCAAGGTGACGGCGGCCGCCTTCGGCCAGCGTCGCAAGATGCTGCGCCAGAGCCTCAAGGCCATCCCCGGCGCGGTCGAAGCGCTCGCGGCGCTCGGCATCGCCGAGAGCCGGCGGGCGGAGACATTGAGGGTCGAGGACTTCGTGGCGCTGGCGCGACTGTTGGGTGACGCGGCGGGGCGGTAGGGATCCGGCTACGCAGGGAAGCGCTTGGCCGGTGAAGCATCCTCGTGCTTCTGCGAAGGCAGGAACTCATATTCCAGCGCTAGATCTTGCCGTCCTGGACTCCTGCCTTCGCAGGAGCACTGGATGTGCTCGAAATGGCTGTCGGCGTCCGCGGGAGTGCCCGCCACAGCGTCCGCTCCGCAGATCAGTTGTCCACGGGGCTCGCCTTGGCGGGCGTGGCGGCCTCGGCGGTCATGAACTTGGGCGGGCCGGCGGCGATGGCGGCGGTCAGCGGCTCGGTGATGGCGCAGCTGGTCTTGCACAGCGTCTTGAGTTCCGCGAGCGTCTGGCGCGCGCTTTCGATGGCGCCCTTGTCCATCATCGCGAGGCCTTCCTGAAGAAGGGCCGACTGGTTGTCGGGATCGATCCGGCGCACGTCCGCAAAATATTTGATGGCGCGGCCCGGCATCTTCTGCGCACGCGCGATCTTGCCGAGGGCGAAGTAGATGGTCGGATCGCCGGGCGAGAGCAGCAAGGCGGTCTCATAGGCACTGCGCGCGGCGTCCAGATCGCCCACGTCCAGCGCGCTCGCGCCATGCGCCACCCAGGGCTTCGCCGCGGCCGACACACCTGCATCCTGCGCTTTCTTGCCCAGGCTGCTGCTCGCCGAAAGGGCAAGCGCGCTTGCGAGGAGGATGGCGGCGGGGGTGAACCGCATGACTGTCTCCCAAAGTGGCGTAGAGGCCGGTCCGGACGCCATAATCTGATCGCCTAGCACGCTTTTTCAAGCACCGCGAAGAAAAAGCCGTCCGTGCCGTCGCGCCGGGGCAGCAGCAGCGCGCCGGGGCCGTGATCGGCGGGTGCGCACGGACGCCAGCCGGCATGAGCGGCGAGGAAGGCCTCGATCTGGGCGCGCCCTTCCACGTCAATGAGCGAACAGACGGCATAAGCGAGCCGGCCGCCGGGCTTCACCAGAGGCGCGGCGGCAAGCAGGATATGCGCCTGGAGTGCGACGATGCGTTCCAGCCGAGCGGACGTCAGGCGCCAGCGCGCCTCGGGATTGCGGCGCCATGTGCCCGACCCGCTGCACGGCGCATCGACGAGGACGATGTCGCAGGCGCCCGCAAGATCGGCCAGCACGGCGCTCTCCCGGCCGGGATCGAGCAGGCGCGTCTCGACATGGGCGCCGGCCCGCTCGGCGCGCGGGGCGAGGCGCGAAAGGCGGTCGCGCACGGTATCGGCGGCGATCAGGCGCCCCTTGCCGCCCATCTCGGCAGCGAGCGCCAGCGTCTTGCCGCCTGCGCCGGCGCAGAAATCGAGCACGGTCATGCCGGGCCGGGCGCCGCAGGCCGCGACGATGCGCTGGCTGCCGGCGTCCTGCACTTCGGCAAGGCCGTCGGCGGGGAGATTGGTGCCCTCGGGGAGAGAGAGGCCATGAGCGGTGCCGGCGATCGGCGCCGCATCGGGCCATTGCGCCAGCAGGGCTTCGCGGCTGGTCCGCAGCGCATTGGCGCGCAGGTGCAGCGGCGCGCGCTCCAGCAGGGCGCGGCGCTCGGCCTCGTCGACCGGGGCGGCGAGCAGCGGCTCGATCCAGGCGGGAAGGCGCGAGGGCTGCGCGGCGGGTTCGCCGGGGGCAATGGGCGCAGGCCCGTGGGTCGAACCGTCGAACAGAGCGGCGAGCATCTCATCCTCCCGCGCCAGCGCGATCATGGCCGCGCGGCCGCTCAGCGGGGCCTCGCCGAAATAGCGGACGGCGCGATAGACGAGATCGCGCACCGCCCGCCGGTCCTTGGAGCCGGCATAGCGGCGCTGGGCGAAATAGCGGGCAATGAGCGTGTCGGCCGCAGCGCCGTCCGCGCGGGCGGCGGCGATGATCTCGTCGAGCAGGTCGATGGCGGCCTGGAGGCGGGCGGCGGGGGTCATGCTTTATGCTCGGGCGCGGGCGCGCGGGGACGCAATGGATGCGCTTGTCTGCCCTGGGCTCCTGCCTGCGCAGGAACACGGCATTGCTCCCGTGTCTGCGTGCAGGAGCGCGCCGAGGGCCTCAGCGCGTCGGGTAATTGGGCGCCTCGCGGGTGATGGTGACGTCATGGACGTGGCTCTCGGAGAGGCCGGCATTGGTGATCTGTACGAAGCGGGCGCGCTTCTGGAGATCGGGGAGCGTGGCGCTGCCGGTATAGCCCATGGCCGCCTTGATGCCGCCGACGAGCTGGTGGATGACGTCCTTGGCGGGGCCCTTATAAGGCACCTGGCCCTCGATGCCCTCGGGAACCAGCTTCATCTGGTCCTTGATGTCCTGCTGGAAATAGCGGTCGGCTGAGCCGCGCGCCATGGCGCCCACGCTGCCCATGCCGCGATAGCTCTTATAGGCCCGGCCCTGATACAGGAAGGTCTCGCCCGGCGCCTCTTCCGTACCGGCAAGCAGCGAGCCGATCATCACCGCCGAACCGCCGGCCGCGAGCGCCTTGGCGACGTCGCCGGAGGTGCGGATGCCGCCATCGGCGATGACGGGAACGCCGCTCTTGGCCGCCTCCTCCGCCGCATCCATGATGGCGGTGAGCTGCGGCACGCCGACGCCCGCGACGACGCGCGTGGTGCAGATCGAGCCGGGACCGATGCCGACCTTCACGCCGTCTGCGCCCGCGTCGATCAGCGCGCGGGTCGCCTCGGCGGTCGCGACATTGCCCGCGACGAGCTGGACCGAATTGGAAAGCTTGCGAATGCGCGCCACGCTCTCGGCCACCATCTTCGAATGGCCATGGGCGGTGTCGACCACGATGAGATCGCATTCCGCATCGATCAGCGCCTCGGTGCGCTCGAGACCCTTGTCGCCCACGGTGGTGGCGGCGGCGACGCGCAGGCGGCCGGAGCGGTCCTTGGTCGCCTGCGGATAAGTGACCGCCTTCTCCATATCCTTGACGGTGATGAGGCCGACGCAATGATAGGCATCATCGACGACCAGCAGCTTCTCGATGCGGCGCTGATGGAGCAGGCGGCGAGCCTCCTCCTGCGTGACACCCGCCTTCACGGTGGCGAGATTCTGATGCGTCATCAGCTCGCGCACGGGCTGGGTGGGGTTCTCGGCGAAGCGCACGTCGCGATGGGTGAGGATGCCGACCAGCTTGCCATTGGCCTCGACCACCGGGATGCCGCTGATCCTGTGCCGCGCCATCAGCGCCTGCGCGTCGGCCAGCGGCTGATCGGGCCGCATGGTGATGGGATTGACCACCATGCCGCTCTCGAAACGCTTGACCTGGCGGACCGCCTCGACCTGCTCCTCGATGGAGAGATTGCGGTGGAGGACGCCGATGCCGCCGAGCTGGGCCATGACAATGGCCATGTCCGCCTCCGTGACGGTGTCCATGGCGGAGGAGAGGATCGGGATGTTGAGCGCGATCTCGCGGCTCACCTTGGTGGCAAGGTTCGTCTGACTGGGCAACACATCGGACTCGCACGGCTGCAGAAGCACGTCGTCAAATGTGAGGCCGAGCCGGATGTCCATGAAGCGCCACCTTATCTATCTTAGAATCCCGCCGGGGAATCAGTGGCGGCCCATGTAACCATTTCCGGTGGCCACGGCTAGGGGGTGACGCAGAGACTGTTGGAAAGCGCGAAAATGCGCGGTTTCGCTCAGCCCGTGGGCAGGCTGGAGGTCCGCGGGGCCGGGATGAGGACATGACGGCGATAATGCGTGCCCATGAAGAGCGCGAGCGGCCAGAGCAAAGTCCAGACAATGTCCGCGCCGGTGTCGGCCGGGCGCCAGGCGCCGTAGAAGGCCGCCTGCACGCTTTCGTTGCAAAGCTCCGCGGCGAGCACAGTGAGAAAGGGAAATGCAGCCACGCGACGCGCGCCCGGCAGAAGAGAAGCCGCGACATAGAGCAGCAGGCCGCCCCAGAAATGCGCCATTTCGTGCGAGAGCGACAGGGCGGCGAGCAGTCCCTCGGTCGAGGCGACATAGGCGGCGGGGAGGTCCATGCGGCCGACCATAGCGAAATATGGTTAGCGAAAGGTTTCCGGGGCCTGGCCGAGCGGCGGGCTGGCATGGCATCCCTCCTAGCCGTTCAGCCGCTCGTAGCGCTCGATGATCGCCTTCGCCTCGGCGACGTGCATGGCCTCGATCATGCGCCCGTCATAGCGCTGGGCGCCGCCGGTGAAGGCGTCCACCAGGGCGCGGGCCTGCTCCACCATGGTTTCGCGCGGCGAGAAGGCACCGTTGGTGATGGCAATGTGGCTGGGGTGGATGATCGACTTGCCATCGAAGCCCATCTGGCGCCCCTCCTCGCACTCGCGCGCCAGACCGACCTGATCCTCCAGCCCGTTATAGACGCCGTCGAAACAGGCGATGCCGGTCGCGCGGGCGGCGAGCACGATCGACTGAAGCGCCAGCGAGATGGCCGCACGTGGCGCATCCGGCGGGACATGGAGGCTGCGGCGCAGATCGTTGGTGCCGGTGAGGAGAGCGGAAACCCCGGGCTCGCGGGCGATGGCCTGCGCATTCACGATACCGGCCGGGCTCTCGATCATCGCGATGACCTGGCGCTGGGTCACCGAATGGGCGTCATGCGCCTGGCGCGCCTCGCTGACCTTGGGCACCACCACATAATCGGGCATGGCGGCGCGCGCGGCGACCATATCCGGCCCATGTTCGGGCCGCCCCTCGGCATTGATGCGGATGGCGACGGGTTTGCCGTTGAAGCCCGTCCGCACGGCCTCCACCGCCGCGGCGCGGGCGGCGTCCCTCTCCTGCGCGACGACGCTGTCTTCCAGGTCGAGAATGATGAAATCGCAGTCGAGCGTGCGCGCCTTCTCGATCGCGCGCGCCCGCGAGGCCGGCACGAACAACATCGTGCGCACGAGCCCCAGCGGCACATGATCCTTCACCTTTTCCTTCACCTTGTTCCTGCTGATCGCCGGTCTGGCCATGATGCGCTCTCCCCCCGGATCGCCCTGCCCGCCGAATCCGCTTTCACCTGTGGACGCGGCGGGGCATATACTTCCCTGCGCGCCACCGTAGCGCCACCGGGAGCAGGAGACCACCGGCTATGGACTTCATCGCATTCGCGCTCTTCGTCGCGGTCCTCGTCATCTTCTATCTCTTCGCAAGCGTGAAGATCGTCCGCCAGGGCCATCGCTACACCATCGAGCGCTTCGGCCAGTTCACGCAGGTGGCGACGCCGGGCTTCAATCTTTTCCCGGCGTTCATCTACCGGGTGGGCCGCAAGATCAACATGATGGAGCAGGTCATCGACGTGCCCAGCCAGGAGATCATCACCAAGGACAACGCCATGGTGTCGGTCGACGGCGTGGTCTTCTTCCAGGTGCTGGACGCGGCCAAGGCGGCCTATGAGGTGAGCAACCTCCAGCTCGCCCTGCTCCAGCTCTCCACGACCAACCTGCGCACGGTGATGGGCTCGATGGACCTCGACGAGACCCTCTCCAAGCGCGACGAGATCAATGCCCGCCTGCTCTCCGTGGTCGATCACGCGACCAATGCCTGGGGCGTCAAGATCACCCGCGTGGAGATCAAGGACATCCGCCCGCCGCAGGATATCGTGAATGCCATGGCCCGGCAGATGAAGGCGGAGCGCGAGAAGCGCGCCAATATCCTGGAGGCCGAGGGCCTCAAGAGCAGCGAAGTGCTGCGTGCCGAGGGCCAGAAGCAGGCGCGCATCCTCGAAGCCGAGGGGCGCCGCGAGGCCGCCTTCCGCGATGCCGAGGCGCGCGAACGCGAGGCGCAGGCGGAAGCGAAGGCCACGCAGATGGTGAGCGAGGCCATCGCGCAGGGCAATGCGCAGGCCATCAACTATTTCGTGGCCCAGAAATATGTGGAGGCGGTCGAGAAGTTCGCGACCTCCAGCAATGCCAAGACCATCCTCTTCCCGGTCGAAGCGACGCAGCTCATCGGCACGCTGGGCGGCATCGGCAAGCTGGCGCGCGAGGCACTGGGCGATGACGATGCGCCGCGACCCAGCGCCAACCCTTCCCTGCCACGCACCAAGGCGCCCTGAGCGCCATGAAGGAGGCGACAGACTGATGGGCGAGCTGTTCGACGGCATGAGCCCGCCGCTGATCTGGGGCATCATCGCGCTCGTTCTGGCGGGCGCGGAACTGTTCGTGCCGGGCGTCTTCCTCATCTGGCTCGCCATCGCGGCGGCCCTCACTGCCGTGGTCGACCTGTTGCTGCCCATGAGCGGCGGTTTCCAATTGCTCCTCTTCTCCGTGCTGAGCGCGCTTTCGGTGAGCGGGGGTCGGCTCTGGTATCTGGCCAGGCCGGCCGATTCCACCGACCCGCTGCTCAACGACCGCAGCGCGCGGCTCATCGGCCGCAGCGTGGTGGTGAGCGAGGCGATCGAGCAGGGCGAAGGGCGCGTGCGCGTGGACGACAGCAGCTGGCCGGCCAAGGGGCCCGACGCGCCGGCGGGCGCGCGCATGGCAGTGGTGGACGTGGACGGCGCGACGCTCATCGTCGCTTATCCCGCCGCGTAGGACGGGCGCTCCCCGCCCTTTCCGTCCGCCGTCAGCGACATGCGGCTGCGCGGGAGCGCCTCGGGCATTTCGGCGCGGATGAAGCGCAGCAGCTTCTCGCGAATGGCGCAGCGCAGGTCGAAGGCCTCCCCGGCATTGGTGGCGGTGGCAAGCGCGCGCACCTCTATCGCATCCGGCTTGGTCTCCGTCACCTGCAAGACATAAGCCCGCCCGTCGAACAGCGGCTCGGCCTTCACGATCCGCTCGAACTCGGCGCGCAGCCGGTCGATGTCCGCCGCGGGATCGAGATACCAGAAGACCGTGCCCAGGAGCTGCGTGGTGGTGCGCGTCCAGTTCTGGAAGCTCTCCTCGATGAACTTGGAGATGGGCACCACCAGGCGCCGCTCGTCCCAGATGGCGACGATGACGTAAGTGAGATGGATCTCCTCGATCTTGCCCCATTCCCCTTCGATGATGACGACATCATCGATGCGGATCGGCTCGGTGAAGGCGAGCTGGACGCCGGCGATGATATTCTTGAGCAGCGGCTGGGCGGCGGCGCCCACCGCCAGCGCGGCGAGGCCCGCCGAGGCCATGAGCGTGAGGCCCACAGTCCGCACGGCCGGAATGCTGAAGAGCATGAGGCAGATCACCACGAACAGGATGACCACCGTGGCGATGCGCGCGAGAATGCCGCTGCGCGTGCGCACGCGGCGGGCGCGCAGATTGTCCGACACGCTGATGTCGGCGCGGGCAAAGATCGCCTCCTGGGTGGCGCGGACCATGGCTATGGCAAGCCAGCCAAGCAAGGCCGGCACGATCATGCCCGCCGCCTGACTCCAGATCTGGTCGAGCCGGGGCGTGAGCGCGAGAGCAGGCCGCACGAAGCTCAACGCAATGGCGATCACGAGCCAGCGCGACGGGCGGACGGCACGCATGATGAAGGGATCGTCGATCGGCGAATGGGTGCGCCCCACGACACGGCAGAGGATACGCACCGCGACGGCATGGACCAGCAGCGCGGCGAGGACGGCGAGAATGACGAGAAGCAGGGCCAGCAGCGGCTGCGGCACGGCCAGGCCGAAGAGCGCGACGGTTCCGTCCGCCTGTGTACGGTACATGGTTGAAATCCCCTGATTGCCTGCAACGCTTCCCGTTCTGAACGCGTCGGCCGGGGCTTCGATCCCGCCGAAAGGCTATGCGGTGGGCTTCAGCGCTGTGCCGCAGCCGATCCTGGCCAGATGATCGCGGCGGGACTGGATCGCGCCGCTGCCCCGGAAAACGGGCGGCACGGGCTGGACGCCGAGCGGGCGGAAAAGCCCCAGGTCGGCGATGGCGACGCGATGGGCGGCGCAGAGCCTGTCGAGTTGCTTCAGCGTCAGCATGTGCAGGGCCATGACCGCCGGGCGACCGAGGCGGCCATGGTCGAAGCGGACAAGATCGGTCATGGAATAGCCGCCGCGAATGTCGACGAGGACGACATCGGCCGGCGCGGCGCGGATCGCCGCCATGGTGCGCGCATAGCCGCGCACATAACGCTCCGTATCGTAGAGGAGCCAGGCGCCCGCGACGAGGGAGAGGATGGTGGCCGCGCCGACGATGCGGCCGGCCGCGCGATCGCCCGCGCGCGCAATCGCGGTCCAGCCGAAGCCGGCCAGCAGGCACAGCGCGCCGATGCCGCCATGCATGTAGCGGAAGCCCCAGCCATAGCCCTGGTAGAGCGCGAAGCCCATGCCGAGCAACGCGGCAAGGCCCAGCGCGAGAATGACCGGCGGCTCGCGGAAGAGCAGCCGCCAGCGCACTGCGACGAGCGAAAGCAGCGCCAGCGGCAGCAGGGCGAGATTGTTCCAGGCGACGAGACGCGCGTTGTTGAGCAGCGGCTGCCAGCTGTCGAGGCGGCCGAACAGGCTCTCCAGCTTGTCGAGGATGCCATTGGTGCGGTGCGCGTCCGTGAGCGGCGGCGGGCCGACCTCATGGATGAGCAGCATGGGCCAGAGCCGCGCCCAGAGCAGCATCATGAGCAGGCAGACGAGGCCATGGAAGAGCGCGGCGCGCCAATTGCGGCGGACCAGAAGCCAGCCGATGAACGGCGCCATGAACAGCAAGGGGAAATGCCACTGGTGCAGGCCCGCCGCAAGCAGGGCCACCAGCGCCGCGAGCCCATGGCCCAGCTTGCCGCCGCGCAGGACCAGCGCCAGCCAGACCATATCGAAGGCGAAATGGCTGGTCATGGCATAAGGCGTCATCGCCGTGCCGATGAGCTGGGCGGAGGAAAGCGCCATGACCATGACGAGCGCCTGCGCGTCCGGGCGGCCGGGCAATAACTGGCGGGCGATCTGCCACAGCGCGACAAGGCCGATGCCGAGCGTCACCGGCGCCGCAAGGTCCGCATCGCCCGCCCAGAGAAACGCGGCGCGGATGGCGGCGTGGATGGGGAGATAGATGGCCGTCCAGTGCGTGTCCGCGCCATAGGGGCTGTAGAATTCCGGCACGAGCGCGGTCTTGTAGGCGAGCCAGTCCGGCGGGATCGGCCAGCCGATGCGGCCCTCCGCCAGATAGGCGGCCGCCATCTCCACCATCAACTCATCGCGCGACGGGCTGTAGCCGTGGAAGACGAGGTCGCGCCCCAGCCGGGCGACGATCATAGCCGCGAGAATGCCGACGAGGATGAGCGCGCTCCGCCCGCCGCCGGTGGTCCGGCGCGTGCCGCCGCCCCTGAGCGTGCAGGCCCACAGGCCGAGCAGGGCGAGCGCGACGGCATAGCCGTCCAGCACCAGGCTATCCTGCCGGGCGAAGAAGAATTGCGCGAGGGCGCGGGCGGGCTTGCCCTCGATATGCCAGGCCCAGCTGCCGTAGCTGAGGCCGCCGAGCAGCAGCGCGCCCAGCAGCAGCGCGGCGGCGAGGAGGCGCGGCCGGCTCGCGGCGCGGGGGCGCTCAGACGATCGGGATGTTGCCATCGGCCGCCAGATCCGCGCGCACGAACAGCCCGTCCATCTCGACCAGCAACGGGAAATGCCCTTTGTTGTTGGCGAAGATGGCATTGGGCACGAAGCCGGCCTGCTCCAGCAGGGCCGTCATGGCCTGCCAGCCGGTCGCGCCGGCATAAAGCGGACGCACGGCCATCTCCGTCTGCACGCCGGTCATGCGGGCCAACGCCGCGCCCGCACCGGCACAGACGGCGGCGTCATGGCCCTGCGTATCGAGCTTGAGGAGAATGTTGCGCGCCTGGCGAAGCGGCTCCAGCTCGCTCATCAGCCCGTCGAGCCGGCGGCAGGCGACGCTCATGCTCCGGGTGACGCGGTTGCGCGCGGCGAAGATGGGTTCGAGCCCCTCCTGCGGCACATTCAATGAGGAGAACTGGTCGGCGGCCATGATGTTGAACACCGCCTCGCCGTCATGATCGGTAAGGGCGAGATTATAGGCCTGCCAGAGCGCGTCCCCGGCCGAGGCATTGACCAGCGGGGCGAAGGCGTCCGGATTGGGCTCGAAGCTGAGGATCGTGCCGGAAAAGCCGACATCCTTGCGCAGCATGGTCGCATATTGGCCGGCATTGGCGCCGACATCGATGACGCAGTCCACGCCGAAATGGGCAATGAAGCGGCGCAGCGCGACAATCTCGCCATATTGATGCTGGCGGCCCATGAGGCCCAGGCGGATGGCGAGCCAGCGGTCGCGCAGCTCGCGGCGATAACGGGCGAGCCGGCTCATCGCGCGGCCTTCCGCGCGGCGAAGACGGCGCGGGCGGCCTCATAGACGCGCTCGGTGTCCGCCGCCGCCTGATCCCAGCCGCCGAGGCGGGCGCCCAGTGCCCTGGCGGCCTCGCCCCGCGCCTTGCGCAGCGCCGCATCGCCGACGAGCGGGCACAGCGCATCGATGAGGGCGGCCGCGTCGCCCGCCGGAAAGCGGGCCACATCGCGCCCGTCCAACTCGCCGAACATGCCTGCGTCACTCGTCACCATGGCGGCCCCATAGCCGAGCGCGGAGAGGAAGGCACCGCTTGAATCGATAGCATGATAAGGAAATGCAATGATGTCGGCCCGGGCGAGATGCGCGTCGAGCCGGCCTTCGGGCAAGAAGCCCAGATCCGTCACCAGCCGATGCGCGAAGCCGGCGCCGCGCACGCGCCCGAAAAGCGCATCGACGGACATGAAAGGCTTGCCGGCGATCGCCAGCTCGAAATCATGCCCGTCTTTCCAAAGCGTGATGGCAGCCTCGATGAGGAGGTCGAGGCCCTTATAAGGGCGGATGGTGCCGAAGAAGAGCAGGCGCGGCACGCCCGGCGGGGGCGGCGGCACGGCGGCAAGATCCTGCGCGGCGGCGGCGGCGAGCTGCATGGGCGGATGGGGGACGAGATGCACGCGGCCCATGTCGAGCCCCTGCGCCTCCAGCGCCGCGCGCGTCGCCTCGCCATGGACGATGAGCGCATCGAAACGCGGCAGCAGCGCGATATAGCCCCGCCCCTGCACGGCGGCGGCC
>CBIMKI010000060.1:0-13348 GCA_966244395.1 uncultured Sphingobium sp. | reverse complement strand
GTAGGGTCTGAGGTGCGCCGCAGGCGCGTAGCGAAGAGCCGTATCGAAGCACCGCAGCGCTCCATCGCGGGTCCTTCGATACGCCACTTCGACAGGCTCAGTGGCTACTCAGGATGAACGGGGGTGAGACGCGGACCGATTGTCCTCCCCCGTTACCGCCCGCCACAACCCGCAACGCGAAAGGCGCGCGGAGCCCCTCACTCGGGAACTCCGCGCGCCTGTGCGTGGTCGCCTCAATGATGCACGGAATCAGAAGCGGTAGGCCACGCCTGCACTGACGACCCAGGGGTCGAGCCTGTGGCGGGTCGAGAGCGCCTCGACGCCGGTGCCGGTGTAGAAGCTCGCGACTGGGCGGACGAAATAGCGCTTCACGTCCAGGCTGATGCCAAGGCCCTGATCGTTGACCGCGATGTCCGCGCCGGCTTGCAGCGCGAAGCCGACCTTGGAGTGGACCTTGGCGCTCGCCGCGCCGAGGGCGGTGCCGCCGGGGCCGATCTTCGAATCGAGGATCACGAAATAGGCCGGGCCCGCGCCCACATAGGGCTTGAAGGCGCCAAGGCCCGTCGCATGCGCCTTGAGCGTGACGGTGGCGGGCAGGATCATCACATTGTCGATGAGATTCTTGACCGTGCCGATGGCGCCGGCGCCGTCGACATGATGCGCGGTGAAGCAGCAGATCGTCTCGACCGAGAGGCTGGGCGCAAAGAAATATTCGACCGCGAGGGTCGGCACCCAATTGTCGTTCGCCTTGGTCTGCATGCCGGCGGGGACGCCGATGAGGTCGGTGCGCACCGTATCGATCTTGCCGTCGGGCAGCACGCCGGTGGCCAGCACCTTGATCTGTACCTTGCCCTCGGGCGAGCCGGCCTGGGCGGCCATGGGCGTCATCAGCGCGGCGGCGCCGGCGAGGCACGTGAGAAGACGGGCTTTCATGGGTTCTTTTCCTTTCGTTCCCTGAACCATGCGCCATCGTTAGAAGGCTAAGCAGTACCGCTCATTGATGCGGCGCAAAAAGACGCTTGATCGAGGTCAAGGCCGGGCCGGGCGCGCGGGGCTAGAGGAGCGGCATGTGGCCTTATTATCCCGATCTGCTGGCCCGCCCGGTGCCGCGCTACACCAGCTACCCCACTGCCGCCGAGTTCACGGACCGGATCGGCGAGGCGGCGCAGGAGGAAGCGCTGTCCGCTGTCCGGCATGACCAGCGCGTCTCGCTCTACGTGCACATTCCATTCTGTCAGGAAATCTGCTGGTATTGCGGCTGCAACACCGGGCGCGCCAATCGCACGGGGCGTCTTGAAGCCTATATCGAGGCGCTCAGCATGGAGATTCGCACCATGTCCGTGCGGCTCGGCCGGCGCGGGCGGATCGAGCGGATCGCCTTTGGCGGGGGCAGCCCCAATGCGCTCTCGCCGGTCGCCTTCGCGCGGCTGGTGGATGAGTTGCTGGTGGCCTTCCACACCGCCTCGCCCACGCTCTCGGTGGAGATCGATCCGCGCAGCTTCGGCCCGGGCTGGGCGATGACGCTCGGCATGTCCGGCGCCAAGCGCGTGAGCCTGGGCGTGCAGACATTCGACGATGCCATCCAGGCCGCGATCGGCAGGGTCCAGCCCCGGTCCCTGATCGAGAGCGCGGTCGACCGGCTCCGCGCCAATGGCGTGCGCTCGATCAATTTCGACCTCATGTACGGCCTGCCCGGGCAGGACCGCGCGCGGCTGGACGCCACGCTGGAGACCGCCATCGGCATGCGGCCGGACCGGATCGCGCTGTTCGGCTATGCCCATGTGCCGCACATGCTGCCGCGCCAGCGCCGCATCGACGCCACCAACCTGCCCGACCAGGCCGAGCGCTTCGCCATGGCCGCCCATGGCCATGAGCGGCTGACGGCGGCGGGCTATGTGCCGGTGGGCTTCGACCATTTCGCCCTGCCGCATGACGAACTCGCCATTGCCGCGCGGGGCGGGCATCTGCGCCGCAACTTCCAGGGCTTCACCGAGGATCAGGCGGACGTGCTGCTGGGCCTGGGCGCCACCTCGATCAGCCAGTTTCCGGACATGATCGTCCAGAACGACAAGAATAGCGGCCGCTACCGCATGCGCGCCATGGCGGGGCTGCTGACCGGCGAGCGCGGCGTGCGGCGCGACGCGGACGACCAGCGGCGCGGCGCGGTCATCGAGACATTGCTGTGCGGCGGCGCGGCGCCGGTGGGCGACTGGTGGACCGATCCGGTCATCGCGGACGGCCTCGAACCCTTCCTGGAGCGGGGACTTGCCGAGCTGGAGGACGGGCAATTGCATGTGACGGAGGCCGGACGGCCTTATGTCCGCGCCATTGCCTGCCTGTTCGATCGTCATCGCGCCCACTCGCCACAGCGCTTCAGCAGCGCTATCTAAGGCCGCATGGCAGCGGCGATCACCTTTGGCGGCGGCGCATTGCTCGGCTTTGCGTCGAGCCTGCACTGCATCGGCATGTGCGGCGGCATCGCGATGCTGCTCGGCGCGCCGGCGGGGCAGGGGAGCCATGCTTCGCGTCAGATCGCGGCGCTGCTGCCGCTCCATGCGGGGCGGGCGGCTTCCTATGCGCTGCTTGGCGGGCTGGCCGGCGGTATCGGGGCGGCTGCCATCGGGCTGGTGGCCATCGAGAGCGCGCATCTGCTGCTGCGCTGGGCGGCCGCCATGACATTGGCCTGGATCGGCCTCTCGACCATGGGGCTGATGCCGTCTCCGGCCGTGGTCGGCCATGCCGTGCTGCCGCGCTTTGCTTTCCCGTCTCCCCATCGGGCGCTGCCGGGGCCGGCCGGCCGGTTCGCGGCGGGCATGGGGTGGGGCTTCATGCCCTGCGGCATGGTCTATGGCGCGCTGCTCTTCGCGGCCTTCGCCGGATCGGTGCCGGGCGGCATGGCGGTGATGCTGGGCTTCGCGCTCGGCACGGTGCCCGCGCTGCTGCTCGTCCACGGCGGATCGTCGGTGCTGGCGCGGTTCGCCCGGCGGCCCCAGGCGCGGTGGCTCTCCGGCCTCGCCATCCTCGCCATCGCCTTCGTCAGCCTCGTGCCTGACGAGGCGAGCCTGCGCGCCTTGTGCCGGAGCGTCGGCCTGCCCGTGTAAGCGGCTCTTTCCTCGATAAGATTGCCAATTCACAAAATCGAACGCCCGCGTATATTGTCCGAGAAAAGGACGCTGCGGCACAGGCTCGGATCTGCGGCGTCGGGAGGGGCTATGACGCGGGCTATCGTGCACCCGCTGTGGGGCAGTCTGTCGCTGAACAGGGATGTCGAGCACTCGCTGCAATCGCAAGTCGTCGCTTATTTCAGGGCCGCGATCATCGAGGGACGGCTGCGCCGCGGCCTGCGCCTGCCTTCCTCGCGCCAGCTCGCGCGCGACCACGACATCTCCCGCACCACCGCCGTGGAAGCCTATGAGCGGCTGATCGCCGAGGGCTATCTCTATTCGCAGCCCGGATCGGGCATCTTCGTCTCGGAGCGCATCCCGGAGGATTTCGCGCCCGAGGGCGGCATCGCGCCGCGCAAGGGCGCGGGGCCGGGCCGGCCGGCGGACATGGTCGACCTCATGGACCTGCGCAACTACCAGCTCCCGCTCGCGCCCGGCATGCCGGCGAGCGACCTATTCCCGTGGACCGAGTGGAACCGGCACATCGCGGCCGTGCTGCGCGACCATCCCATTTGCGAGATCGCCCATGGCGACCCCTTTGGCGAGCGCCCGCTGCGCGAGGCGATCGTCGACTATCTGGGCGCCATGAAAGGCATACGCTGCGACCCGGACCAGATCGTGGTGATCGGCGGAACGGTGCAGATCTTCGACCTGGCGATGGAGCTGCTGCGCGCGCCGGGCTGCAAGGCGATGCTGGAGGACCCTGTCTATCCCTTCGTGCGCATGCGCATGCCCAAATATGGCTTCGAGCCGGTCGGCGCGCCCATCGACGAGGAGGGCATGGATTTCGAGGCCGCGCTGGCCCGCGCGCCGGATGCGCGCGTGGCCTTCGTCTCGCCCTCCCATGCCGTGCCCTCGGGCGCCTGCCTCTCGCTGGAGCGGCGCAAGTGGCTGGTCGAATGGGCGGACCGCACCGGCGGCTGGATCATCGAGAATGAGTTCGACGGCGACTTCCGCTTCACCTCGCGGCCGCTGCCGACCTGCTACTCGCTCTCGCGCGAGAATCGCGTGGTGATGATCGGCAGCCTCAGCAAGCCGTTCGCGCCCGGCCTGCGCATGGGCTATCTGCTGCTGCCGCCCGAGCTGCTGCAGCGCGCCCATGGCCTTGCCGTGCCGCAGGCGCCGGTCTCCACGCAGCTCGCCATGGCGCGCCTCAGCGCCACGGGGACGCTCGCCACGCATCTGCGCCAGCTGCGCACTGTCCATGCCCAGCGCCGCAATGCGCTGCTGGCGGCGATCGACCGCCACATGAAGGGGCTGCTGGAGCTTAAGAACGCGCCGGAAGCGGGACTGCGCGTCGCCACCACGCTGCCGGAAGGGACGGACGACATGGCCATCGTCATCGCGGCGCACGCCATCGGCGTGAAGCTGGAGGCGCTCTCCACCTGCTATGTGGACCGGCCCCGCCGCTCCGGTCTGCTCTTCGGCTTCGGTTCCACGCATGAGGACGAGATCGGCCCGGCCGTGGAACGGCTGGCGGTTCTCGTGCGCGATCATCTGCGCCACTGTGCCGGCGCTGCAACAGGCGGCTGAAAGCGGACGCCGCGCGACACTGGTCTTATCCAGTTTTGTGAAACCGGCCCTACTGAGCGGCCGGACCCCCTGATAGCTGCACATGAAATGTGAACAGCAAATCACAAATGGGGGAGGTTCCTATGTCATTCGTCGTGGACGGACGCGCCAAGATTCGCCGCACTATCTTCACCTCGGCCAGTATGGTGGCAGTGCTGGCCGGCGCGCCTGCGCTCGCGCAGGGCGCCGCTGACGGTCTCAGCGAGAGCGAGGCCCAGGCCATCATCGTCACAGGCTCGCGCATCGCGCGCACCGGCATGGACACGCCGATGCCGGTGACCGCCGTGCAGTCCGAGCAGCTCGAGGCGATGGACCCGACGACGCTCATCAACAGCGTCAGCCAGCTCCCGCAATTCTACGGCAACCAGACGCCGAACAACTCGGCCTTCTTCACGCGCGCGGGCACGGGCAACCTCAACATGCGCGGCCTAGGCGCAAACCGCACGCTGACGCTGCTCAACGGCCGCCGCATGGCCTCTTCCAGCGCGTTCGGCGGCGTGGATATCAATGTCTTTCCCGAGGCGATGATTAAGGGCATCGAGACAGTGACCGGCGGCGCCTCGGCGGCCTATGGCACGGACGCCGTCGCGGGCGTGGTCAACTTCATTCTCGATACGCGCTTCGAAGGGCTCCAGATTGACTTGCAGGGTGGCATGACATCGCGCGGCGACGGCGGCAATTATGAAGGCTCCATCGCCTTCGGCACCAAGATCGGCGATCGCGGCCACTTCCTCGTCTCGGCCGAGCGTGCCGAGCAGGAAGGCATCCACAATTATGTGGGCCGCAATTGGTACAAGAGCTGGGGCGCGGTCCAGGTGGGCAACATCTGGCAATATTTCCCCAACGTTCACTCGATGAACGCTTCGTTCGACGGCATCGTCGCCTCGCCCAACGCGGCGATCAACGGCCTCAAGTTCGACCGCAACGGCAATTATTCGCCTTTCGTGCCCGGTGCGATCTCGACAGGGGCCATCGGCGCGCCGGGCGCGCGCACGGTAGGCGGGGATGGCGACGATCTGGGCGGCGACCCCAATGAGGTCTTCACGCTCTGGCCGGACACGGACCGCTCGGCCATCTTCGCTTATGCGGATTATGAGCTGTTCGACGGCGTCAAGGTCTTCGGCCAGTATATTCGCGGCACCAACCACCAGTTCCAGTGGAATACGCCGCGCGGCGGCCTGCTCGGCCAGCCGACCGCGGTCACCATCTTCCAGGACAATGCCTATCTGCCCGATGGCCTGCGCCAGACGATGATCGATAATGGCAACATCGCCTCCTTCACGCTCCGGCGCAGCGGCAGCATCGAGGACATCGGCACCGCCTATTTCGAGGACTGGACGACGCAGAATATCGGCACGGCCGGCTTCGACGCGACGATCCGCAGCGGCGGCCTGTTCGACGGCTGGAACATCCAGGGCTATTATCAATATGGCCACAGCAAGCGCGTCTGGGATCAATATGGCCTGCGTGTGGATCGTCTCTTCGCGGCGGTCGACGCAGTGGATGAAGGCCAGTTTCTGAACGGCGTGCCGAACGGCAATATCGTCTGCCGCGTCTCCATGTTCGCCGGGGGCGCCGCGGCCTTCCCGGGCTGCCAGCCGCTCAACCTGTTCGGCCGGGGCAATGCCTCGCCGCAGGCGGTGGACTATGTGCTCGGCAACGATGTGGGCGAGCAGATCACCACGCCGCTCTATTTCGCCAATCTGGGCTTCACCGGAGAGACGGACAGCTATTCGGCCACCGAAGCGAAGCGCAACATCACCACCTTCAAGCAGCATCTGGCCGAGCTGTCCTTCTCGGGCAATGTGTTCGACAACTGGGCGGGCACCGTCTCGCTCGCGGTCGGCGCCTCCTATCGCAAGGAGTCGATCTACCAGATCGTGCGGGACGTCACGAACCGGGCTTCGAACCATGACAGTCCGGCGGCGGGCGGCTTCACGCCCGTGCGCTGCAACGATGCCTCGATCGGCCTGCGCGGCGTGAGCGGTCCGGACTGCGGCAACACCGTGGGCGTGCAATATTCCAAGGTGTCGAACATTCAGGGCAGCACCACGGTGAAGGAGGCTTTCGCCGAAACACTGGTTCCCCTGCTCTCCGACCAGTCCTGGATGAAGCTGGCGACACTGAGCGCGGCGGCGCGCTGGGCCAATTACTCCGGCGCGGGCGACATCTGGGCCTACAAGTTCGGCCTCGATCTCGCGCTGTCCAACTCGATCCGCTTGCGCGGCACCTATTCGCGCGACGTGCGCGCGGGCAACCTCTCCGAGCGTTTCGACAAGACCGGCGGTGCCGCGACCGTGGACGATCCACGCACGCCCGCGCAGGAATCGATCACGGTCACCATCTTCTCGGGCGGCAATCCCGCGATCAAGCCGGAGAAGGCCACCACGCTCACGGGCGGCATCGTGCTCCAGCCGGAATTCATCCCCGGCCTCTCCGCGTCGGTCGACTGGTATCGCGTGCGGATCAAGGACGCGATTGGCCGTGTCGGCACCAATGAAGTGCTGCGGCGCTGCCTCATCGACAGCGATCCGCAGTTCTGCAGCCTGGTGACGCTCGTCAACGACGTCCCCTCGCTGATCGGCGACCAGTTCGTGAACGTCGCCGAGTCCGAAGTCGAAGGCATCGACGCGGAAGTCGCCTATCGCACGGACCTCAACCTGCTGGGCGGCGGCGACGAGGGCCTCTCGACCCGCCTGCTGTTCTCCTGGCTGCTCAACCGCTCGGATACGGGCGCGACGGGCGCAGTCACCCGCTTCGACGGGCTGACGGGCATCGCGCCCGATACCGGTGCGCCGGGCATGTTCCCGACCTTCAAGCTCACCGGCAATGTCAGCTACCGCAATGGCGACTTCACGACCTTCGTCAATGCCCGCTACATCGGCGGCGGCCTGCGCACCTATCGCATCGGCAATGTGGACGCCGCCGAGGGCGTGAACATCGCCGACAACAAGGTGCCCTCGGTCCTCTACGTCGATCTGCGCCTGGCCTATCGCGCCCGCGTGGCCGGCGCGGACGTGGAGACTTTCCTGTCAATCACCAATCTGTTCGACAAGGACCCGCCGATCCAGCCGACCTTCGCCGCCTTCACGGGCTACAGCTCGCAGGCGAACATCTCGCTGCACGATGTGCTGGGCCGCCGCTTCACCATCGGTGCCAAGCTCAAGCTATAAGCGCGTCCTCATCGATGGGGGGCAGCGGGGCGCCCCGCTGTGAAAAGATCAGGCGGCCGACCCGAGCAACGGCCGCCTGAAAGGACCCGCTCCGGGCTTCGCCGCCGGGGCGGGTCCGACCTGTTCGGGTCCCGCGCCGTCGCCCGTGCGGGTCGGGGCGCGAAAAGGGCGAGTCGGGCGCTTGCCAGAATCGATCTCAGGCACCAACAAGCAACCGCGGGCGGCGGCCCTCATGTCCGCTGCCATTTGGATGAGCGATTGCAGGCGCGGCCGGGGCGGCGCCGCAGGGGAGAGAGCGATATCATGAAGACACGCGCAGCCGTCGCCTTCGAGGCGAAGAAGCCGCTGGAGATCGTGGAGCTGGATCTGGAAGGGCCCAAGGCGGGCGAGGTTCTGGTCGAGATCATGGCGACGGGCATCTGCCACACGGACGCCTACACGCTGGACGGCCTCGACAGCGAAGGCATCTTCCCCTCCGTGCTCGGCCATGAGGGCGCGGGCGTGGTGCGCGAAGTCGGCCCCGGCGTCACCAGTGTGAAGCCCGGCGACCATGTGATTCCGCTCTACACGCCCGAATGCCGCCAGTGCAAAAGCTGTCTCTCGGGCAAGACGAACCTGTGCACCGCCATCCGCGCCACGCAGGGCAAGGGCCTGATGCCGGACGGCACGACGCGCTTTTCCTACAAGGGCCAGCCGATCCACCATTATATGGGCTGCTCGACCTTCTCGAACTTCACCGTTCTGCCCGAGATCGCGGTCGCCAAGATCCGCGAAGACGCGCCCTTCAAGACGAGCTGCTATATCGGCTGCGGCGTGACCACGGGCGTGGGCGCGGTCGTCAACACCGCCAAGGTGCAGGTCGGCGACAATGTCGTCATCTTCGGCCTGGGCGGCATCGGCCTCAACGTGATCCAGGGCGCCAAGCTCGCCGGGGCGAACCGCATCATCGGCGTCGACATCAATGCGGCGCGCGAGGAATGGGGCCGCCGCTTCGGCATGACCGACTTCATCAACGGCAAGGGCAAGTCGCGCGAGGACGTGATCGCCGAGGTGCTGGCGCTTACCGATGGCGGCGCGGACTATACGTTCGACTGCACCGGCAACACCGAAGTGATGCGCACCGCGCTCGAGGCCTGCCATCGCGGCTGGGGCACCAGCATCATCATCGGCGTGGCCGAGGCGGGCAAGGAGATCAGCACGCGCCCGTTCCAACTCGTCACGGGCCGCAACTGGCGCGGCACGGCCTTCGGCGGCGCCAAGGGCCGCACCGACGTCCCCAAGATCGTCGACTGGTACATGAACGGCAAGATCGAGATCGATCCGATGATCACGCATGTGCTCAGCCTGGAGGAGATCAACAAGGGCTTCGACCTCATGCACAAGGGCGAGAGCATCCGCTCGGTCGTCGTCTACTGATACGCCTGACCGCGCGGTCCGGGGTGGTCCCTGCGCACAGGGCAGGGCCGACCTCACGATAATTTCCGGGCCGCGCGGCAATTCCACCTCGACCTCAAAGAAGGAGAGAAAAGCGATGTTTACCCATGTCATGGTCGGTGCGAAGGACGTCGATCAGTCCAAGGCTTTTTATGATGCGACGCTGGGCGCGCTGGGCGCTGGTCCCGGCCATGCCTTCGGCCCCGGCCGCGTCTTCTACAGCCACAATGGCGGCACCTTCGGCTTCGGCCCCCCCGCCGACGGCAATGACGCCACGCACGCCAATGGCGGCACCATCGGCTTTGGGGCGCCGGACAAGGCCGCCGTCGATGCCTGGCATGCGGCCGGCCTCGCCAATGGCGGCACCTGCGAAGGCGAGCCCGGCAAGCGTCCGCAGGCCCCGGGCAATGCCTATGGCGCCTATCTGCGCGATCCCACCGGCAACAAGATCTGCACCTTCTGCCAGCTCCCCGAGGGCGAGTGATCGCATAGGGCGCTGATCCGGCGCGTCGGATGGAACGATCCGGCGCCTCGGGACAGGCGGAAGATACGGAATGGATGGCGCATGGCCTGCCTCGGCGGACCATGCGCCAGCAACGCGGAAGGAAGCGCCATGTTCAGCCATCAGGCCCTGGGATCGAACGACATTGCGCGTTCGAAGCGCTTTTATGACGCGATCTTCACGGCGGTAGGCGGCTCGGAGGGTGTGATCGACGCCAAGGGTCGCCTCGTCTATGCGCACAAGGGCGGGCGGCTGATCGTCACGCGCCCGGTGAACGGCGAGCCTGCCGGCCACGGCAATGGCAGCACGCTCGGCCTCGCCATGGACAGCGCGGAAGAAATAGACGCCTGGCATGCGGCCGGCGTGGCCAATGGCGGCGCGACCTGCGAGGACCCGCCGGGCATTCGCGAGGCGACGGAAGGGCGCAAGCTCTACCTCGCTTATCTGCGCGACCCGGACGGCAACAAGCTCTGCGCCCTCTACCGGGTCAATTGAACGGCCGCGCGAAGCCCTCGCGCGAATGCATTGAAATGAGGAGACGGCCATGAGCCTCGAGACGCTTTCCACCAACAAGGCCTTTGGCGGCGTGCAGGGCGTCTATCGCCATGTCTCGAAGGAAACCGGCACGGCGATGAGCTTCGCCGTCTATGTGCCCGAACATGCGCCGGGCGAGACGCTGCCGGTGCTCTGGTATCTCTCGGGCCTCACCTGCACGCACGCGAACGTCATGGAGAAGGGCGAGTATCGCGCCGCTTGCGCCGAGCAGCGCATCATCTTCGTCGCGCCCGACACCAGCCCGCGCGGCCCGGACACGGACGGCGCGCAAGTGCCCGACGATGCCGACGGCGCCTATGATTTCGGCCTGGGCGCAGGCTTCTACGTCGACGCGACGCAGGACCCCTTCGCCACCCATTATCGCATGCGCAGCTATATCGAGACGGAACTGCCGCAGATCGTGGCCGCGAATTTCCCGGCAGACATGAGCCGGCAGGGCATCACAGGCCACAGCATGGGCGGCCATGGCGCGCTCACCGTGGCGCTGCGCAATCCGGGGCGGTTCAAGTCGGTCTCTGCCTTCGCGCCCATCGTCGCGCCGAGCCGCGTACCCTGGGGCGAGAAGGCGCTGGGCGGCTATCTCGGCAACGATCCCGCCGCCTGGGCCGAGCATGACGCCTGCGCGCTGATCGCCGCGGGCGCGCGCGTGCCGGATCTGCTCGTCGACCAGGGCGATGCCGACCAGTTCCTTGAAGTGCAGCTTCGCACGCACCTGCTGGAGGAAGCCTGCGCGGCCGCCGGCCAGAAGGCGACCATCCGCATGCAGCCGGGCTATGACCACAGCTATTATTTCATCTCGACCTTCATGGCCGAGCATGTCCGCTGGCACGCGCAGCGGCTGGGATAGGCGCTTGAGCGAAGCGGGCAGGGGGCGCTCGCCAGATACCCGTCTCGCTAGAGCATGTCCCGATCAGATTGAATCGAGACATGCTCTATTTTCTTTTGTTTTCCGCATTTTCCGAGTCGCCAGATGAAGCCATCTGACTTGAAAATGCTCTAGGCCAGCCCGTTGAGCAGCACGGCCAGCTCCGCCTGCCGCTGCGAGCCGGTCTTGAGCAGCGCCGCCTTCACATGCGAGCGGACGGTCTCCATGCTCTTGCCCTGCCGCGCCGCGATGTCCCGCGTGGTGGCCCCCATGGCCACCTGCCGCGCCGTGTCCGCTTCCGCCGGCGTCAGGTCGAACATCAGCTGAAGCAGGTCGATGCCCGGCGCGCGCTGGGTCCGGGCCTGGGCGACCACCGCCAGCATGGCGATGCCGCTGAAGATATCGCGCGCGTCGCCGCGCACGGGAATGAGATGCAGGGCGGCCGGATCGCTGTTGTCGCGGCGCAGCGGGACCGAGGCGCCCTTTTCGGCGCGGGTCGCGATGGCGACGCGGAAAAGGGCGTCCGCCGTCCGGTCGAGCAGGCGCAGGCCGCCGGGCGCGTCGGTCATGAGCTTGCCGAGCAGTTGGCTGAAGGGCGCGTTCATGGCGCGGGGCCGCCCGATGTCGTCGAGCATGGCGGCCGGCGTGCCGAGCGCTTCGAGCGTGGCGACGGCGGCCTGCGCACGGTCGAGCTGCAAACGCGCGGACAGCGTCGCCGCGCGGGCGAGATGCGGCCGCAGCGCGTCCAGCGCCGGCAGCGCCGCACGAGCGCGGTCGTGATCGCCGAAACCCTCGAAGGTGAGGATGATGCCGTCTCCGTTCGCGCCGGGAATGAGCGTCGCGGCGCCCGCGTCGATGCCGCGCGGCGTCAGGAACTGCGTGTATATCGGCAGCGAGGCGATTTCCTGCGCCGTATGATAATCGAGATCGGTGCGGAAGCCCGCATGAGGCGGCGCGGCGAGGAGCCGGCCGGTGCGACTGTTGTCCTGCATCCAGCCCTGCGCGATGAAGTCTTTCATGATCGGTTCGGCGCCCGGCGACGTCAGCCACCGCCGCCCTGTGTCCACCGAGGCCATCAGGACGCAGCCCACGGACCGGAATGACGAGGCGAGCCGTTCCAGCAGCGCCGGCCAGCGCTCCGGCATCACGCCGGCTTCGTAGATGGCGTCGACCAAAATGTCACACATAGTCCGCCCCACGTGCGCCTCACCCGAACGGGTGAAGGATGCCGCGCGGTATCCGCTAGGAGCCCCTCCGTCAAAAAAGAAATCCAACTCAATGACGTAAGGAATCCAATGAAGCTCCTTTTCGCTGCCCCATGTGTCCTCGCTACACTCCTCGCCGCCACGCCGGCCTTCGCGCAGGAAGACGACACCGGCTTCTATATGTCGCTGAATGGCGGCCTCGCCTCGGTCAACGATCTCGACGTGACCTTCTATGCGCCGACCGGCACGTTCGGCGGCACCGGCGCGCGCGACACGATCGACTTCAGCTATGATCTCGACAATGCCTTCGCCTTCGGCGGCGCCATCGGCTACGATTTCGGCATGATCCGCACGGACGTCGAGGTCTCCTATCACCGCAACAAGGCGACCTCGGTTCGCGTGAACGGCGTCAATGGCTCGGCCGTGACGCTCGACGCCGATGACCGCGCCGTCATCTGCGACTATCTCGAGACCGACAGCTGCGGCGGCTCGGGCAACAGCTTCACCTTCAACGGCAGCCGTGCCCGCCAGCTCAGCGCTCTCGCCAATCTGTGGGTCGACTTCCCGGTCGGCGGCGTCACGCCCTATGTCGGCGGCGGCCTGGGCGTCACCGGCTATGAGCTGGACGGCGAGGGCGAGGCCCGCTTCGCCTGGCAGCTCGGCGCGGGCGTGGCCGTTCCGCTGGTGTCCAACATCAGCCTGACGGGCGACTATCGCTATCGCCAGAGCAAGGGCGTCACCATCGAGGACAGCGCGAACGAAGGCCTGATCCTCGACGACGTCAAGACCAACACCTTCTCGGTGGGTCTGCGCGTCCGCTTCTAAGACACGCCCGGTTCAACGGGTTCTGGAAGGGCGCCCGGCAGGTCCGGGCGCCC
>CBIMKI010000059.1:0-13373 GCA_966244395.1 uncultured Sphingobium sp. | reverse complement strand
CCGTCTTTATCGGGAAGCGCGCCGGGTCGCCGCGCCGTCGCGCCGCGCAGGGCGCCATCAGCGGGCAGATGCCGCAGGCCGGATTGCGCGGCGTGCAGATGGTGGCGCCCAGGTCCATCATCGCCTGCGCGAAGTCGCCCGCGTCGGCGTCCGGCGTGATGCGGTCGGTGAGATCGCGCAGCTTTGCCCTGGCGCCGGGCAGTGTCTCCTCCACCGCGAACAGGCGGCTCACCACCCGTTCGACATTACCATCCACCACCACCGCGCGCTGCCCGAAGGCAATGGCCGCGATGGCGGCGGCGGTATAGGCGCCGATGCCGGGCAGCGCGCGCAGGCCCGCCTCGCTCGCGGGGAAGCGCCCGTCATGGTCGCGCGCCACGGTCCGCGCGCAGGCCATGAGATTGCGTGCCCGCGCATAATAGCCAAGGCCCGCCCAGGCCGCCATCAGCTCGGCCTCGTCCGCCGCCGCCAGCGCCTCGACGCTCGGCCAGCGCGCCGTGAACGCCTGGAAATAGGGAATGACCGCCGCCACCATGGTCTGTTGCAGCATGATCTCGGAGAGCCATACGCGATAGGGGTCCGGCGCGGGCGCGCCCGGCGGGCTGCGCCACGGCAGCGTGCGGGCGTGTGCCCGATAATGGTCGAGCAGCAGCGCCGCCACGGCCCCGCCGGCGAGATTGCGTTCGGGCTGGATTAATCCATCGACTGTCACAGGGGCGCTATGGCATGAACGCGACGATGACCGAAAGCCCGGAGAAAAAGAGTCCCAGGGGGAAAGCCCGCCGTGCGCCCGAGGCGCCGCAGGAGCGGCCGCGTATCGGCGCGCCCCGCGCCATATCGGACCTCATGCCGGATATCGGCCGCGCCGCCTTCCGCAAGTTCGGCTTCATCCAGTCGAGCGTGGTGACGCGCTGGGCAGAGATTGTGGGCCAGCGCCACGCCGCGCTGACCGCGCCCGAGCTTATCCGCTTTCCGCAGGGCCGGCGCTCGGGCGGCACGCTCCAGCTCATCGTCGCAAGCGGCCACGGCCCTATGATACAACATATCATTCCCGAGATCATCGAGCGCGTGAACCGCTTCTTCGGCTACGATGCCGTTGCCCGCGTCACGCTGCGCCAGGGCGAGGTGAAGGCCAGCGAGCCCATCGACCGCCCGCCTCCCGCCATGCTCCGCCCCGTGCCGCAGGAGCTGGGCGAGGGCCTGCGCGAAGTCTCCGACCCGGAGCTGCGCGCCGTGCTCGAATCGCTCGCCCGCGGCATCGGCAACGGCGCCGGCCCGCCCAGGATCCGCTAATCAGCCTTCCACCTCGTCCGAGGAGACGTCCAGCCATGTCCTTCCGTCCGCACCGATCCGCCCGCGCCGCCCTGGCGCTCATCGCGACTCCGCTTTTTACCCTGTCGTTCCCTGTCCTTGCGTTCGCGCAGACGGCCGACTGGACGAAGACCGTGGTGCAGACGCCCGAGGGCGGCTTCCTGCTCGGCAATCCCGATGCCAGGACCAAGATCGTCGAATATATGAGCTACAGCTGCCCCCATTGCGCCGCGTTCGCGCATGAGGCCGGCGCGCTCAAGGCCGACTGGATCCGGCGCGGCCTCGTCAGTATCGAGTATCGCAATTTCGTGCGCGATCCCTTCGATCTTTCCGCCGCGCTCATCGCGCGCTGCGGCGGCGCGGGCCGCTTCCTGGCGACGCATGAGCTGATCTTCTCCAGCTTCGATGCCTGGATCGCCAAGGCCGGCAGCTACAAGGCGCCCGCCACGCCGGAGGGCGCGCAGCCCGACCGCACGGCCCAGCTCATCGACATCGCCGGCAAGGTCGGCCTTGCCGATCTTGCCGCGCGCAATGGCCTGGGCAAGGCGGCGGTCGACAAATGTCTCGCCAGCGAGGACGCCATCAACACGCTGCTCGCGATGCGCGCCGACGTGATCGAGAAGCACCCTGATTTTTCCGGCACGCCGAGCTTCTTCGTCAACGGAAAGCTGCTCTCCGGCGTCCATGGCTGGGCCGCGCTCAAGCCCCTGCTGCCGGCATTGCCCGCCTCCGGCAACTGAGCTAGACCCATCGCCGCTTTCTTCCCGCCCCTTGCAAAGAGGCCCGATTCTTCCATGACCCCCATCCGCTACGCCCCCCTCGCCTTCGCGCTGGCCGCGCTCGCCGCATGCAACAACGCGCAGGAGGGCTCCGCCCCCAAGGTCGACGGGCCGGTCGAGGCTGTCGCCGCGCCCGCCGGCACCACCTGGTCGCAGCGGATCGAGGCGACGGAGCAGGGCGTGCGCATGGGCAATCCCGATGCGCCGATCAAGATCGTGGAATATGCGAGCTACACCTGCCCGCACTGCCGCGATTTTTCGCGCGAGGGGCATGAGGCGATCGAGAACGACTATGTGAACAGCGGCAAGGTGAATTTCGAGTTCCGCAACATGATCCGCGACCCGATCGACCTCACGATCTCGCTCGTCGCGCATTGCGCGGGGCCCGATGCCTTCTTCGCGATGAGCGCGCAGCTCTTCGAAAATCAGGATGCGATCATCCAGCAGTTCATGTCCCACAGCGAGGCCGATCGCGCCGCAGCCGCCGGCGCGCCGCCCGAGCAGCGCTTCGTGCGCATCGCTGAGCTGGTCAATCTCATCGAGTTCGCCAAGCAGCGCGGTCTGCCCGAGGAGAAGGTGCGCACCTGCCTCGCCGATCTCAAGAAGGCCGAGAGCCTTGCCAAGGTTGCGGACGATGTCGTCAAGAAATATCCGCAATTCCCCGGCACGCCTTCCTTCCTGCTCAACGGCACGTTGCTCGACGACACGGCGAACTGGTCCAAGCTGCAGGCGCGGCTGCGCGATGCGGGCGCCTGAACGGATGGCCTGATTGGGCGCGCGGGAGGCATCGGCACAGCGGATTGAAGGGCGCGCCGCACGCGTGCGCCGCCGGGGCTGAGCCATGGAAATCCGCCGCCTCAAGCTGACCGGCTTCAAGAGCTTCGTCGAGCCGACGGACCTGCGTATCGAGCCGGGCCTGACCGGCATCGTCGGCCCCAATGGCTGCGGCAAGTCCAATCTGCTCGAAGCGATCCGCTGGGTGATGGGCGAATCCCGCGCCAAGTCGATGCGCGGCGGCGGCATGGAGGATGTGATCTTCGCCGGCACCGCCAGCCGGCCCGCGCGCGACTTTGCGGAAGTCAGCCTGTTCGCCGTCCAGCAGCCCGGCGAGACCATCCCCTCCATCGATCTGGGTCCCGAAGGCGAGCTGGAAGTCGTGCGCCGCATCGAGCGAGGCGCGGGCAGCGCCTACCGCGCCAATGGTCGCGACGTGCGCGCCAAGGACATCGCCCTCATCTTCGCGGATGCCGCCACCGGCCCCCACAGTCCCGCGCTGGTCAGCCAGGGCAAGATCGCCGCCGTCATCGCCGCCAAGCCCACCGAGCGCCGCGCCATGCTGGAGGAAGCGGCGGGCATTGCCGGCCTGCATGTCCGCCGCAAGGATGCCGAGCAGAAGCTGCGCGCGAGCGAGGCCAATCTCGCCCGGCTCGACGACATCCTCGCGGAGATGGACAATCGCGCCGCCGCACTGCGGCGTCAGGCGCGCGCCGCCGAGCGCTATACCGAGCTGAGCGAGAAGATCCTGCTCGCCGAGGGCAAGACGCTCTTCGCCCGCTATCGCGAGGCCGCATTGGCTGCCGATCAGGCCGCCGCACAAGCAGAAGCGGCCGAGGCGGATGTGCGCAAGGCGCAGGAAGCGCAGCTCGGCGCCGCCGCGCTCGCTCAAGCCGCCATCGAGACGCTCGCTACGCGCCGCACGGCCGCCGCCGCCGCGCGCGAGGCCGCGAGCGAGGCACGCCACAAGCTCGAACGCCTCTCGTCCGAACGCAATGCAATCGTGCGCCGCATGGCCGATCTTCAGGCGCAGATCGCCCAGATCGCCGGAGACGAAGGCCGCGAGGATGCGCTGGCCCGCGATGCCAGCGATGCCATCGAGCGCCTGTCGGGCGAGCAGGAGACGCTCGCGCACCGCATTGCCGAGGCCAAGGCATCCCGTCCCGATTTCAAGGCCCGCATCGCACAGGCCGAACGCGCCGTCAGCGAGGCGGAGGTGGCGCTCGCGCAGGCCATGGCCCGTCTCGCCAGCGAGCAGGCCGAACGGCGCGTGGCCGACGCTGCGCTGGCTGCGGCGCGCCAGCGCCTGGCCCGCGTCACCGAGGAGCAACGGCGCATCGCCGTGACGCTGGCGGATCTGCCCGATCCCGCTCCGCTCGCCGAACGGCGGACGGCGGCCGAACGCGCGCAGACGGATGCGACGCGCGCACGTGACGAGGCGGACAAGCGCATCGCCGCCGCCGAACTGGCCCGCGCGGCGCTGACGGACGCCGTCGCCGAGCAGCAGCGCCAGCTCGCCGCCGCCAGGGCGACTTTCGCCGCGCTGGAAAGCGAGGCGCAGGCGCTTGCCAAGGCCACCCAGCTACGCGGATCGGGCGAGCGCGTGATCGACCAGATCGCCGTCACGCCCGGCTATGAGCGCGCCCTTGCCGCGGCGCTGGGCGACGATCTGGAAGCAGGCGTCGGTGAGCGCGGCCGCATCCGCTGGATCGGCGCGCTGCCTGGCGAGCAGGACCCGCCCTTGCCCGTGGGCTGCGAAAGTCTGGCGGACAAGGTGACGGCCCCCAAGGCCCTCGCCCGCCGCCTCGTCCAGATCGCCGTGGCGGAGACGGACGCGGGCGCGCCGCTCGCGGTCGGCCAGCGGCTCGTGACACGGGATGGGCGGATGCGCCGCTGGGACGGCTTCGTCGTCGAGGAAGGCGGGGCCGCGACGGCCGAGCGCCTCATCCGGCTCAATCGCCTGGAAGCCATTGCCAAGGAGCGCCCCGCTTTGCGCGACGCGGTTCTGGCGGCCGAAGCGTCACTCACCGAGAATCAGGCGGCGCTGCGCGATGCCGGTGCCGAAGAGCGGACCGCGCGCGATGCCGCCTCCGCCGCGCAGAACGCTCTGCGCGCCGCCGAGCGGGCACTGGGCGAGGCGACGGCGCTTATCGAGCGCATCACCGAGCGCCGCGCCGATCTCGACCGCCGCGCCGCCGAGATCGAGGCGGATCTTGCCGCCGCGCGCAAGGAGCATGCGGACGCCGAAGCCGCCTGCGCAGCGCTTCCGGCAGGCGATGCCGCCGGCGCCGAAGTGGCGCTGCGCAAGCAGGCGAGTGAGGATAGCCGGAGCGTCGTCTCGCGCCTTCAGGCCGAGCAGGCCATGACCGACCGCGCCATTGCCGCCGACGAAGAGCGGCTGCGCGCCGTACGCGCCGAGGCGGAGAGCTGGCGTGCACGCGCCGGCGACGCCGCCCGCCGCATCGCCGAGATGAAGCGCCGTACCGAGACGCTCGCCGCCGGCCTTGCCGAGCTGGACGGCCGACCGGAAGCACTCGGTGCGGAGCTTGAGGCGCTCAGCGCCGGCCATCGCGATCTCGATGTCGCCGCCGATGCCGCGCGGATCGAGGAACGGCGGGCCGAAACCGCGCTTTCCGAAGCCGAGACGGTGCTGACGCTGGCCAACGAGACGCTCGGCACGGCCCGTGAGGCACGCGCCGGCACCGCCGCCCGCGCCGAGCATGCCATCGCGCGCCGCCGCGAGATCGGCCAGGCCTGTGGCGAGCGCTTCGAATGCCCGCCGCCGGTGCTCTGCACCAGGCTGGGCTTTTCCGAAGCCGATGTACGCGACGCCCAGAGCGAGCAGGCCATGCATGACCGTCTGGTCTTGGAGCGCGACCGGCTCGGCCCCGTCAATCTCGTGGCCGCGACAGAACTGGCCGAGTTGGAGGAAACACAAACGAAGAGCCGCGCCGAGAGCGAGGAACTGGCCACTGCCATCCACCAGTTGCGCGGTTCGATCGGCCATCTGAACCGTGAGGGGCGGCAGCGGCTGCTGGCGGCATTCGAGGCCGTGAACGGCCATTTTCAGCGGCTCTTCACGACACTCTTTCAGGGCGGCAACGCGCATCTGGAACTGGTCGAGAGCGACGATCCGCTGGAAGCGGGCCTCGAGATCCTGGCCCAGCCGCCGGGCAAGAGGCTGACGACGCTGACTCTGCTTTCCGGCGGCGAACAGGCGCTGACGGCCGTCGCGCTCATCTTCGGCCTGTTCCTCACCAATCCCGCGCCGATCTGCGTGCTGGACGAGGTCGACGCCCCGCTGGACGATGCCAATATCGAGCGCTTCTGCGACTTGCTCGACCGCATGACCCAGGACACCCAGACCCGCTATCTCATCGTCACGCACAATGCCGTCACCATGAGCCGCATGCACCGCCTGTTCGGCGTCACCATGGCCGAGCAAGGGATCAGCCGACTCGTCTCGGTGGATCTAGGCGCGGCCGAGCGGCTGCTGGCGGCGGTATAGCCGGCAAGGCCTCTCCATCGACGCGCGGCCGCGGACGTGCCGCGCTTCATGCGGACGTGAAGGCCCGGCTCCCTCGACCCCGTCAGGCCCCGCGCTCGGCCAGCCGGCGCTCGACCGCATCCCAGATGAGGCCGCCGGTGTCGGTGCCATTGAAGGCGTCGATGGCGACGATGCCGGTGGGCGAGGTTACGTTGATCTCGGTGAGCCACTTGCCGCCGATCACGTCGATGCCGACGAAGAGGAGGCCGCGCCTGCGCAGTTCCGGACCGAGGGCGGCACAAATCTCCTGCTCTTCGGGCGTCAGATCGGTGGGCGCGGCCGAGCCGCCGGCGGCAAGGTTCGAGCGAATCTCGCCCTTGCCGGGAATGCGGTTGATCGCGCCGGCCACTTCGCCATCCACCAGCACGATGCGCTTGTCGCCCTGCGCCACGTCCCGCAGGAAGGCCTGCACCATGAAGCTCTCGACCCACATCTCGCCGAACAGCTCGACCAGCGCCGCGAGATTGCGCCCGTCCGGCCCGATGTGGAACACCGCCGAGCCGGCATTGCCGTAGATCGGCTTCACGACGATCTCGCCATGTTCGGCCAGGAAGTCGCGCGTCTCGGCGAGGCTGCGGGTAATCATGGTGGGCGGCATGAAGCGCGCATAATCGAGCACGAACAACTTCTCGGGCGCATTGCGCACGGCGCCGGGATGATTGACCACCAGCGTCTCGGCCTCGATGCGCTCAAGGAGGTGGGTGGCGGTGATGTAGTTGAGATCGAAGGGCGGGTCCTGCCTCATCCAGACCACGTCGGCATCGCGGCCGAGATCGAGCGTCACGGCTTCGCCATAGCGGAAATGATCGCCCGCCACGCGCTGGAGCATGCGCACCTCGCGCGCCTGCGCCTTCAGGCGCCCATCGCGCCAGGTGAGGTCGTTGGTGCGATAATGATAGAGGACATGCCCGCGCGCCTGCCCGGCCAGCATGATGTGGAAGGTCGAATCGCCCGCGATATTGAGCGATTCCATCGGGTCCATCTGCAGCGCGACCTTGAGCGGCATGAGCATATACTTTCACAGTTCAGGGCGAACGGGAACTGGGCCGCGAAGCCGGTCATCCCCCGTGCCAGACATTCTCCAGATGGCGCGGCCGCTGGCCCGGCGCAAGGAGGATGACGTCGATACGCATGTCGTCGCCCGGTTTCAGATAGGCATGAGCGAGGCTTTCCGCCGCTGCCGCGACCCGCGCGAGGCGGCGCTCGTCTATGGCTTCGTCCAGTGCCTGGCCGGTGCGGCGTGCCTTCACTTCGATGAAGGCGACCATGGCGCCGCGCCGGGCAATGAGATCGACCTCGCCCAGCGGCGTGCGCACGCGCCGGGCGAGGATGGACCAGCCCTTGAGCCGCAGCCACCAGCCCGCCAGGCGCTCGCCCTGCCGCCCGCGCCGTTCGGCAGCGAGGCGAGCGGACATGGCGGGACGCTTCATGCCTTGCCCTTCAGGTCCATGGCGCGCGCATAGAGCGCCTTGCGATCGAGGCCGAAGGCGCGCGCCACCTCGCCGGCGGCCTGTGAGACAGTGATCCGCGCGAGCGCTTCGGCAAGGGCGGCGTCCACGTCCGCCTCCGATGGCGCCGGCTTCTCGCCCGGTGGACCGACGACGATGACAATCTCGCCTTTGGGCTCCTTCGTACGGCAGGCGGCGGCGATTTCGCCGAGGCTGCCGGTCAGCGTCTGCTCGTGCAGCTTGCTGATCTCGCGGCAGAGCGCGGCGGGCCGGTTGCCGAGGCTCTGCGCCATGGCATCGAGCGAATCGGCACAGCGCGGCCCGCTCTCGTAGAAGATGAGGCTCGCGCGCAGCGTCGCCACCTCGGCAAGCGCATCGGCGCGCGCCTTGGCCTTGGCAGGGAGAAAGCCCATGAACAGGAAGCGGTCGCTCGGCAGGCCGGACAAGGTGACGGCGGCAATGGCGGCGCAGGGGCCGGGAATGGTCGTCACCATGCGCCCGGCGGCACGCGCATCGCGGACCAGCTTGTAGCCCGGATCGGAGACGAGCGGCGTGCCCGCGTCGCTGAGCAGCGCCACGGCCTGGCTCGCCATCCGCTCGACCAGCCGCATCCGCACCGGCTCGTCGCTATGGTCATGATAGGGCACCATCTGCCGGTCCGAACCGGCATGGCGCAGCAATTTCGCGGAAACGCGCGTATCCTCGACGGCCACCACGTCCGCGCAGCGCAGCACCTCCGCCGCGCGGGGCGAGAGATCGGACAAGTTGCCGATCGGACCTGCAACGATATAAAGGCCTGGCGCGAGTGAAGACATGAGGTGTGCCATGGCAGAGTTGAGCCTTGCGGGGCAAGTGAGGTTCGAGATGCCGGTGCGCCGCGTGCGCCAGTTTCTGGCCCTGATCGGCGCGGTGGCACTCGCGGGATGCCAGACGATGGTGCCCAGGACCCAGCCGCCCGCGCCGCCGCCCCCACCCGTGGCCACGACACCCGATGTCGGCCCGGCCCTGCCAACGGACACGGCGCGCCACCGCGTCGCGCTGCTGGTGCCGCTCACTGGCGCGAATGCGCAGGTCGGCCAGTCCATCGCCAATGCGACGACCATGGCGCTGCTCGACACCAAGACACAGCGGCTGCGCGTCACGACTTACGACACCGGCGCGGACCCCGCCGGTGCTGCGCGCCGCGCGCTGGCGGAGGGCAACAAGCTGATCCTCGGACCGCTCACGGCCGACGAGGTGAAGGCTGTGGCGCCCATCGCCCGCGCCGCCAAAGTGCCGATCGTGGGCTATTCCAACGATGTGAGCGTAGCGGGCAACGGCGTCTATCTGCTGGGCTATGCACCGGCCCAGTCGATCGATCGCGTCATCGCTTATGCGAGTGGCAAGGGCGCGCGCAATTTCGCCGCCCTGGTGCCCAAGGGCGTCTATGGGGAGCGCGCCGGCACGGCATTCCTCGCATCGGTCAAGAAGGCGGGCGGGACGACCGTGGGCATGGAGACGTTCGACCGCTCCACCGCGTCGGTCACCGATGCGGTCAAGCGCCTCTCGACGCGCTCCAGCTACGATGCGCTGCTCATCGCCGATATCGGCCGCATCGCGGTGCAGATCGCGCCACAGGTGCGCAGCAGCGAGAGCGGGGCGGCGGCCCGCATTCTCGGCACGGAACTGTGGAACACGGACAATATGCTCGCGACAAGCACGGCGATGCGCGGCGCCTGGTTCGCCAGCGTCTCCGATGGGCTCTACCGCACGCTCGCAAACAAATATCGCGCCAGCTACGGCGCGACGCCCTATCGCCTGGCCTCGTTGGGCTATGATTCGGTGCTGCTCGCGGTCCGCATCGCCGACGACTGGAAGCCGGGCAGCGACTTCCCCGTGGCGCGGCTCACCGACACAGGTGGCTTCGCGGGCATCGACGGGGCTTTCCGCTTCGGCCGCGACGGGCTGGCGGAACGCGCGCTGGAAATTCAGGAAGTGGGCACCAGCGGCGTCTCGGTGGTCGACGCCGCCCCGCGCGGCTTCACGAAATAGGAGCGGCCCCGGCGACCATCTGATCCGCCCGATCGCGCCGGACACGCTCGGCCTCGACACGCTGCGGCTGCTGGCGCGGGCGGAAGGCCATGCCATGCTGGACCGGCTGTACGCCGAATGGGCGGCGGGGGCGAATCGCTTCGATGCGGCGGGCGAGGGCTATTGGGGGCTCTTTTCGACAGAGACCGATGTGCTCCTGCGCAGGGAGGAGCCCGGAGGGGCTTTGTGCGCCGTGGGCGGGCTCAATGCCGACAATTATGAAGGCGGCGCGGATTTCGGACGGGTGCGCCATCTCTATGTGCATCCTGAGCATCGGAGGAACGGGCTCGGCGCGGCCTTGCTGCGCCATATCGTGGCGGCGGCGCGGCCCCATTTCGCGGCGCTGCGCCTGCGCACCGGCAATCCCGTCGCCGCGCGCTTCTACGAGGCGCATGGCTTTGCGCGGACCGACATGCCGGCCGCGACGCACTGGCTGAGGTTCGATCCGGCACGGGACTGAAGGCAGGCTGTTCCGTCCCGCGCCTTCGCTCGCTAAGGCTCTCCCATGTCCCGCGCCCGCGTGCTCATCCTCAACACCGCGCTCGGCCCCCTCGACTATCGCGTGCCGCACGGCATGACGGTCGTGCCGGGGCAGATCGTGGTCGCGCCGCTGGGACCGCGGCCGATCCTGGGCGTGGTGTGGGAGGAGGATCGCTTCCCGGAAGCCGAGCCGGTGGGCGACAATCGCCTGCGCCCGCTGCTGGGCCTCATCGACGCGCCGCCCCTCCCCGCCCCGATTCGCCGGCTGATCGAGTGGACCGCCGATTATTACATGGCGCATCCGGCCGCCGTGCTGCGTATGGCACTTGCCTCCATGGCAGCGCTGGAGGGCGAGAAGACGGTGGTGGAATATCGACCCACCGGCCTCCTGCCGTCGCGCATGACCGAGCAACGCGCCACGGCCATCGAGAAGATCGGCGACCGGCAGGGACTGGTGCGCGAGCTGGCCGAGCTGGGCGGCGTCTCCGACGCAGTGATTCGCGGGCTCATCAAGCAGGGCGTGTTCGAGGCCGTGGAAGTCTCGACCGACGGCGGCTTTCCCGCGCCCGATCCGGACCACGGCCATGTCGCGCTGACCGGCGAGCAGCAGGCGGCGGCGGACCGGCTGAGCGCACGGGTCGCGGCACATGACTTCGCGCCCGTGCTGCTCGACGGCGTCACCGGATCGGGCAAGACGGAGGTCTATTTCGAGGCGCTGGCGACGGCGCTGCGCGAGGGCCGCCAAGTGCTCGTGCTGCTGCCCGAGATCGCGCTCACCGAAGCGTTCCTCAAGCGCTTCGAGGCGCGGTTCGGCTGCGCGCCGGTCGCCTGGCATTCGGGCCTGCGCCAGTCCGAGCGGCGGCGGGCCTGGCGCGCGATCGCGCGGGGCCAGGCGCAAGTGGTGGTGGGCGCGCGCTCGGCGCTGTTCATGCCCTTCCCCAATCTCGGCCTCATCATCGTCGACGAAGCGCACGAAACCAGCTTCAAGCAGGAAGAGGGCGTGCGCTACCATGCCCGCGACGTGGCGGTGATGCGCGGCCTCTTCGAGAAATGCCCGGTCATCCTCGCCTCCGCGACGCCCGCCATCGAGACGCGCCATCAGGTGGAGCTGGGCCGCTATGAGGAAATCAGGCTGCCGGGGCGCTATGGCGGCGCGGAGCTGCCCGAGATCGTCGGCATCGACCTGACGCAGGACCCGCCGGACCGGGGCCGCTGGATCGCGCCGATGCTGGTGAAGGCACTCGGCGACACGCTGGAGAAGGGCGAGCAGTCGCTGCTGTTCCTCAACCGGCGCGGCTATGCGCCGCTCACGCTCTGCCGCCATTGCGGACACCGCTTCCAATGCCCCAATTGCACCGCCTGGATGGTGGAGCACCGGCTGACGCACCGCCTCGCCTGTCATCATTGCGGCCATGAAATCCCGACGCCGGAGGAATGCCCGGAATGCAAGCAGCCCGACGCGCTGGTCGCCTGCGGCCCCGGCGTCGAGCGCATCGCGGACGAAGTGAAGACGCTTTTCCCGCAGGCACGGATGGCCATCGTGACGTCCGACACACTTTGGTCGCCCGCGCGCGCCGCCGCCTTCGTGCGCGACATGGAAGGGGGCGCGATCGACATCATCGTGGGTACGCAGCTCGTCACCAAGGGCTATCATTTCCCCGAGCTGACTCTGGTGGGCGTAGTCGATGCGGACCTGGGGCTCGACGGCGGCGACCTGCGCGCGGCCGAGCGCACCTATCAGCAGATCGTGCAGGTTTCCGGCCGCGCAGGCCGGGGCGAGAAGCCGGGCCGGGTCTTCATCCAGACCCGCGCGGCGGACGCGGCTGTCATTCGCGCGCTGCTCGCCGGCGACGGGGAAGCCTTCTTCACGGCGGAGACGGCGAGCCGCAAGGCCGCCAATGCCCCGCCGTTCGGCCGCTTCGCCGCGATCATCATAAGCGACGAGGACGCCCATCTCGCGCAGGAGACAGCGAGACGCATCGGCCTGGCCGCGCCGCGAGAGGAAGGCTTGGAGGTCTATGGGCCCGCGCCCGCGCCGCTCGCCGTGCTGCGCGGGCGCCACCGCCACCGGCTGCTCATCCACGCGCGGCGCGGCACGGAGCTACAGGCCATCGTGCGGCGCTGGCTCTCCGGCATCGACTGGAAAGCCAGTACGCGTGTCAGCGTGGACGTGGACCCTTATAGCTTCGTGTGACTGTGGCGATCGGTCGCCCGGTCACGCTGTGGGAGAACGTGACCGGACGACCGCGCTGTCGGCGGGGCGTGGGAAACCCGCCGGATACTCAGGTCGAGGAGACGGGCTTCCAGCTCTGCCGCTGTGGCGGCGCGCCCTTGCCGAAATCATAGACCACCGGCTGGACCTTGCGCGCGGCCCGAACCTCGGCAGGCGCGGCGACGCGACCAGCTGTCACGACCTCCGCACTGCGGCTGCCGAGCGGCATGGGCGCGCCATGTTCCAGCACATATTTGGCACGACGCATGCGCTTACGGCGCGTCACGAAGGGATTGGCGGCATCGGGCCGCTCGGCGACCATCTCTTCCAGTTCGGGCCAGCGGCTGGCCAGAGGCGCGGCGCGCGCGGCGGCAGGGGCCGCTATGGGCTCGGCGCGGATCGTCTGCGGCGGCGCGGTGGTGACGGCACGTTCCGGCTCGAAAGCGACATGCGTTTGCGACACGGGCGTCGCACTGACTGCGCCGGGCGGGAGCAGGGCCTCGGCAGGCGGCTGCGTGGCGTGCCTGGGCTCGGCGCGATGGTGCGTGCGGGCCTCATGGCCACGGCTGCGGCGGCGCAGGCCGAAGGCCAGCGCGCCAGTGCCAAGCAGCAGGATGGCGGCACCGCCGATCAGAGCGCCATTGTCGAGCGGGGCCTCGCCCGAGACGGCGACAGGCGCCTGCTCCGGCTGGGCGGCGGGCGGCTGCGCGGCCACATCGGGCAGCGCCAGCGGCGACATCGGCTCGGCCGAC
>CBIMKI010000058.1:0-13475 GCA_966244395.1 uncultured Sphingobium sp. | reverse complement strand
TTATACTCGGTAGCAGCCATATCCACAGCGCTCCACCCCCCGATCCGGCGCCGCGACATGCCCACCCCACGTCCCCGTTGCGTTCCCCCCGCCCGAGAGGCTAAGCGCACCGCCATGGGCATTCTCGGCAAGATCTTCACCTGGTGGGACGGCGCCACCATAGGCACCTCGCTCTGGACCGCGCGCAAGGGCGGCAAAGTGGGCGAGGACCATATGGGCAACGTCTATTATGAGGGCGGCACGGACGTGAACGGCCTGCCGCGCCGCTGGGTGATCTACAAGGGCGCGAACGATGCGAGCCGCGTGCCGGCCGAATGGCATGGCTGGCTGCACCACAGCATCGAGGGCACGCCCGAGAGCAGCCTGCCGCCTCCGCGCATCTGGGAAGCGGATCATACCCCCAACATGACCGGCACGCCGCAGGCCTATCGTCCCTCCGGCGCCATCGAGGCGGGCGGCAAGCGCGCCATGGCGACGGGCGACTACGAAGCCTGGGCGCCGGACGCGTGATCCGGCCCCGGCGCATCGCGCCGCCGGGCCGCCGTCTCGCCCTGGCCGCCCTCATCGCCGCGCTGGCGGCTTGTGGCCCGCGCCAGGCGCCCGAAGCCGATTCCAATGCCGGCACGCCCGAAGAGGTCGCCGGCAATGCCGTGCGCGGCGCTGCCGGCCTGCCGGGCACGCCGATGGCGGAGCGCGTGGCGGAAATCCGCCTGCTCAACAAGCGCAACGGCATCACCCGCACGCTCAGCATGAAGCCGGGCCAGGCCTTCCGCGTCGACAATGCCATCGTGCGGCTGCGCGCCTGCGAGACGACCGCGCCCTGGGAGGAAGTGCCCGAGACCGGCGCCTTCGTGCAGCTCGACGTGCGCGAAAGCCGGGACAATCAGTGGCACCGCACTTTCTCCGGCTGGCTCTTCAAGGCGCGGCCGGAGCGCAATGTGGTGCAGCACCCGATCTATGACGTCTGGGTGATGAGCTGCGCGATGAGCTGGCCCGAGACGGGCGAGGAGACGGTGCGCATGGCGTCCAGCGCGGCGCGCGGCGGCGGCGGCGAGGCATCCACCAATGCCAGCGATTCGAGCGCGGCCCAGTCGGGCGGGGCATCATCCGCCCCGCCGTCCCCGCCGGCCAGTGCCGCGTCCAACAGCGCCGAATAGGCCTCGGCGCTCACTTCCACCGCGCCCAGCGACGCGAGATGGCTGGTCATGAACTGGCAATCGAGCAGCGAGAAGCGGCCCGCGCGCAGCCGCGCGACCAGCCAGGCGATAGCGACCTTGGAGGCATTGTCGGCGCGGCTGAACATGCTCTCGCCGAAGAAGGCGCCCCCCATGGCGAGGCCATAGAGCCCCCCGACCAGGCGCGGCCGGCCGTCGCCACCGGGTAGCCAGCATTCGACGCTGTGCGCCAGCCCGAGCCGGTGCAGCCGCTGGAAGGCTTCCTCGATATCCGCATTGATCCAGGTGGTCGGGCGATCGTCCGCGCTTTGGGCGCACAGGGCCAGCACCGCGTCGAAGGCGCGGTCTGCGGTGACGATGAAGCGATCGGCGCGGATCAGCTTGCGCAGCGAGCGGGAGAGATGGAACCCATCGAGCGGCAGGATCGCGCGCGTCTCCGGCTGCACCCAGAAGATGGAAGGCGCGGCGCGATCATCCGCCATGGGGAACAGCCCGGTCGCATAGGCCCTGAGCAGGATCGGCAGATCGATCGCCATATGCGCATCCTAGAGGCTTTCGCGCGGCGCGGAAATGCCCTGCGCCTTTGCCCCCATATTTTTCGCGCGGCGCGAAGGCAATGAAACCATGCGGCTTTGCGCTGGCCCGGGCGAACGGCTGGCCCTAATCCAAAGGACGATTCGCAAGGCAATTTTGAGGAAAGGATGACGATGGCGACCTTCGTGCTGGTGCATGGCGCCTGGGGCGGCAGCTACATGTATGGCGATCTCGCGCGAGTCCTGCGCGCGGCAGGACATGAGGTACACATCCCCTCCCTCACCGGACTAGGTGAGCGTGCGCATCTCGCCCATGGCGGCATTACGCTGACAGACCATATCAACGATGTCGTCGGACTTATTGATTGCGAAGGATTAAGCGACCTCATTCTGGTGGGACACAGCTATGGCGGCATGGTCGTGACGGGTGTCTCGGCCCTGCGCGGATCGAAGATCCGAAGCCTCGTCTATATCGACGCCTTCCTGCCACGCCATGGCGAGTCGCTGTGGGACGTCGCCGACGATGTCGCGCGCAAGGCCTATATTGACGGACAGCGCGAGACGCCGGGGCTGAGCCAGCCCTTCTTCCCAGTCGGCGAGCGCCGCGTCTCCGGGCAACCGCTGCTGACATTGCTCCAGCCGGTGAAGCTGGGCGGCGAGGAAGGGCAGATCCAACGCCGCAATTATCTCTACGCGACGAACGGCACGCCCACCATCTTCACCCAGTTCCGGGATCGCATCGCGAATGAGGCGGGCTGGACATTGCACGAACTCGCGACCGGCCACCTCATGTGGCACGACGATCTCGACGGCGTGGCGCAGATCCTGCTCACGGAGGCGAAGCGCTAAACGCGCGGTTTGCGCGGCCTGATGTTCGCGCAGGTCGAGATGATCCGCGCATCAGGTCCCCCAGAGCATGTTCCGATCAGATTGAATCGGGACATGCTCTCCATTCTTTTGATTTGCCTGCATTTTCCGAGTCGTCAGCTGGTGCCACCTGACTTGAAAATGCCAGACGGCCCGCCTCGCGACAGGACGCACGATCTGCGCGCGCCCTCCGCCAAGGCGAACGGCCATGAAAAAGGCCGCCACGCTTGCGCGCGACGGCCTCTGGTCCAGCCCCAATGGGTTGATTCTATTTGGAAAGCTCGACTTCCTCGAAGTCCAGCTCGACCGGCGTGGCGCGGCCGAAGATCGACACCGAAACCTTGACGCGGTTCTTCTCGAAATCCAGCTCCTCGACCGTGCCGATGAAGCTCGCGAACGGCCCGCCCATGACCTTGACGCTGTCGCCGATCTCATAGTCCACGTTGATCTTGTGGCGCGGCTGGGCGGCGGCCTCCTCGCGTGCGCCGAAGAAGCGCTGCGCCTCGGTCTCGCTGATCGGCTGCGGCTTGCCCGAGCTGCCCAGGAAGCCCGTCACCTTGGGCGTGTTCTTGATGAGATGGTAGATGTCGTCGTTCATCGAGAGCTTGGCCAGCACATAGCCGGGCATGTTCTTGCGCTCGACCTGCACCTTCTTGCCGCGCTTCACCTCGGTCACGGTCTCGGTGGGGACCTCGACCTGCTCGATGAGCTGTTCCAGGCCCATGCGCTGCGCCTCGGCCATGATGGAATCGCGGACCTTGTTCTCGAAGCCCGAATAAGCGTGGATAATGTACCAGCGCGCCATCTTGTCTCTCAAACCCTTATCGTGATTGCGTGTATGAGCGGGCTGCGGTCAGCCCTGGCCCGAGGCCAGGCCGAGCAGCAGCTGGACGATCCAGCCGAACAGGCTGTCGATGCCGAAGAAGAAGACACCCAGCAGGCCGGTCATGATGACGACCATGACCGTGGTCATCATCGTCTCGCGGCCGGTCGGCCAGACGATTTTGCGCGCCTCGGCCTTGACCTGGTTGAAGAATTCCATCGGAGAGGTTTTTGCCACGCTCTTGCCGCTCGCTCTTGCAGTGAATCCATGCTTCCAGACAGGAAAAAGCGGACCGTGCCGGGTCTTCTGCCCGACCAGCCCGCCGCTTCGCTCCGGAACCGTTCGCAGGACCCCTACGCCGCTTGGACAGTGAGGGCAAGCCTTTCCGGGACGCGGCTGGCAGGGGCGATAGGACTCGAACCTACGACATTCGGTTTTGGAGACCGACGCTCTACCAGCTGAGCTACACCCCTGCGGCCGGCGAAGGCGGCGCTCTTAACGCGGGGCGCCGTGGGACGCAAGCACGAGCTTCATCGATTCTTCGCGCGCCTGCCCCGCCCGGAGGAAACGCGCGCGATGGACCATGGGCCGCGCCTCCCCAAAAGCGAGCGCAGCCGCAACACCTGCTCCACAAAATGAATGTGACTTCTTATTTATATTGCGACCTGTAGACGAGCCGATAGAAGGCGCCTGGCTTCACATGATGCCCGGCCACGCGCGGCATCGCGACGACAGGAACGCCCAAGTTTCGAACGCAAAACAACCTTAGCTCGACAGGGAGAATTGCCATGAAAACCAGATTGCCGCTGCTCTGCACCACGGCCCTCGCCTTGCTTGCGCCGGGCGCCGCCCTTGCGCAACAGGCCGCCGCGCCCGCCGAAACCGAGACCGACACCATCGTCGTCACCGCCCAGTTCCGCGCGCAGAACCTCCAGGATACGCCGCTCGCCATCACGGCGGTGAACAGCGCCATGCTGGAGGCGCGCAGCCAGACCGACATCAGCCAGGTCGCCAACCAGGCGCCCTCCGTGACGCTGAAGGCACAGGGCGCGGCCTATGGCCCTTCCATGGCGGCGAACATCCGCGGCGTGGGCCAGTATGACTTCAACCCCGCGCTGGAGCCGGGCGTGGGTCTTTATATCGACGATGTCTATTATGCGACGCTGACGGGCTCGATGTTCGACCTGCTCGACCTCGACCGTGTCGAGATCCTGCGCGGTCCGCAGGGCACGCTCGCCGGCCGCAACTCCATCGGCGGCGCAGTGAAGCTCTATTCCAAGCGCCCCGAGGGCACGAACAGCGGCATGCTGCTCGCCGCTTATGGCAGCCGCAACCGCATCGACCTGCGCGGCAGCGCCGACTTCAACCTGGCGCAGGGCGTCGACGCGCGCATCGCCGGCGTCGCCAAGAAGCAGGAAGGCTATGTGCAGCGCCTCGACTTCGGCTGCGTCTACCCCGCGGGCGGGCCGGCCACGCTGCCCAGCAACGCGCCGATCAATGCCGGCGCACAGATCAACCCGGCCGACGGCATCCCCGCCACGCGCACCGGCAACTGCGTCGTCGCGGACGAAGGCAATGTGAATTACATGGGCCTGCGCGGCCAGCTGCGCTTCCGCCCATCCGACACCATCGATATCAACATCGCTGCCGACTATACGGTGGACGATCGCTGGCAGGTCGGCTCGGTGCTGCTCGAGACGCATTATCCAAATGGCTATCTCGCCAGCCCCAACTTCCCGCTCGTCGCCAATCCGCCATGGAACGGCGCCACGGCGCCGGGCCGCGACATCAACCCCTACGGCCCCGGCATCGCTTACGACACGCGCTTCGTCTGCGGCCGCTTCTGCAACTATGCGAGCTACACCAACGATCCCGACAATGGCCTGCCGCGCGATTCCGTAGCCGGGCGGATCAAGTTCGAGGGCTGGGGCCTCTCCGGCCAGCTCGACTGGGACCTTTCGGAGTCACTCAAGCTCACCTCGATCACGGCCTATCGCGAATATGTCTCCAACTTCGAGAATGACAACGACACATCGCCCCTGGCGCACAGCCTGGGCTATGGCCCGCTGACGTTCAACTTCTTCAGCCAGGAGCTGCGCCTCAACGGCGAGATCGGCGAGACGATCGAATATACGATCGGCGGCTATTACAGCGACCAGAAGTCTGTCTACACCTCCTTCCAGGGCCTGCGCGGCTCGAACCTGCGCTTCGAGCAGAGCGACCCGGTGGACCTGAGCAGCAAGGCGGTGTTCGCCAACGCCACCTGGTCGCCCACCGATGCGCTAAGCGTCAATGGCGGCATCCGCTACACCGACGAGAAGAAGACCTATCAATATGTGCGCCGCGCCGCCATCGGCACGCCCGTGCCGCCCGCGCTCGCGCCGCTGGACGGACAGGAGGGCCTGGCATCGGGCGAGCGCGTCGACTATCGCCTCGCCCTCCAGTATCGCTGGTCCGACGCCCTCATGACCTATGCGCAGTGGTCGACCGGCTACAAGGGCGGCGGCGTCAATCCGCGCCCCTTCTACCCGCAGCAGGTGCTGTCCTTCGGCCCCGAGACGCTCACCTCCTATGAAGTGGGCTTCAAGAGCGACCTGCTGGACCGGCGCATCCGCTTCAACGTCGCGGCCTTCTATTCGAAGTACAAGGGCATCCAGCTCACGCTGACCAACTGCACCGTGCAGGCCGGCGCCGGCTTCGGCGCGCCCTGCGCCCTGCCGGTCAACGCAGGCGACGCGGACATGAAGGGCATCGAAATCGAAACCACGCTGCGCCCGACCGAGGGCCTGCTGATCGACGGATCGATGGCCTTCCTCGACTTCGACTACAAGAAGTTCGCAAGCTTCTCCACCGGCGCGGGCACGGTGAGCGTCGGCGGACCGACCAACATCAATGCCCCCCAGTTCGGCGACTATCCGGCCTTCACGCCGCGCTGGAAGTGGAGCGGCGGCATCCAGTACGAGGTCGACATGGGCGACAGCGGCTCGATCACGCCGCGCTTCGACGCAGCCTATCAGGGCATGATCCACACCAATCCGATCAACCGGACCAGCAACAAGATCCCGGGATACTGGCTCGCCAATGCGCGCCTGACCTGGAGCAATGCGGGCCGGGACCTGGACGTGGCGCTGGAAGTGACCAACCTGTTCGACGAATATTATTATCTCTCGATCAACGACCAGACGACGGGCGGCCAGGGCTACACCAATGCCCAGCCGGGCCGGCCGCGCGAATGGGCGATCACGGTCAAGAAGAAGTTCTAAGCCGGGGAGAGGCTGGGAGCCGGGCCGCGTGCCCGGCTCCCAAATCGGCGAAACCTGAGCGCCCGGCGAAATTCAGCAACGCCCTGCGCCAATTCTCTGCGGAAGGAATGGCGTCCGCGCGCTTCCATTGGCTTTTTCCTTAGTGAGCGAGGCAGTCGCGCGGCAATCCGCGCCCCGCCGCCTCATCTGCGCCAGCGCAGGCGATCCCTTCCGAGCTGATCCACGCGGGTAACGCCCATCAGGCGCATGCCGCGCTCGATTTCGTCCTTGAGGAGGCCGATGGCGCGCTCGACGCCGGCCTGCCCCGCCGCCGCCAGCGCATAGAGATAGAGCCGCCCGCCCGAGGCGCAGGTCGCACCGGCGGAGACGGCCTTCAGGACATGCGTGCCGCGCCGGATGCCGCCATCGCAGATGATCTCGATCCGCCCGCCGACCGCATCGACGATCTCGGGCAACTGGTCGAACGGCGCGCGGCTGCCGTCGAGCTGGCGGCCGCCATGGTTGGAGATCATGATGGCATCGGCGCCGATCTCCACGGCGCGGCGCGCGTCGGCCACGCTCATGATGCCCTTGAGGCAGAAGGTCCCGCCCCAGTCCTCGCGCAGCTGCTCGGCCATCTTCCAGTCCATGCCGCGATCCAGCATGCTGTTGAAATAGCCGGCGATGGAGACCGCCTCGCCCGTCCCTTCCGTCACATGCGTGTCGAGATTGGGCAGTGCGAATGTCTCGCGGCAAAGATAATCGAGCGCCCAGCGGGGCTTGAGCGCATAAGAAAGCGCCGAGGAGAGCGTGAAGCGGGGCGGCGAGGTGAAGCCGCTGCGCGCGCAGCGCTCGCGCTTGCCGGCCACGATGGTGTCCACGGTGAGCGCCACCGCATCGAACTTCGCGGCCTTGCAGCGCTCGATCATGGAGCGGTTGAGGCCGCGATCCTTGTGATAATAGAATTGGAACATCTTGGGCGTGGAGACGGTCCGCGCGATCTCCTCGATGCTGACCGTGGCGAGGCTGGAAATGCCGAACCACAGGCCGAATTTCTCAGCCGCACGGGCAACCGCGCGCTCGCCCTGCCAGTGGAAGACACGCTGGAGCGCGGTGGGCGAGAGAATGAGCGGCAGGGCGCTCTTGCGGCCCATGACGGTGACGGAGGTGTCGATGGAGTCGACCCCGGCCAGCACGTCCGGCACCAGGTCGCAATCGGCATAAGCGGCGGTATTGCGCGCCTTGGTGATCTCATCGTCCGCCGCGCCGTCGATATAGTCGAAGACCGGCCAGGGCAGCCTGTGCTTCGCGAGGCGGCGGAAATCGTCGATATTGTGACAGTCGGTGAGGCGCATGGCCCTCGCTTAGCGGGACAAGGGGGCGCCGGGCAATGCGGGAGGCGGCCAAGGGGAGTATTTGAATGTCGGCTTTTGGGGTGGAAACGGACAATAAATCCGTTCGCCCTGAGCGAAGTCGAAGCCTGTCCTGAGCCTAGTCGAAGGGGGCTCTACTGAGCGGAGGCGAAGCGCCTGGCCTCGACAAGCTCGGCTGAGCCCTTCGACTTCGCTCAGGGCGAACGGTGTTATGGCTCATGGCTGCAAATCGCTCGAAAGCAGGCCCGCGCCCGACGAATCCGATGCGCCCGGCGAGTCCGGAAGACGCTCGCGCCATATCGCGCGCCCCACCCCTTCCCTTTCGCGAAAATGCTGCTATAGGGCCGCGCTTCCATGTCTGCCTTGCAGGCGGACGTGGGATCATGCGCGGGAGGCCCGGCGTCGCCGGACCGCTTGACCGCTAAGCTTGAACCGGATCGGCAGCCGCAGGCCGCCCGTCCCCTACAGAGTGAGTAGACATGGCCAAGAAGATTACGGGCTATATCAAGCTCCAGGTACCCGCTGGAGCCGCCAACCCCTCGCCGCCGATCGGCCCTGCGCTGGGTCAGCGCGGCGTGAACATCATGGAATTCTGCAAGGCGTTCAACGCGGCGACCGAGAAGACGGAAAAGGGCACGCCCCTGCCGACGATCATCACCGTCTATGCCGACCGCAGCTTCTCCTTCGTCACCAAGCAGCCCCCGGCGACCTATCTCATCAAGAAGGCCGCGAACCTCAAGTCCGGCTCCAAGGAGCCCGGCAAGGTGAGCGCCGGCAAGATCAAGCGCTCGCAGCTCGAGGAAATCGCCCAGTCCAAGATGGCCGACCTCAACGCCAACGATCTGGCGGCCGCGACGAAGATCATCGAAGGCAGCGCCCGCGCTATGGGCCTCGAAGTGGTGGAGGGCTGAGATCATGGCTAAGCTGACCAAGAAGGCAAAGACCCTCGCCGCCGCCGTCGACCGCGACAAGCTGCACGGCGTCGATGAAGCGATCGGCCTCATCAAGGCGAACGCCACCGCCAAGTTCGACGAGACCGTCGAGATCGCCATGAACCTGGGCGTCGACCCGCGTCACGCCGACCAGATGGTTCGCGGCGTCGTCACACTCCCGGCCGGCACCGGCAAGGATGTGCGCGTCGCCGTCTTCGCCCGCGCCGACAAGGCCGACGCCGCCAAGGCGGCCGGCGCCGAGATCGTGGGTGCCGAGGACCTGCTGGAGCATATCCAGGCCGGCAATTTCGACTTCGACCGCGTCATCGCCACGCCCGACATGATGGGCCTGGTCGGCCGCCTCGGCAAGGTGCTGGGCCCCAAGGGCCTGATGCCGAACCCGAAGCTGGGCACCGTGACGCCGAACGTCGCCGAAGCCGTGAAGGCGGCCAAGGGCGGCCAGATCGAGTTCCGCGTCGAGAAGGCGGGCATCATCCACGCGGGCCTCGGCAAGGCGAGCTTCGCCGCCGACGATCTGCGCAAGAACTTCGATGCGTTCGTGGACGCGATCGTCAAGGCCAAGCCGGCCGGCTCGAAGGGCAAATATGTCCGCAAGATCGCCCTCTCCTCCTCGATGGGACCGGGCGTGAAGGTGGACATCGCGGAAGTCGCGACCGCCTGATCCGAGTCCGGGACGGGATATTGAGACCCCCGCCGAGCGTGAAGCGCGGCGGGGGTTTTCGCTTTTGGGGTTGCGTCGATTGATGATGGCTGCGGCGGGATCTCCGTCGCCGTTCACCCCCGGCCTTCGGCGGGCCAGGCTCCGCGCGGGTGCCGAGCCTGTCCAAGCGGTGTATCGAGGGCGGTCGCGACCACCCTCTCCGTCCACAGGCGGAAACGCTTGCATTCAACGCGAAACTGGCCTATCGGCGCGGCGCTTGCCCTGTCTCCCTGTGAGGCGGCGGCATCCGTCCGAGACAGTTGGTGGCGGCATCTGGCCGCCTTAATCTCCAACCGAGACGGGGAAAAGTTCTTGCCGGCGGCGCCCTCTTGCGGCGGCCGACCGGGTCTGTCCCATCTGCCGCGCATCAGGCGCCGGCGCGGGGCCAGTCGACCCTTCCCCTCGGACAAAATGGCGCCTTGCGCGGCGGTGAGCCGTCGCGCCGGGCAGATGTCGCCGCATGGCCGGTCTTTCGGGGCCTGTTGCGCGGCGATCGTTCGAACGCGGCAGGACAGGCGCATGCGTCCTGCCTTGCCGCTGAAGGAGAATGGCATGGATCGTAACGAGAAGTCCGAAGTCGTTTCGGCGCTCAACGCATCCCTGAAGCAGATGGGCGTGGTGGTCGTCACCCGCAATCTGGGCCTTACCGTGGCCCAGTCCACCGATCTGCGTCAGAAGATGCGCGGCGCCGGCGCGGCTTACAAGGTGACGAAGAATCGCCTTGCCAAGATCGCCATCCAGGACACGGATTATGCGGGCATCAGCGAGATGCTCACGGGTCCGGTCGGGCTGGCGACCTCGGCAGACCCGGTCGCGGCGGCAAAGATCGCGGTCGAGTTCGCCAAGACGAACGACAAGCTGGAGATCGTGGGCGGCGCCATGGGCGCACAGCTCCTCGATGCCGACGGGATCAAGGCCCTGGCCTCGCTGCCCTCGCTCGACGAACTGCGTGCCAAGCTGGTCGGCCTCATCCAGGCCCCGGCCCAGAAGCTCGCTTCCGTCACTCAGGCTCCGGCCGCGCAGCTCGCGCGCGTCTTCAACGCCTACGCCACCAAGGATGCGGCCTAAGTCGAGGCCTCAATTCTTTTGTTTTCAACAAATTGATTTGGGCGCCCCGACTGGCCCCGCAAGATATGGAGTGTATTTAACATGGCTGACATCAACGCACTGGTCGACCAGCTTTCGGCCCTCACCGTCCTCGAAGCCGCCGAGCTTTCCAAGGCTCTCGAAGAGAAGTGGGGCGTCTCGGCCGCCGCAGCCGTCGCGGTTGCCGCCGCCCCGGGCGGCGCTGCCGCTGCGCCGGCTGCCGAAGAGCAGACCGAGTTCGACGTCGTCCTGACCGGCGACGGCGGCAACAAGATCGCCGTCATCAAGGAAGTCCGCGCCATCACCGGCCTGGGCCTGACGGAAGCCAAGTCGCTCGTCGAGTCGACGCCCAAGGCCGTCAAGGAAGGCGTCAGCAAGGCTGAAGCCGAAGACATCAAGAAGAAGCTCGAAGCCGCCGGCGCCGCCGTCGAGCTTAAGTAAGCTTCGAACGTCGCGAGACAAAGGAAGGGCGGTCCCGTCGGGGCCGCCCTTTTCCTTTTGGGGCTGTGTCGGAGGCCCCCGAGACTGCGGCAAATGCTACTCGGCCGATCTTGCCGAGGTTTTCGCTCCGGACGCGGCGCCTGACGGGGCGCTCAGTCCTTGCGGCTCTTCTCTTCCGCCTGGCTGATCGCCAGTTGGGCCTTGGCCGCGGCAATGGCCTCGAGCAGGCGTCCGGGCGGTGGCGGCGTGCTCTCCGGCGCATCCGCAGGCGTCGCGCGGTTCTCCGCCTGCGTCTCGCTCTGGTCCGGCAGGGCAATGACCGCGCCGACCGTCCGGGCCCAGGGGGCGGGCTTCAGCAGCAGCCAGAAGCCGACAAGGGCAATGACGCCGCTCAACGCGAAGGCAGTGAGCTGGATGGCCGCCATGTCGCCGGCCAGCAGGCTCCGGAAATGAGCGCCGATGGCGCCACTGGCATTGCTCAGCACATAATGGGCGCGATTGATGCCGCGCGTGGCGGAGGATGCGGCGGCAGGCGCAGCAAGGCCCAGCAGGGCGAAGACCGGCGCGGCGCGGCACAGGCGCCCGGCGGTTCCATCGCGGGAAAAGGGCTTCGAAAGGGGCGGCATATCCTCTTGCACCGGCCGGCATCTGGGGCGCGGCGGCCAGATGCCTGACTAATCGGCGGCGCCGCACGCGGCAAGCCCTTCTCCCCTGCGCGCGCCGTTGCGAGCGCTTGAGAGCCGGTGCGATGCGGGCGCAGAGCCTGCATTTACGCGGGGAAACCGACGTAGCTCATGCGCCCGCCGTCCGAGGGAAGGCTGTGCTCCCGCGCGCGCAAGCAGATGCTACTTTCCCTCGCTGGGCAGGCCCCGTCCCTAGAAGTCCGCCCAATCCTCGTCGGAGATGGCGGGCGTGGCCGCCAGGGCCAGATTGCCGCTCACGGCCGGCGCAGTGCGAAGGGGCGCCACACGGCCCGGCGCGGTGCGGACGGTCCGGGGCATCGGCGCCGAGGTCCTTGCATTGCGGTCGGCGCCGGTCGAGGGACGGCAGCGGAAACGCTCCACGCGGTCGGTAAGGCCATCGGCCTCCTGCGCCAGGCTGCGCGCGGCGGCAGTGCTTTCCTCGACCATGGCGGCGTTCTGCTGCGTCACATGGTCCATCTTGCTCATCGCCGTGTTGATCTCGCCGAGCTTGGCGGACTGGTCGCTGGCGGCGGTGGTGATGTGCGTCACCATCTCCGAGATGCCGTTGATGCGGCCGGAAATCTGCTCCAGCGCCTCGCCGGCCTGGCGGACCATGCGTGCGCCTTCCTCCACCTCGGCACCGCTCTGGGTGATGAGCGCCTTGATGTCCTTGGCGGCGTCGGCCGAGCGCTGGGCGAGCGCGCGCACTTCATTGGCGACGACGGCGAAACCCTGGCCGGCATCGCCCGCGCGCGCCGCTTCCACGCCGGCATTGAGCGCCAGCAGGTTGGTCTGGAAGGCAATGCCGTCGATCACGTTGATGATGTTGCCGATCTCGGAGGAACTGTGCTCGATATTGGCCATGGCCTTTACGGCCTTGCCGACCACCTCGCCGCCGGTGCGGGCTTCCTCCACCGCTTCCGTCACGCCCTGATTGGCCTGGCTGGCGATGGCAGCGGTTTCCTGCAGCGAGCGCGTCACCGCGTCCACGGATTCGGCGGCATGGGCCAGCTCGGCGGCATGCTGCTCGGTGCGCACGGCCAGGTCGGACGAAGCCTGGTTGATCTCCTTGGCGCCACTGCGAATATCCTGCGCGGCCTCGGAGACGGACGACATGGTGTCATGAAGCTGAGCGATGGCGCTGTTGAAATCCGAGCGCAGGCCCGCATAGCCCGTGCCCAGATCGGGCAGTTCGACGGTGAGGTCGCCTTTTGCCCTCTGGCGCAGATTCGCGCCGACCGTGTCCGCCATCAGTTCCAGCTCCTGGTCGGACTGCTGCTTGGCGCGGCTGGTCTCACGGAGTTGGACGGCGGCGCGGGCGAGCGCGCCCAGCTGGTCGTCACGCTCGGTATAGGGAATGTCGACGGCGAACTCGCCGCGCGCAATGCTTGAAATGGCCGAGGAGACCGTCTCCAGCTCCTGGCTGATCGCCCGCTTGATGGCCCGCGCAAAAACGAGCGTGAGCAGGCCCGCGAGCACGGCAATGGCGATGTTGAGCGCCATCACCAACTGAACGGTGCGCTTCTGCGTGACGGCCATCGCCTCGGCCGCGGCACTGGCAGGCGTGCGGATCGCCGCGCTGGCACCCTCCCCCGCGCC
>CBIMKI010000057.1:0-13679 GCA_966244395.1 uncultured Sphingobium sp. | reverse complement strand
TCATGACGAACTGGGCAGCCTGGCCAAGGCATTGGACAGCTTCAAGGCACTCTTCCAAGCCGACCAGGAGCACAGCCTGATCGAAGCCGAGCGCGCTCGCGAAACGCAGGGCACGATCGACGAGATCGGCAGGGGTCTCTCCGCCCTTGCGGAAGGCGATCTGGAATTCCGTGTCCGCGAGGACGCCACCGGCCCGCTCGCCAAGCTGCACATCAACTACAACAACGCCGTGTCCCAGCTTGCCAACGTGCTGCGCGACATCATCTCGGGCTGCAATGTGATCCGCGACGGTACCGGCGAAATCGCCCAGGCTTCGGATGACCTTTCGCAGCGCACCGAGCATCAGGCCGAATCGATCACGCTGGCGAGCAAGGCGCTCGGCGAGTTCAGCTCATCGGTCAAGCATGCGGCCGACAATGCCCGCCAGACCAGCACGCGTCTGGGCGTCGCCCGCACGTCGGCCTCCAGCGTCGATGAGACCGCCAAGGCCGCCGTGGTCGCCATGCGCGCCATCGAGGCTTCGTCGAAGGAGATGACCGAGATCATCGCCACCATCGACGGCCTGGCGTTCCAGACCAACCTGCTCGCCCTCAACGCGGGCGTGGAAGCGGCCCGCGCCGGTCCGTCCGGCGCAGGCTTCGCGGTGGTCGCCACCGAGGTGCGCCATCTGGCGCAGCGCTCGGCCGAAGCCGCGGGCTCCATCCGCAATCTGGTGACAACCTCCAGCCAGCAGATCTCCGAGGGCGTGTCGCTCGTGGAGAGCAGCGGCGAGGCGCTCCAGCAGGTGGTGAGCGAAGTCACGGCCGTGGCCGGCCTCGTCGACGAGATCGCGGGCGAGACCGAGAAGCAGGCTCAGGGCATCCAGGAAATCTCCCAGATGATGACGAGCATGGACAATGTCACGCAGCAGAACGCCGCGATGGTCGAGGAAAGCACGGCCAGCGCGCGCAATCTCTCCAGCGAGACCGTCCGCCTCGTCAACCAGCTCGGCAAGTTCAAGATCGAATCCTCCGGGCGATACGGCCGGACCGTCGAGCCGCAGGCCTTCGCACATGCAACAAGCCCGGAACCGGCGCCGGCCTATGCGCCGCCCATGGCGGTCGGCAATCTCGCCCTCAAGGCCGAGGAAGAGGATTGGAACGAGTTCTGATCCGCCGGAAGCTTGCCGGAGGCGGGCTTCCAGCGAATTGACAAACGTAGAGGAGAGAGCGGCTGCCCATCCGGCGGCCGCTCTTCTTTTGATGTCAGGAGCTTCACCCGCTCCCTTTTCACGACATGAAATGGTGCGGCGCATCAGAGTGTAAACGGCCGGTAAACCATGCCGATTAAGTCTGAATTATCGCTTCGCGGCTAACAGCATAACGGTCAGTGCCATTCATCTCAACTCATAAGGGCAAAATCATGTACAAGAATGTCGCGAAGAGCTTCCTCGTTGCCGGATCGCTGCTCGTTCTGGCTGCTCCGGCTTTCGCCGCCGGCGATTGGTCGGGCCAGGTCGCCCGCCTCGTGGCTTCGAAGCAGACCTATCCGACCGCTGCTCAGATGCGCGGCGATGAAGGCACCGCCAAGGTCCGCGTGTTCGTCGCTCCCGACGGCAAGGTCCAGAAGACCGAGCTGGTCACCGGTTCGGGTTCCGCCCTGCTGGACAAGGAAGCTCTCTCGCTGCCCACGAAGATCGGCAAGTTCCCGGCGCCGGATGCCGGTCAGTCGACCATCGTCCTTCCGCTGACCTGGAAGCTCCAGTAAGCGCCTGAGGACCGCGCGCCCACTGGCGCGATGGACTTTCCCATTCGAGACGCCGGCCGATCACCCGATCGGCCGGCGTCCGCGCATCTGCGGTCCGGCGGTATGCCGCCAGCGTCTAGGAAATTGCGATTTTCCCGATTATGGAGGAAGAAAGCGCCTCAAACGGGATCGGGGACAGGACGCCATGCAATTCGTCAAGACCGCTTGCTGGGTCGTGCTGGTCGGCCTGATCGTGCTCTTTTCCGCGACCAACTGGACCCGCGTGACGATCAATCTGTGGAGCGACCTTCAGGTCGAGACGCCACTGCCCCTGGTGGTGATCGTCGCCTTCCTCGCGGGCTCGCTGCCGTTCTGGATCTTGCACAAGATGACGCGCTGGCGCATGCGCCGCAGGCTCGACAGCGCCGAGCGCGCGCTGGCCTCCGTCAAACCGGGCTATCCGCCGCCCCCGCCGCCCCCGCCGCCGTCGGCATCCGATGCATCCATCCAACCCTCCCGCCTGGGCGAACCATGACCAGCAGCATTTATCTCGCCATCGACACGCCTAGCCTGGACCGCGCCATCGAGCTGGCACGCCAGGTGCGCAATCATGTGGGCGGCATCAAGCTCGGCCTCGAATTCTTCTGCGCCAACGGGCATCATGGCGTGCATGAGATGCGCAAGCTCGGCCTGCCCATCTTCCTCGACCTCAAACTCCACGACATTCCCAACACCGTCGCCAAGGCCGTGCATGCGCTCCATCCGCTCGAACCGGCCGTGCTGACGGTCCATGCCGCCGGCGGCCGGGCCATGATGGAGGACGCCAAGGCCGCGGCAGGCGTCAACACCAAGGTCGTCGCCGTGACCGTGCTCACCAGCCTCGATCAGTCGGATCTCGAAGCAGCGGGCGTCTCCGCCTCGCCCCGCGAGCAGGTCGAGCGCCTTGCCCTGCTGGCGCGCGAGGCCGGGCTCGACGGCATCGTCTGCTCGGGCGCGGAAGTTGCCCATGCACGCAGGATCTGGCCGGGCGGCTTCTTCGTCGTTCCCGGCGTGCGTCCCGCCGGCAGCGACAAGGCCGATCAGAAGCGCGCCGTCACCCCGCGCGAGGCGCTCGATGCCGGCGCCTCCATCCTCGTCATCGGCCGCCCGATCAGCGCCGCCGCCGAGCCGGACGCCGCAGCCCGCGAGATCGCGGCGACGCTCTAAATATCTGTCCGAACGACCCGGCTCACCCTCGCGGCCGCCGCGTCGGCGCGTGGAAGTCCGGCGGCTTGTCGGCCACCCAGCGCAGAAAGGCGGCAAGGCCCGGATCGGCCCGCAGCGCCGCCACGTCCACGCCAATGCGCGCAAGCTGGCCATTGCTCAGATGGGCATGGATCGCGCTGTGACAGATGGGATGGACCGGCACCGTCTCGCGTCCGCTCCTGGCCTTGGGCACGGGATGATGCCACTGCACCCGCGCGCCGATCGGCCGCTCGCACAGCCAGCAGCGCAGGGGCTGACTCACCGCGCCAGCTTCTCCGCGCGCACGCGCCAACTTTCGGCCAGCACGCTCATCCGCGCCAGTTCCGCGACGCCGGCCGGGTCGCGCCGAAAGCCGCCCGCCACGAGCAGATCGAACGTGCGTGCCACGCTCCATTCGGCATGGGGCCGCTCCGTGAGCGTCATGACGTCGCCCGCCTGCGCCTCGCCCTCGCGCAGCACACGGAAATAGACGCCCGTCCGCCCGGTCTGCACGGCGCGGGCCAGCACATCGTCCTGGCCGAAGCGATGGTTGAGCTTGGCGCAGGGCTGGCGTCCCTGGCTGATCTCCACCAGCGCGGAGCCGAGCGTGAAGCGATCCCCCAGACACAACATGCCCTCGATCGCCCCCATGGTCGCGATATTCTCGCCAAAGGCCCCCGGCCGCTCAAGCAGGGGATGCCGCCCGAGCGGCATGCGCCACCAGTGATAATGCTCCTGTGGGAAGAGATGCACCGCCTTGTCATGGCCGCCATGCACCATCGGATCGGCGACCACATCGCCCTCCAGCCCCAGCCAGGTGACGCGCACCGGCCCGGCGACGGGTGTCTTGCCCATGGCGGAGAGCACGCCCGGCGCAATGAAGGCCGGCGTTCCGGTGAGCAGCGCTTCGACGGTGAGCGTGAGTTCGGCCATGGAAGGCCCATGCCAGAAGGCGCATGACTTGGCTATCGCCCGGCTCGACTTCCCTCAAGAGTCCGCAGCAACCGCCGGTATGCCGCGCTCCTTCGCCCGGCCACCCCCATGGCGTTCACCTCCCCGGTCGTTCACCGCTCCTCCTTGCCGCCCTCCCCCTTTGCGCACGCGCATTCCCGCCGCTATAGGCCATCAATGGCCGCCACAGACCTCCGCATCGCGCTCTTCAGCGGCAACTATAATTATGTGCGCGACGGCGCGAACCAGGCGCTCAACCGACTGATGCGCTCGGCACTCGACGCAGGCGCGGCAGTGCGCGTCTATTCGCCCACCATCGCGACGCCGGCCTTCGAGCCGGTGGGCGATCTGGTCTCCGTGCCGAGCTGGAGCATGCCGGGCGGGCGCGGCGAATATCGGCTCGCCAAGGGCCTGCCCGCCGAGACGCAGGCCGATCTGGAGGCCTTCGCGCCCAACATCGTCCATGCATCCGCGCCCGACATATTGGGCCATCGCGCAGTCGGCTGGGCGCGGCAACGCGGCATCCCGGCCATTGCCTCCCACCACACCCGTTTCGAAACCTATCCGCGCTATTATGGCATCGGCTTCACCGAACCGCTGCTCATCTGGCTGCAAAAGCGCTTCTACAATCGCTTCGACAAGGTGATGGTGCCCAGCGCCAGCATGGGCGCGCTGTTCCGCCAATGGGGCATCACCACGCCGGTCGGCATCTGGGCGCGCGGCATCAATCACGAGCGTTTCAATCCCGGCCGGCGCGACAATGGCTGGCGGCGCGCGCTCGGCATCGGCGATGATGAGGTGGCGGTCGGCTTCCTCGGCCGGCTGGTGCTGGAAAAGGGGCTGGGCGTGTTCGCCGACGTGGTGAGCGCACTCAAGCAGCGCGGCGTGCCGCACAAGGTGCTGGTGATCGGCGAGGGGCCGGCGCGCAGCTGGTTCGCGCAGCGCGTGCCGGAAGCCGTCTTCACCGGCTTCCAGGCCGGCGACGATCTGGGCCGCGCAGTGGCGGGCATGGACATCTTCTTCATGCCCTCCGTCACCGAGACCTTCGGCAATGTGACCTGCGAGGCGATGGCGGCGGGCGTCCCGGTCGTCGCGGCACGCGCCACGGGCAATGTCGATCTGGTGGAAGACGGCGCCACCGGCTTCCTCGTCGAACCCACTGACATCGCCGGCTACGCCGATGCCATCACCCGCCTCATCGAACAGCCGGATCGGCGCGCGGCGGCCGGCAAGGCGGGCCATGCGCGCGTGCAAGGCTATGACTGGGACCAGGTCAATGCGGTCATGATCGCAGCCTATGAAGAGCTGCTCGCGAAGGGGAAGAGGGCATGAGCGACATCGGACGGCGCATCGTCACGGGCCATGACGCCCAAGGCAAGTCGATCATCGTGTCGGACGGCGTGCCCCCGCAGGACAATCCCATGCGCGGCAATGGCGCGGACTTCATCGAGATCTGGAACAGCAGCGAGACTGTCCCCACCCTGACAGCCATGCCCGAGGGCGAGCCGGCCCTGCGCGATTTCACCATGATGCCCGCGACCGGCCATCTCATCCGCATCATCGACATCTGGCCGGGCAGCGAGGGCGGCAGCGCCACGCCCATGCACCGCACCGCCACGCTCGATTATGCCGTGGTGATCGAGGGCGAGATCACCCTGATCCTGGACGACAGCGAAGCAACGCTCGGCCCCGGCTCGGTCATCGTGCAGCGCGGCACCGACCATGCCTGGGAAAACCGCACGGACAAGCGCACCCGCATGGCCTTCTTCCACATCGCGGCGCAGTTCAGCCCGGATCTACGCGCCACCCTGCCGGACGATCTGGAATTGATGCGCTAGGACGCGCACCCCAAGACCGGAAGACGTCCCCCCGGCCCGGCCACCACCGGCGCGCATGCAGTGATGCGAAAGCGACCGCGCCCGTCCATGCCGGTGAGCCGGGCACCGCCGAGGATATGGACGGCGATGGCGACGGCATTACCTGCGAGCCCCATCGCTGACCGGCAGGCGTCAGGCCGCCACGGCCTTCCATTCGAACGGCAGCGGCGCCTCGCGGAAGGCGAAGCGATCGAGATGGCGCGCGACGGTGCCTTGCAGCGCCTCCAGATGCGCCGCGCTGCTGGCTTCGATCCGCACGTCCAGCCGCTCGGGCTGCGCGGTAAGATAGACGAGCCCGTCGCCCGGCCAGTCCGCCCCGCGCGCATTATGAGGGAAGCGGATCATGCCGCGCTCGGGCGTGAACTCCACGGCGAGACTGTGCTGCCAGTGCTTGCAGAGCTGCTGGAGGTAGCGGCTGCCGAGAGTCGTCGGCACGCTGGAGATTGACTCGGTCATATTGTCGTCTCTTCTTGCGAGTGTTTATCAATAATATCTGGTGGCGCGGACGTCGGCGTCAAGCGGCGTCGCGAAAATCATGGCGCCCGGTCCTCAGCGCCAGTCGATCGCCAGCGGCATATCGCCGCCGGAGAAGCGCGCCAGATGCCGGGCGACCGCTGCCTGGATGGCCTCGAGCTGGTCCCGGCAGCTTGCCTCGATGCGGATTTCCAGGTCGACCGCGCCGGCGTGGAGCAGGACCAGCCCCTCGCCCGGCCAGTCGGCGCCGCGCGCGTCGCGCGGGATGCGCACGGTCCCGCGCTCGCCGCTCTGCTCCACCTGGAAGCGATGCGCCCAATGGGTACAGAGCATCCCCAGGTCGCGCACCGCATGGGCTGTCGGCACCCGGGCCACGCTCCCGAGAGCCGTCAGCGTCACGGCAGCCGCTCGATCTTGCGCGCGGCCTCGTCGAGGATCGCGGCAATCTCGTGCGGCAGGTCGCCCTGCTCGTCGCCCCCGCCCATGCGGCCGTGGATGGCGGACTTGAGGTTCTGCAAGGCGCGGCGCACCGGCCCGCGCGTGGCGCGGTGGCGCATGGCGCCCACGCCGTTGAGGCGCGCCATCAGCCCCTCCACATCCTCCTCGCGCTCGGCGAGATGCTCGCGGCCGGCCTGCGTGATCTCGAACAGCTTACGCGTGCCTTCGCTCTCCTGCTCGGCGATGAGTTCCATGTCGGCGAGCATGGTGAGCGTGGGATAGACGACGCCCGGGCTCGGCGCATAGACGCCCCCGGTCATCTCCTCCACCGCGCGGATGAGGTCATAGCCGTGGCGCGGCCCGTCCTCGATGAGCTTGAGGAGCACCAGCCGCAGTTCGCCGCCGTCGAACATGCGGCCCTTGCCACCGCCGCCCGGCCCGCCGCGCATGGCGCCGCTCAGCGCCTCGTTGACGAGGCCGTTGATCGCCTCGCCCAGATCGCCCCATCCTCCTTGGCCGCGATTGGGACCGCCGCGCCCGCGATTGGGGCCGCCGCCGAAATGCCGGCGGATATTCTCCCAGCCGGGAAAGCCCTCAAAACCTTCAAAATCCTTGGGTCCATGTGACATGTCATTGCTCCATCATGCCGCGCACAGACCGATCATGATGGGTCTGCGATTGTTTGCGATGGGTCTAAGATATATCTTGAACTATCTCACTTCAAGGACCCCGTGAAAGAATCGCGCAGCACGCTATATTGGGGCCATGTCCGACCTCTTCGGCGGCCTCGCGGCCGCGCCCCGATCCGATGAAACCCCCGCCGATGCCCCGCTCGCCGACCGGCTGCGCCCGCGCGCGCTGGAGGATGTCGTCGGTCAGGATCATCTGACCGGGCCGGAGGGCGCCATCGGCCGGATGGTCGCGGCCGGGCGCCTCAGTTCCATGATCCTCTGGGGTCCGCCCGGCACCGGCAAGACCACGCTGGCGCGCCTGCTCGCCCAGGCCGTGAACATGCGTTTCGCCGCGATCAGCGCGGTCTTCTCCGGCGTCGCGGACCTGAAGGCCGCCTTCGCCGCCGCCAGGGACGCCGCCCGCGCCGGGCAGAAGACCCTGCTCTTCGTGGACGAGATCCACCGCTTCAACCGCGCCCAGCAGGATGGTTTCCTGCCCTATGTGGAGGATGGCACGGTCACGCTGGTCGGCGCCACCACGGAAAATCCCAGCTTCGCGCTCAACGCCGCCCTGCTCTCCCGCGCCCAGGTGCTCATCCTGCGGCGGCTGGACGAGGCAGCACTGGGCGAACTCATCGCCCGCGCCGAGACGCTCGTCGGCAAGCCCCTGCCCCTGACGGACGAGGCCCGCGCTGCGCTCATCGCCTCGGCGGACGGCGACGGGCGCTTCCTGCTCAACCAGGTCGAGACGCTGCAAGGCATCGCCATCGAGGAAGATCTCGACCCGGCCGGCCTCGCCGCCCTGCTCCACCGCCGCATGCCGGTCTACGACAAGGACCGCGAAGGCCATTACAATCTCATTTCCGCGCTTCACAAATCACTGCGCGGGTCCGATCCGCAGGCCGCGCTTTATTATCTCGCGCGCATGCTGGTCGCCGGCGAAGAGCCGCTCTACGTCATCCGCCGCCTGGTCCGCTTCGCCAGCGAAGACATTGGCCTCGCTGATCCGCAGGCGCTGGTCCAGTGCCTCGCCGCCAAGGATGCCTATGATTTCCTGGGGTCGCCCGAGGGCGAGCTGGCCATCGTGCAGGCCTGCCTCTATCTTGCCACCGCGCCCAAGTCGAACGCCGCCTACAAGGCCCAGAAGGCCGCCTGGAAGAGCGCGAAGGACACCGGCTCGCTGATGCCGCCCGCCAATATCCTGAATGCCCCCACCAAGCTCATGAAGGAAATCGGCTATGGCAAGGGCTATGCCTATGACCATGATGTGGAAGGCGGCTTCTCCGGCGACAATTACTGGCCCGAGGAGATGACCCCGCAGACCTTCTATGCGCCGGTCGACCGTGGCTTCGAGAAGCGCATCGCCGAGCGGCTCGCCTGGTGGGACGAGCGGCGGCGCGCGCTGAGGAGCGAGTAAGATGGGTCTGAGCTGGGACGAGGCCGTCGCTCATGCGCTGACCCTGCCCGATGCGGTGCTCGCCACCTCCTATGCCAAGCCCGCCGTCAAGCTGGCTGGTAATAAGCGCGCGTTCCTCGCCACCGGCCATGAGCCGCAGGAGGCCTTCTGCCTGCTGATCGACCGCGACACCGCGCAGATGCTCATCGAAACCGACCCCGAAACCTTCTTCCAGACGCCCCATTATGCCGGCCTCGATGCCGTGCTGGTCCGCTACACGGCGCCCGATCCCGAGCGCGTCCGTGCCATGATCGCCCGCGCACGCGATCAAGCGGCGGCAAAGGCGCCCGTGCGGCCGCGCAAGCCCGGAAAGTGAGCCGCTTTGCCCATTATGTCGCGATCGACTGGTCGGGCGCGGTCGGCCCGCGCCAGCCCGGCATTGCCGTGGCGATGTGCGAGGAAAGCGGCGGCGCGCCCCGGCTCGTCGCCGCGCCGGACGGGAGCGGCATCTGGTCGCGCGTGGCCGTGCTGGACTGGCTGCTGCGGGATCTGCCCCCCGACAGCCTCGTCGGCCTCGATCTCGGCCCCTCCCTGCCCTTCGTGGATCACGACGCCTTCTTCCCCGGCTGGGACCGCTCCCCAGCCGACGCGCGCGGCCTCTGGGCGCTGGTCGAGGCGATCTGCGCGGATGACCCGCATCTCGCCGCCACCAGCTTCGTCACGCACCCGCGGGCGGGCGCCTATTTCCGCCATCGCGGCGCGGAGGGGCCGCATTTCGGCGGCGGGCGCGGCCGCCTGCGCCAGACGGAGATCGCCCAGCGCGAACAGGGCCTCAATCCTTATTCCAACTTCAATCTCGTCGGCGCGGCGCAGGTCGGCAAGTCCAGCCTCACCGGCATGCGCGTGCTCCACCGCCTCGATGGCCGCCTGCCGATCTGGCCTTTCGACCCCCTGCCCGCGCAGGGCCACGCCGTCGTGGAAATCTACACCAGCCTCGCTGCGCGCGAGGCCGGCAAGCGCAAGGGGCAGAGCAAGATCTGGACGGGCGAGGAACTCGACCTGTGCCTCGCCCGCTTCGGCTGCGCGCCGCATCTCCCGCTCGATCGCTACAGCGATCATCAGACGGACGCCCTGCTCACCGCCGCCTGGCTGCGCCACGCCCATGACTGCCCCCAGCTCTGGACTCCGCGCGAACGGCTGCCCGAGGTCGCCCGAACGGAGGGGTGGACCTTCGGCGTCCTCTAGGCCTCTGACGCATGGAAACGATGTATGCGCGCGAAAGCGGTCACACGCCCGAAGTCAGCGTCATAACGCCCTGGGTCCCCGCCTTCGCGGGGACACACGCCCTGGGAACACACGCTTCAACCGGGAAGGATCATCCGCTAGCACCGGCTCAACAGTGCTCCTGCGAAAGCAGGAGCCCAGGGCACAGCAACACTGCCCTTTCGCCCCAGCCCCAGCCCCAACCTATCGCCCAATGCGGAACACCGTCTCCGCATTGGTCTGCATCAGCATCTTCTTGTGCTCGGGGCTGAGCCCCATGGCGTCATAGACCGCGACCTCGTCCGAGGACTGCTGATAGGGATAGTCCATCGCATAGAGCACGCGCTCCGGGCCGAGCTGCTCCATGCAGAACTTGATCGCCGGCTCCCAGGCGACGCCGCTGGTCGTGATCCAGATGTTGTTGCGGAAATAATGGCTGACCGGGTGCTTGAGCTTCACCTGCCTGCCGCCGCGCAGATGCGGCCGCCCATCGGCATTCCCCTGCATCCAGTCAAAGCGGTAGAGCTGGAGCGGCATGCACTCGCCCATATGGCCGATGACGAGCCGCAGCCTGGGGAAGCGATCGAACGCGCCCGAGAAGATGAGGCCCATGGTGTGCAGCCACACATCGTGCGGGAAGCCGCCCAGCGCGCCGAAGAAGCCGCGGCTCTCATAATGAGGCGCATGATAGGGCGCGGTCGGGTGGATGTAGAGCGCGGCGTCATGCGCCTCGAGCGCTTCCAGGATCGGGAAATAGTCGGTCTCGTCAATATAATGGCCCTGGAAGTGCGAGTTGAGCACCGCACCGGCGAGCTTGAGGCTGCCCATGGCGCGCTCGATCTCCTTGACCGCGCCGGGCACATCGCGCGGATCGAAGGCCGCGCAGGCCGAGAAGCGGTCGGGATGGTCGCGACAGGCCTGCGCGGCGATATCGTTCGCCTCGCGGGCGAGCGCATTGCCCTCGCCCGGCCGCACCACCTGCACGCCGGGCGCGGTCAACAGCAGCAACTGCCGGTCGATGCCGAACTCGTCCATATGCGCGATGCGCAGCGCTCCCAGGTCCTGCAGCATGTCCTGTAGACTCGGCATCTTCGAGAACATGCCCGCCATCTTGAGGCTGTCGTCGTCCGGCGCGTCGCCGCTCTCCAGATAGTCGACCTGCGCCTTCACCAGCGCCGGGAAGGTCCAGGCCTCCTCGGTCGCGATGCGCTTGTAGGGCGGATTGCGGTCGATCACGCCCTCGGGCGGCGCCAGGCCGACGCGGACGCGATGGCTGAAATCTTCCTTGAAATGGCCCTTGAGCCCCTTCTCGCTGCCGTCGGCCAGCAATTCGCCCATCGCGTCTCTCCTCGTTCGCGGCGCCGTTTTTCGGCTGTCCCGGTGCGGGATGTGACGCGAGGCGCGGGCCGAAGTCAACCGGCTGCCGGGCAAATGGTTTTTTCCATAATATTAGTGATTTGATGGTTTCTCCAATGGAGAACATCGCCTGTCGAAAGGTCCAATGCCGCAATGTCCGCCAATTTTTCCATCACGCTGAAGCTGCAGCATGCGCTGGTTCACGTCGAAATGGGCGGCTTCTTTTCGGAAGCGGACGTCGCGCTTTTCGCCGCAGACATGATCTCGAAAATCCATGCGCTCGATTGTGCGCCCAACGAGCATCTCACCTTGTGTGACATCTCCGCCATGAAGATCCAGTCGCAAGACTCGGTCACGGCCTTCGCGCAGTTCGTGGGACATCCGCAGGTCCGCTCGCGCAAGCTTGCCGTCGTCACGGGCGCCACCCTGGCCCGGCAGCAGGCCATCCGGCTGACCGACCGGCCGGGCGTCCGCTTCTTCCGCGATGTGCCTTCCGCCGAGGCATGGCTCCTTTCAGATCAGGACTGATATCCAACCCAAGGAGCCCGATGCCAGCACCGCCGCGCCGGCCGGGGCGGACGCGGCGGAGGAACAAGCGTGAACCTTACCAGCTCTGCCCCTTGGTCATCAGCCTGGTGAACTCATCGACCACGAACTTCTGGCCGAGCACCGGATGGGCAAAACTCATCGACACTTCCTGGCGGTGCGGCCAGGTCGGGCGATAATTGTCCTCGGAAAGGATGCGGTCGGGGCCGATCGGGTTTTCGGGATAGGCCTTCATGGCCGGCTGGAGATGCGCGGTGGTCTTGGCCCAGCCGGCTTCATAGTCGCCCTGCCACTGCATCATGTAGTTGAGGCGCTTGATCTTCCAGACACCGTCTTCCTTGACATAGTCATTCTCGTAGATGCCCGATTCCCAGAACTGCTGGGGCACTTCATTAGGCTTGGTGTCGAGCACCTCGTCATGCCAGCCACCGGCCAGGATGCCACGGAACCGGCCCTTGGCGGTCTTGCCGTCCTCGGCGATCGTGATGACGTCCTGAAGCTGGAAATGATCGAGCAGGAAGCCGTGGATCGGCCCGCGCTGTCCCTGGGTGAAGAGGTTCTGGAACCAGGTGCCGTAGAGGCGCATCACGCCCTCATAGCCCACATATTCGCCAGACAGGAACACGACGCAGCCATCGTCGGCAAAGAGACCGGCGACCTCCTCCGGGCGGTTGTAGTCGATATAATAGCCATAAGCCCATTGCAGGCGGCGGATGGCGTTGATGTCCTCAAGCTCGGTGACCTGTTTCTCCAGGGCCGCAAGGCGCGATTCAACGTCAGACATGCTCGACTCCTCTCTCCTAAGCTGTAAGGGTCGCTAACAAAGCGCGCCAAGCGAAGCGAGAGGAAAAAGTCATCATGGGTTCCACGGACTGGACGGGTAAGGTCGCCTTCATCACCGGCGCGGGAACGGGAATCGGCTTCGGCATCGCGCGGGCGTTCAGCAATCACGGCATGCGTCTCGCCCTCTCCTATCGCAACGAAGAGCAGCGGGCGCGCTGCACCCGATGGTTCGAGGAAAACGGCCGGGAGCAGCCCCTCTGGATCAAGCTGGACGTGACCGACCGCGCCGCCTTCGCCAAGGCCGCCGACGCGGTGATGGCGCATTTCGGCAAGGTGCACGTGCTGGTCAACAATGCCGGCGTCAGTGTCTTCGGGCCCACGGACGAGGCAAGCTATGCGGACCATGACTGGATCATGGGCGTCAACTATGGCGGCGTGGTCAACGGCATTGTCTCCTTCCTGCCCAGGATCAAGGAAACCGGCGGAGGCGGCGCGGTGGTGAACGTCGCGAGCATGGCGGCCTATCTCTCCGGTCCCCAGGCGGGCATCTACACGGCGAGCAAGTTCGCGGTGCGTGGTCTCACGGAATCGCTGCGCTACAATCTGGTGCCCTATGGCATCGGCGTCTCGCTGGTCTGCCCGGCGCTGGTCGCGACCGATGCCGGGCTCTCGGCGCTCAAGCGCCCCGCGCAGTTCGAGGGCAGCGGGTTCGCGCCGGTCGACGAGGATGAGCTGCGGCGCTTCGCTGGCATCTTCCAGGGCGGCATGGACCCGCTGGAGGCGGGCGAGAAGATCTTCCAGGGCATGGCCGCAAACAAGGGGCTCATCTTCACGCATCCCGAATTCGCCGAGGATTTCAAGGACATCTACGAGACCAGCCTCGCCGCCCTTCCCGACGAGGAAGCACCGCCCGAGCGGCTGGAAGTCGAGCGTATGCGCCGCGCCGCCAATAAGGCCGCGCTGGAGGGCGCGAAG
>CBIMKI010000056.1:0-13808 GCA_966244395.1 uncultured Sphingobium sp. | reverse complement strand
CAGGCGCAGATCGACGCGGAACACGTAGCCGTCCGCCGTCCGCTCCGAGAGCAATTGCACCAGCCGCTTGGCGAGCCGCAGCGCCGCCTCGTCCGGCTCCTCCCGCTCGCGGTGCGGGATAGTGCGGGGATCGTAAATGAGGATGGGGTCGATGTCGGAACTGTAGTTCAGCTCGCGGCTGCCATGCTTGCCGAGGGCGATGACGGCGATGCCGCGCGGCTCTTCATCGGGATATCGCTCGGCGAAGGCGGCATTGAGCGCTGCCTCCACGCTCATGTCGGCCAGGTCGGAAAGGCGGCGCGTGATCGTGTCGAAATCCCACGCGCCCGAGAGATCGGAGATGGCCGCGACCAGGGCCGCAGCGCTGCGCCGCTTGCGCAGCCGCGTCTCGACGGGCGCGTCATGCGCGAGTGACATGGCACTTATCCAGGCATCCGGATCGCCCGCCGCGAGCTGTGCGACGATGTCGGGAAACGCATCCATCTGGCGCGCGAGAAAGGGAGAATGCGCGCGGGCGCGGTCGAGGGCGTCGGTCATTTCCATGGTCCTGATTGTCGCCCACTTCGTTGGGTTAGCCTGGCCTTAGCCCGTCCGGCGGGGCTGTGCAAAGCGCGGACCCTTGCGGGATCACGTCAGTGCCGAGTCCCAATGTTCGACGATCAGCCCGTCCTTCACCCGATAGGTGTCGTACCACCAGACGTCGCGTGTTTCGCCGCGCCGGTGCGGGTCCGGGAGGGGGCGTTTGAACATGAGCTGCACCAGATCGCCCTCGGCGATCACGAACTCGAAGGCGGTCTGCGCGAACGTACCCGGCGCGCGTGGCGCTTCGCCGCCCAGCTCGACCTTGAGGAAATCGACGAGTGCTGCAAGGCCTTGTCCCGCGCTCGGACTGTGCTGGACATAATCGGACGCGATATATTGGCCGGCCCTGGCGAGGTCGCGGCCGCAAATCACATGATACCACATGTCGAGCACGAGCTGCTTGTTGGCTGCCTCTTTCGTCCGGTCCCTGTCGCTCATCGCCGCTTGCCTCTCCCCTCATCCTTGGCGTCTCCTGCCTTCGCAGAACGACAGGCCAAGCGGGGTGGCTCTAGCCCCAAAGACCATGGCGTGCAAAGCGGCGGTCAGCGCCGGTTCATCGGCCGTAGGTCACGGAGGCGCCACGAAGGAGGCGGTCGTCATGCATCACAAGAGAGGCCGGGCGCGCAGTCGCCGGGCGGGGTGCAAGCTGTGCAAACCATGGAAGACGAACGGCGTGCGCACGGCGAGTCTGGGCGGCGAGAAGTTCAGCGATCATGTGCGGCGCCATGATGATGCCGGGCGGATTCAGAACGCCCTGGACGCATAATCCCTGCGGAAGGCGTCCGCGAAGGCACTCAACCGTGCCTCGCTGATCGCCGCGCGCAATCCCGCCATCAGCTGCTGGTAGAAATGCAGATTATGCTGCGTCATCAGCATGGCGCCGAGCATCTCGCCCGCCTTCACCAGATGGTGGAGATAAGCGCGGGAGAAATCGGCGCAGACCGGACAGGTGCAGCGCGCGTCGAGCGGCGCGAGGTCCTCGGCAAAGCGGGCGTTGCGGATATTGAGCGGCCCGGCCCAGGTGAAGGCCTGGCCGTTGCGGCCCGAGCGGGTCGGCAGCACACAATCGAACATGTCGATACCGCGCTCGACTGCGCCGACGATGTCGTCCGGCTTGCCCACGCCCATCAGATAGCGCGGCCGCTGCGTCGGCAAATGGTCGACGCAATGGTCGAGGCAGCCGAACATCGCCTCCTGCCCTTCGCCCACGGCGAGGCCGCCCACGGCATAGCCGTCGAAGCCGATGTCGACGAGCGACTGCGCGCTCTGCCGCCGCAGCTCGGGATCGAGCGCGCCTTGCTGGATGCCGAACAGGGCCGCGCGCGCCGCATGTGCCTCGCCCGCGTCGAAACCCGCCCGCGAACGCGCCGCCCAGCGCATGGAGCGCTCCATCGCCTTGGCCTGTTCGTCGCGCGTGGTGGTGGTCGGCACCAGCTCGTCGAAGGCCATGACGATGTCCGATCCCAGCAGGCGCTGGATCTCCATCGAGCGCTCGGGGCTGAGCATGTGGCGCGATCCGTCGAGATGGCTCGCGAAACGCACGCCCTCCTCCGTCACTCTGGCGAGCTTGGAGAGGCTCATCACCTGATAGCCGCCACTGTCCGTGAGGATCGGTCGCTCCCAGCCGGAAAGGGCATGGAGACCGCCCAGCGCCGCCACGCGCTCGGCACCGGGGCGCAGCATGAGATGATAAGTGTTGCCCAGGATGATGTCCGCGCCGCTCGCCCGCACCTCGGCGGGGCGCATGGCCTTCACGGTCGCGGCCGTGCCGACCGGCATGAAGGCGGGCGTGCGGATCGTCCCGCGCATCATGGCGATCTCGCCGGTGCGTGCCTTGCCGTTCGTCGCGTCGACGCGGAAGGCGAAGCGCGTCGCGCCCGGATCGGCGGGCACGCGGCAGGAGGGGCAATCGGGCTTGTCGCTCATGGGAGGTGCCATAGCGCGATGATCGCGGAAGGGAAGGGCAGAGCGCGGCGACCGCGCCGAGGCGCATGGACAGGCTTCGACAGGGTAGAAAGCGATGCGCGGCGATGGCGCTGTGCCCTGCGAGGATGCCGCCGGGCGTCCTAGCCGAGGCGCTGGGCCGCGATTCGCGAGCCCACGGGGCCGAAGGCGGAAACACGGCTGATGCGGCCGATGAAGCGCAGGGTGTCGGCGCGCGCCCCGATTTCGATGCGCGAGCCGTCGGCGAGGCGCAAAGCGAGCGTCACCCGGTCCGAAATATGCGTCGATATGCGCCTCTTGCGTGCCATGCGGGCAGGCTAGGGCATCATGGTTAACAATGTGTTGGCCGGGCATGGTGGTGACGGAAAAATGCCTACCAAGATAGAATCTTGTTGCGGGAAAGGCCTCAGCAGCCTGTCACCACCTCGTCGGCATAGAAATCGTCCACCACGGCCCAGCCGTCCTCGGCCGTTTCCACCCAGCTGATGAGATCGAGATCCTCATGGGCGATCACACCCTCGTCGGCCAGACCCTCGAAATCGACGACGCGCGTCCAGAAATCGCGGCCGTAGAGGAGAATGGGGATGCGCCGCATCTTGCCGGTCTGAATGAGGGTCAGCAGCTCGAACAGTTCGTCGAACGTGCCGAAGCCGCCCGGAAAGACCGCGAGCGCACGCGCGCGCATCAGAAAGTGCATCTTGCGCAGCGCGAAATAATGGAAGCGGAAGCTCAGCTCGGGCGTGACATAGCGATTGGGCGCCTGCTCATGGGGCAGCAGGATGTTCATGGCGATGGTCTTGGCGCCGACATCGGACGCGCCGCGATTGGCCGCCTCCATGATCGAGGGGCCACCACCCGAGCAGACGACGAAATGGCGGCAGCCGTCCGCCGTCACGGGATATTGCGCCGCGATCCGCGCGAGTTCGCGCGCCACGTCATAATAACGCGACTTGGCGGCCAGCCGCTCGGCAACGGCGCGGGCGCGCGGGTCGCTGGCCGCGTCGATGCGGGCCTGTGCCTCCTCGGGCGAGGGAATGCGCGCCGAGCCGTAGAAGACGAAGGTGGATGAGATGCGCGCCTCATCGAGCAGCAGCTCGGGCTTGAGCAATTCGAGCTGGAAGCGCACCGGGCGCAGATCCGGCCGCAGCAGGAACTCATTGTCCTGGAAGGCGAGCCGATAGGCCGCGCTCTGCGTCTGCGGCGTCTGCGTCTCCTCCTGGACCGCCTGCACTTCCTGCACGGCGTGGCGAAAACGGGGCTGGCTGACGGGCTCTCGGTCGCTCATGGCGTCTTGCGGCTCTTCTCGGCTTCGGGAAAAAGGAACGGGGATTCAAGGCGGGGCCGTTTCCGGCTCAGCGGCAATAGCGACCTTTTCCGCCCATGTCGAAGTGGAGATGATCGCGGTGCGCGGCATTGTAGTCCGGGCTCAGCACAGTGCGGAAGCGCTTGCAGGCACTGGCATGGATCGCCTGGAGGAACTGCGCGGTGCCGCCATCGTCACGCCAGCTGTCGAGGATGGAGATGCGGCGCCCGTCGGCCAGCACGAAGGCCGAGATGTCGATGGCATTGGCCGTGGCATGCTCGCTCAGCCGGCCCGCGATGGTGCCGCCCGAGCCGCGCACGTTGCGGCAGGCATAAGTGCCGAAGGTCTCGATGCGCACCACTTCGCTGCGCAGATAGAGCCGCGCGGCGGGCCGCACCGCATAGCGCGCCCAGGCGGCGAAATGCGAGGCCAGCTCGCAGGTCATCGCACCCAGATTGGCCGTGGGCGTGCCGATATCGAGCAGCTTCACCGAATCGATGATGGCGCAGCCGCCGCCGCGCTGCTGATTGGGCAGCGCCTCGAAGCGCACCTGCGCCGCGCTGAGGCGGGCGACGCACAAGCGGAAATCCTGGCTGCTGGGCATGGGCGCCGTCTGGGCAGGGCGCGCGGCCGTGCGCGCGCGCTGCTGCTGCTGGCGACCGCCGCTCACGCATGCCGAGAGGAGGGCGAACGCCAGCAACGCCGCCAGCCTGGCGTTTCGCGACCATGCGCGCCGGTTTTCCATGACCTTGTGGCTTATAGACCCTGGCCGCGTGAGGGCAACGCCGAGGGCGCGCGGGGGAGCGGCCCCTTGCGGCGGGCCGAGTCCGAAATCGGACGGCGTGAACGAAAAAGGCCGGGCGCCCGCAGCGGCCCGGCCTCTTGTCCGTGGATCAGCGCGGGATCAGCGCGCGATCAGGCGAAGCTGACGGCCATCTTGCGGCGGCGCATCGCGAAACCGACGGTGCCCAGGCCGGCAATCATCAGCGCCCAGCTCGCCGGCTCGGGAACCGGTGGCGCTTCACGGCCGAAGAAAGCGAGATGGGACAGGCCCGGCTGCTGGCCGCCCTTGTTGATGATGCCCAGCGTCGTCCAGTCGCCCGACGACGCACCGCCGAGATAATAGAGCATCGTGAAATTGCCGCCCGAAACGGCAAGATAATCGATCACATAACCATTGGTCGACCAGGTGCCGTCCTTCCGGTCGGCCTCGGCGAACGCGCTGCCAAAGCCGCTGCCATCGGCGTTGTTGGTGCCGAGCAGATTGTCGAGACTGATATCCGGCCAAGCCAAGGGATTGTAGGCATTTTCCACATCATCGGCCTGAGCGGCGTTGGCGAGGTTCACGCCATTGAACAGGCAGCTGTTTCCCACGATGCTGAGATTGCTGCATTTGGTGGAGTCCACCGTGACGGCGGCCTGGGCAGGCATGGCAAAGGCAGCGATGGCCGCACCGGTCGCCAGAGCCGAAAGAGCAACATGTTTCATGATCTTGTTCCCACCACAAAAGCCGGATGATTTTTCCCACTCGGCCGACTTCGAACAACGCATTGACTATGCATCTACCTATAGCGCGACATGTCCCCGATTAGGAGTCTGTTAACTGCGTCATGCGGGTGTTTTTCACATCCATGCACCATAATGGGACGCCGGCCGGAAGCGACGCTACGGCAGCTTGGTGCCGCACGTCGCAGCGCGCGGGATGGCCCGGTTTCGCCTCGCCGAGACGCCGCGCTCATGCCGGAGCCGGCTCCCTTTCCGCGCCGGGCGGACAGGGCCGCGCGGGGGCGCGCCAATCGTCCGCCGTCTCAATCCCGCATTGACTCGGCGACACAAATCTCTAAGGCCGCCGGCGGGCCACGCGGTCCCAACGCCGCGCGTGCTCTCTGCAAGGAGACGCATTACATGACTGAGGTTACCAAGCCGGGCATCAAGCCCGCGCGCCCCCATTTCTCGTCCGGACCCTGCGCCAAGCCGCCGGGCTACAGCCCCGACAGGCTCGCCACCGAAGTCCTCGGACGCTCCCACCGCTCCAAGCTCGGCAAGAACCGCCTCGCTTATTGCATCGACCTGATGCGCGCGCTGCTGAACCTGCCCGAGACGCACCGCATCGGCATCGTGCCCGGCTCGGACACCGGCGCCTTCGAGATGGCCATGTGGACCATGCTCGGCGCCCGCCCGGTGACCACGCTGGCCTGGGAGAGCTTCGGTGAAGGTTGGGTCACCGATGTCGCCAAGCAGCTGAAGCTCGATCCGACGATCGTCCGCGCCGACTATGGCCAGCTTCCCGATCTCAATGCGATCGACTGGTCGAGCGACGTGCTCTTCACCTGGAACGGCACGACCTCGGGCGTACGCGTCCCCAATGCCGACTGGATCCCGGCCGACCGCGAGGGCCTCTCCTTCGCCGACGCGACCAGCGCGGTCTATGCCTATGATCTGCCCTGGGACAAGATCGACGTCGCCACCTTCTCCTGGCAGAAGGTGCTGGGCGGCGAAGGCGGCCATGGCGTGCTGATCCTGGGCCCGCGCGCCGTCGAGCGGCTCGAGCAGCACACGCCGGCCTGGCCGCTGCCCAAGGTCTTCCGCCTCATGTCCAAGGGCAAGCTCGCCGAGGGCGTGTTCAAGGGCGAGACGATCAACACCCCCTCCATGCTGGCGGTCGAGGACGCGATCTTCGCACTCGAATGGGCCAAGTCCATCGGCGGCGCGAAGGGCCTCATCGCCCGCGCACAGGCCAATGCGGACGCGCTCAACGCCATCGTCGAGGCGCGCGACTGGCTCGGCCATCTCGCGCCCGATCCGGCGAGCCGCTCCATCACCAGCGTGTGCCTCACTGTCGAGGGCGCGGACGCCGACTTCATCAAGAAGATGGCCGGGCTGCTCGAGAAGGAAGACGCCGCCTATGACGTGGCGGGCTATCGCGACGCCCCGCCGGGCCTGCGCATCTGGTGCGGCGCCACCGTCGACACCGCCGACATCGAGGCACTCGGTCCATGGCTCGACTGGGCCTATGCCGAGGCCAAGGCCGCGCTGGCGGCTGCCGCCTAATCACAGCTTCCCGTCATTCCCGCGAAAGCGGGAATCCAGGCCACAGCAGCGCTTCATCGCCCCTGGATCCCCGCGTGCGCGGGGATGACGAACAAGAGACAGGAACCCATGTCATGACCAAGCCCAAAGTGCTCATTTCCGACAAGATGGACCCGCAGGCGGCGCAGATCTTCCGCGACCGCGGCGTCGAAGTGGACGAGATCACCGGCAAGACGCCGGAGGAGCTGAAGGCGATCATCGGCCAGTATGACGGCCTCGCTATCCGCTCCTCCACCAAGGTGACCAAGGAAATACTGGACGCCGCGACCAACCTCAAGGTGATCGGCCGCGCCGGCATCGGCGTCGACAATGTCGACATCCCCTATGCCAGCTCCAAGGGCGTGGTCGTGATGAACACGCCGTTCGGCAACTCCATCACCACCGCCGAGCATGCCATTGCGCTCATGTTCGCGCTCGCCCGCCAGCTGCCCGAGGCCGATGCCTCGACCCAGGCCGGCAAGTGGGAGAAGAACCGCTTCATGGGCGTCGAAGTGACCGGCAAGACGCTGGGCCTCATCGGCGCGGGCAATATCGGCTCCATCGTGGCGAGCCGCGCGCTTGGCCTCAAGATGAAGGTCGTCGCCTTCGACCCGTTCCTCTCGCCCGAGCGCGCGGTGGAAATGGGCGTGGAGAAGGCGGACCTCGACACGCTGCTCGCCAAGGCCGACTTCATCACGCTGCACACGCCGCTCACCGACCAGACGCGCAACATCCTCTCCAGGGAGAATCTGGCCAAGACCAAGAAGGGCGTGCGCATCATCAACTGCGCACGCGGTGGCCTGATCGATGAAGCGGCGCTCAAGGAGGCGCTGGACAGCGGCCATGTCGCGGGCGCGGCGCTCGACGTGTTCGCGGTCGAGCCGGCCAAGGAAAGCCCGCTCTTCGGCACGCCCAATTTCATCTCGACGCCGCATTTGGGCGCCTCCACCAACGAGGCGCAGGTCAATGTGGCATTGCAGGTGGCCGAGCAGCTCAGCGACTATCTGCTGACCGGCGGCGTCACCAATGCGCTCAACATGCCGAGCCTGAGCGCCGAGGAAGCGCCCAAGGTGAAGCCCTATATGGCGCTGGCCGAGAAGCTGGGCAGCCTGGTCGGCCAGCTCTCCCACGGGGGCACGCCGCGCATCTCCATCCACACCGAGGGCGCCGCGACCGAGCTGAACCAGAAGCCGATCACCAGCGCCGTGCTCGCGGGCCTGATGCGCGTCCACTCGGACACGGTGAACATGGTCAACGCGCCCTATCTCGCCAAGGAGCGGGGCATCGAGGTGCGCGAGGTCAAGACCGAGAAGGAAGGCGACTATCACACGCTGCTGCGCGTCTCGGTGAAGACCGAGAGCGGCGAGCGCTCGGTGGCCGGCACGCTCTTCTCCAACAGCCAGCCGCGCCTGGTCGAGCTGTTCGGCATCAAGATCGAGGCCGATCTCGACGGCAACATGCTCTACATCGCCAATACCGACCAGCCGGGCTTCATCGGCGCGGTGGGCAAGGCGCTGGGCGATGCCGGCATCAATATCGGCACGTTCCACCTCGGCCGCCGGGTCGCGGGCGGCGAGGCCATCCTGCTGCTGAGCGTCGATGACGACGTGCCCGCGCCGGTGCTGGAGCAGATCCGCGCCGTGCCGGGCGTGAGCCGCGTCTTCGCGCTCAACTTCTGAGCGCATGAGGGCCGGGGCGATTGCGTCGCTCGGTCGCGCACGGTAAGCGCCGCGCATGACCGACGCCATCGCCCCCGGCCTGCTTCCCGAAGGCCTTGCCGACCGCCTGCCCCCTCAGGCAGAGGCGAGCGCGCGCCTCGTGCGCGAAGTGCTCGATACGGTGGCCTCGCACGGCTATCGCCGCGTCATGCCGGCGCTGGCCGAGTTCGAGGAGACATTGGTCTCCCGCCTCCAGTCCGCCGGCGCCGAGGAACTGCTGCGCGCCGTCGATCCCATCTCGCAGCGCAGCCTCGCCATCCGGCCGGACATGACGGCGCAGATCGGCCGCATCGCCGCCACGCGCCTTGCCGGTGCCGCCCGGCCGCTGCGGCTATGCTATGGCGGCCCGGTGATGCGGCTGCGCGCCGACCAGCTGCGCCCCGAGCGTGAGCGCATGCAGGTGGGCGCGGAGATCATCGGATCGGACGGCGTGGCCGCCGCCGCCGAGATCGTGAGCGTCGCCATCGAGGCGCTGCAGCGCGCGGGCGTCACGGGCATCACCATCGATTTCACGCTGCCGGACCTCGTGCCCATGCTCGCGGCCGGCCCGATGCCGGTCGATCCGGGCATAGTGGAGGCGCTGCGGGCCCGGCTCGACGCCAAGGATGCCGGCAGCCTCGCGGACATGGGCGATGAGGCGGCGCCCTATCAGGCCCTCATCGAAGCGACCGGCCCCTTCCACCCCGCGATAGAGAAGCTGGAGGCGCTCGATGCCGGCGCCGCCAAGGGCGCGCTTGCCGAGCGGATCGCGGGCCTGCGGGCGATCGCGAAGCCCATCGGCTGGGACATCACCCTGACGCTCGACCCGACCGAGCGGCACGGCTTTGAATATCAGAACTGGTTCGGCTTCTCGATCTTCGCCGAAGGCTTCATCGGCGAGATCGGCCGGGGCGGCAGCTATGCGGTGACCCGCATCGACGGCACCAGCGAGCCCGCCATGGGCTTCTCGCTCTATCCAGATCCGCTGATCGACGCGGGCATCGGCGGCGAGACGGCGAAGCGCCTGTTCCTGCCGCTCGGCCATGATGCGGCGCGGGCGGCGGCGCTGCGCGGCGAGGGCTGGGTGACGGTGGCGGCGTTGTCGGCGGACGACGATGCCAAGGCGCTCGACTGCGCGGCGGTGCTGGACGAGGCGGGCATCAGGGCGCTCTGACGCCTTTTCGGGACGAACCGCGACGAAGTGGGCGCGCAAGGGCTGTGCAGCCATTGCGCATCTGTGAGATGCTGTCCTGCCAAACATATTCGAGCGCCATGGCTGGCCAGAAGCCGCGCTCACTGACCTTGTCGGGCGGAGAGCGCGGATGGAACTGCATCGCGGACGGCTCATCGATCATATCCAGCTGGTTGTCGCCGATCTGGAGGCCAGCCGCCGCTTTTACGAGGCGGTGTTCAAGGTGCTGAACGTGCCGCTGGAGAGCAATTCTCCGGATCATTTCTGGGGCGATGAATTGTTCGTCTCGAAGCGCGACGGTCCGGAGGCCGCCGGTATCCTGACCGGGCGGCACCATATCGCCTTCCAGGCCTCCGACCGCGACATGGTCGACAAATTCTTCGTTGCCGGACTGGAAGCGGGCGGGCGGGACAATGGTCCACCGGGCGAACGGACGCGCTATCATCCGGGCTATTATGCGGCCTTCCTCCTCGATCCGGATGGGAACAATATCGAGGCGGTCCATCACGGCGCGGCGAAACGCAGTGCCGAGTCGGTCAGACTGACCTTCGATATGCCTTCGATCTAGCCGTGGGCCGACTTGAGACGCCGACTCGACGCCGGGCCATCCTCATTTGCATTGGCGGCGCGGCGGGACTATCTTCAGGGCTCAGTCCCGACCGGAGGATCTTCGACATGAACAGCCAGGCATGGAACCGCACCGCGTCTTTCCATCTTGCCGGGATGTCCCATGTCCGCCTTTCTCACACTGGATCGCCTCTCCGCCGCCACGCCTGACGGCACGCCGCTTTTCTCCGGGCTGAGCCTTGCGCTTGGCCACGAGATCGTCGGTCTTGTCGGCCGCAACGGCTCGGGCAAGTCGACGCTCCTTTCCATCATTGCCGGGCAGGGCCGGCCGGCCGCGGGAAGCCTGAGCGTCCACGGACGCGTCGCCATGCTGCGGCAGGTGCAGGACGAGGCGCAGACGCTCGCGCAGGCGCTGGGCGTGGCGGAGGACCTTGCCCGGCTCGCGCGGCTGGCGGCCGGCGCTGGCACGCTGGAGGATGCCGAGCGCGCCGACTGGACTCTGGAGAGCCGCATCGCCGAGGCGCTGGCGCAGGTGCGCTTTCCCTATGACGATCTCACCCGGACGGTCGCGACATTGAGCGGCGGCGAGCGCACGCGGCTGGGCCTGGCCGCCATGCTGATCGAAGCGCCGGACCTGCTGCTGCTCGACGAGCCCACCAACAATCTGGACGCGGACGGACGCGCCGCGATCATGGAACTGCTGGCCGGCTGGCGCGGCGGCGCGCTGGTCGCGAGCCATGACCGCGGCCTGCTGGAAGGCGTGGACCGCATCGTCGAACTCTCGCCTGTCGGCTGCACCGTGTTCGGCGGCGGCTGGAGCGATTTCGCCGCGGCGCGCGAGGCGGCGCGGGAACGGGCGGCGGACGCGCTGGAGGAGGCCGCGCAGGCCGTGCGCCAGACCGCCCGCCAGACGCAGGCCCTCGCCGAGCGTCAGGCGCGACGCGACAAGGGCGGGCGCGCGGACGCGGCCAGGGGCGGCGCGCCGAAGATCCTGCTCGGCGCCCGCAAGCGGCGCGCGGAGGAAACGGCGGGGCGCGGCGCCCTGCTCGCCGAGCGATTGGCGGGCGAAGCGGCCGAACAGCTTGCCCAGGCCCGCGCGCAGGTGGAGATCGTGACGCCGCTGCGGATCGACCTGCCGCGCGCGAACCTTCCGACCAATCGCACGCTGCTGCGCTTCGAGCAGGTGGTGCTGGAGCGCGGCGGGCGGCGGCTCTTCGGCCCGCTCGACCTCGACGTGACCGGCCCCGAGCGCATCGTGGTGCGTGGCCCGAACGGCAGCGGCAAGTCGAGCCTGCTGGCGCTCGCCATGGGACGGCTGGCGCCGACGCGCGGCGATGTGGCGCGGGCGCAGGGCGCGCTGGCGATGCTCGACCAGCATGTCGCCTTGCTCGATCCGGCGCTGGACCTCGTCGCCAACATGCAGGCGCGCCACCCCGGCATGACGCGCGGCGAAGCGCACGACCTGCTCGCCCGCTTCGCCTTCCGCAATCGCGACGCCCAGCGGCCGGCCGCCGGGCTCAGCGGCGGCGAGCGCCTCCGCGCGGGCCTCGCCATGCTGACGGGCGGGGCGCAGCCGCCGCAGATGCTGCTGCTGGACGAGCCGACCAACCATCTCGACCTCGCGGCCATCGAGCAACTGGAGGCGGCACTGGCGGATTATGACGGCGCGCTGATGATCGTGAGCCACGATGCGCGGTTCGTGGAGGCGGTGGGGTGTGGGCGGGAGATCGTGCTGGGCTAGGCCGGACATAGCTCGAATGAACTCGTCTCCCTTGCGGGCGCTGCGAAGCAATTCAGGGCGGTGCGTGGATCGCTGGATTGCCGCGCGGCTTCGCCGCTCGCAATGACGGTTTCAGGGTGAGCGGTCACGATCCCGTTCGGGTTGATGCGTGTGCCTGCGAACCGGTCATCGGGGCGGTGAGATAGGAGCACCAGTGCTCCTGCGCAGGCAGGAGCCCAGGGCGGTCATGCACCGCCACTGCGCCCTGGGTTCCTGCCTTCGCAGGAACACGTGAATGGGTTGCACTGAGTCACCACCCCGCGCCTTCCTTCACGGCTTCCTCCTCTTCGGGGCGCGTCTCGCGGCCCAGCGCCTTGTTGCGGTGGGGGAAGCGGCCGAAGCGGGCGATGATGTCGCGGTGCGCCTTGGCGAATTTCAGGTTGAACTCGAAGCCGGGCGCGCTGAAGAGCGCGACGCAGCGCTCCTGATCGGCCAGGTCCTCGCTGTGCATGAAGGGCATGTAGAAGAAGGCGCGGGCACCCTCCACGAATTCGTCGTCATAGCCGCGCTCCAGTGCGGCTTTGGCGATCTCGAGCGCCTTGGGATCGGTCGCGAAGGCGCGGGCCTCGCCGCGGAACATGTTGCGCGGGAACTGGTCGAAGAGGACGATAGCCGCGAGCGCGGTGTCGGCGTCGACCAGGAAATCCTCGATCGGGCGCCCCTTTTGCACGTCCCACAGGGCGCGGAAGAGATGAGTGAGGCGCACGTCCATCTCCTCGCTGGAATCGAACCAGCCTTGCGGACCCACCTCGTTGAGCCAGAAGTTGAGCACGGCCGGCACCCAGTCGGGCTCGACCTTCACCTGCGGCGCGGTCCGCTCGACGAAGCGGTCCTGCACGCGCACGGGCAGCCCATCGATGCTCTGTGTGCGCGTGGAGATGCGCGCCAGCCGCTCGGGCGTCTCATTCTGTTCATGATAGCGCGCGAGCGTGGTCCGCTCATTGTCCAGCGACATGACCGGCACGCCCCAGCCGCAGCTCTCCTGCACGCTTTCCACCGCGATCATGAAGACCTGCCGCGTGCCGGGCAGGATGCTGAAGGCGCGCGAGGCGATGTCCCACTCGTCGTCCTGCGGCAGAATGGCGCGGCCGCGGCCGTAGAGGCGCAGGATCAGCGGCGGCTGGTCGAAGGCGCAGAACATGATGGTGATGCGCCCGTCCGCCGCGAGATGGGCCTGCGTCTCATTGCCCGAGCCGCCGACATCGAGATAGCCGACCAGATTGGGGCCGAGCACGCGGAAGCTGTCCATGCCCTTGGGCGAGACGTTGATGCGCGCGCCATCCGCCGCCGTGGCGACGAAGAAGACGGGCTGCTTGGCGATGAACTCGCGCTGCTGGTCGGTGATCGCAGGGAAGAAGTCGGACATGAAGCTCTCAGGGTGAATTGACGCGCAGGGGCCATGCGCATAGATTATGCGCATGAAGCCCGACTCTATCGCCTCCGGCAAGCGCAAGCCAGTCAATCTCTCGCTGGACAGCGGCGTGGTCGAGGCCGCGCGGGCAGCGGGGATCAATCTCTCCCAGACCTGCGAGGCGGCGCTGCGGGCGGCCGCGAAGGCGGAGCGCGAGCGAAGCTGGCAGGAAGAGAACAAGGACTCGATCGAGGCATGGAATGCCTGGGTCGAGGAACATGGATCGCCACTGGCGCAATATCGTCAGTTCTGATGGCGCAATT
>CBIMKI010000055.1:0-13902 GCA_966244395.1 uncultured Sphingobium sp. | reverse complement strand
CGCCGCATGGTCGGACGTCGCGCGACGCATCGCCCACGAGATCAAGAATCCGCTGACGCCCATCCAGCTCGCGGCCGAGCGGCTCGAGCGGCGCTATGCCAAGGAGGTGCAGTCCGATCCAGGCACTTTCCGGCGCCTGACCGAGACGATCATCCGCCAGGTGAGCGACCTGCGCCGCATCGTCGACGAGTTCAACAGTTTCGCGCGGATGCCCAAGCCCGTGTTCCGGCCGGAGGCGATGATCGACATCGCGCGGCACTCGATGTTCCTGCATGAAGTCGCGCATCCCAGCATCGTCTTTCAGTTCCAGACCGAGCTGGAGGATTGCACGATGGTCTGCGATCGCCGGCAGATCGCCCAGGCGCTCACCAACATCGTGAAGAACGCTGTCGAGGCGATCGAACAGCGCCACCTTGCCGAGCCGGGCGGAGAAGAGGCGGCGGGACCGCGCGGGCACATCAGCATGTCTCTGGCGCGCGCGGACAAGGAGCTGGTGATCGCAGTGGTCGACGACGGCATCGGGCTGCCCGACGACCGCGAGCGGATCATCGAACCCTATATGACGACGCGGGCCAAGGGCACGGGCCTGGGCTTGGCGATCGTCAAGAAGATCGTGGAGGAGCATTTCGGCACGATCGGATTTGCGGATGCGGATGGCGGCGGAACGGTCGTCAGCCTGCGTTTCGATATGGAGAGATTGGCGCGCCTCGAAGGGGAGAGCGGGAGCGGGCCGGACGAGGCGATAAGAGAGACTTTACATGGCGCTTGACGTTCTGATTGTTGATGACGAAGCCGATATCCGCGAGCTGGTGGCGGGCGTCCTTGAGGATGAGGGGTTCGAGACGCGACTTGCCGGCGGAAGCGATGACGCGCTCGACGCCATCGCCGCGCGGCGGCCTTCCCTGGTCCTGCTCGACGTCTGGCTTCAGGGTTCGCGGCTCGATGGGCTGGAGTTGCTCGAGGAAATCAAGCGGCGGGATTCCACGATCCCCGTTCTGATGATCTCCGGCCACGGCAATATCGACACCGCCGTCGCTGCGCTGCGCAAGGGTGCCGTCGATTTCCTCGAAAAGCCGTTCGAATCGAGCCATTTGCTCCATGTCGTCGGCCGGGCGACCGAGACCGAGCGGCTGCGGCGCGAGAATCAGGTACTGCGTGCCCGCTTCGGCCAGGAAGAGGAGCTGACCGGCTCCAGCAACGCCATCAACGCCGTGCGCGCTACCATCAAGAAGGTGGCCGGCACGGGCAGCCGCGTGCTCATCACCGGCCCTGCGGGCGTTGGCAAGGAAGTGGCGGCGCGCATGCTGCATAACTGGTCCGGGCGCGCCAGCGGTCCTTTCGTCATCGTGACTGCGGCCCGCATGGAGCCGGAAAGGGCCGAGGAAGAGTTGTTCGGTATCGAGACCGATGACGGCACCATCCGGCCCGGCATGCTGGAGCAGGCCCATGGCGGCACGCTCTTTCTCGATGAGATTGCGGACATGCCCCTTACCACGCAGGGCAAGATCCTGCGCGTCCTCACCGATCAGAGCTTCACGCGCATCGGGGGACAGCGGCAGGTCAAGGTCGACATCCGCGTGATCTCCGCAACGGCGCGCAATCTGAAGGAAGAGATCGAGGCCCGGCGATTCCGCGAGGATCTCTATTATCGGCTGAACGTGGTTCCGCTGTCGAGTCCGCCACTCGCCGAACGCCGCGACGACATCCCGGCCCTGGTCGACCATTATCTGGCGCGCTTCGCCTCCGAGCGCGGCCTCGCGCCGCCGCGCATGGCCGCCAATGCCATGGCGGCGCTCCAGGCCGGCGAATGGCCCGGCAATGTGCGCCAGCTGCGCAATGTCGTCGAGCGCACGATTATCCTCGCGCCTGCGCAGCATGAAGGGCCGATCGAACTCGACATGTTGCCGGCCGAAGCCTCGGGCGGATCGGACGACCTGGGCATGTCGAGCGCCATCATGGGCGCGCCGTTGCGCGAGGCCCGCGAGAATTTCGAGCGCGAATATCTCAAGATTCAGATCAAGCGCTTCTCCGGGAACATCTCTCGCACCGCAGCCTTTATCGGCATGGAACGCTCTGCGCTCCACCGCAAGCTCAAGTCGCTCGGTCTTGGGGACACACGCGATAACTAAAACTAAAACAGGGGCTGCGAAAAATATTGTGCAATGCGGCAAAATCATATGGATTTTGCAGGAGAAACCTATTAACCTTCGTATCGCCGTCAGGGGACGGGATTAATTTTCGACGTCAAGTCATGACGCATTCGCGGGCAGCGACCCGCCAATAAACGGAGTAAAAAATGGCTGAAAAGCTTAACAACCTGCAGGATATCTTCCTGAATAGCCTCCGTAAGAGCAAGACGCCTGTGACTATGTTCCTCGTCAAGGGCGTGAAGCTTCAGGGCATTGTCACCTGGTTCGATAATTTCTCGGTCCTTCTGCGGCGCGATGGGCAGACCCAGCTCGTCTACAAGCACGCCATCTCGACCGTGATGCCCGCCCATTCCATCGATCTGGCCAAGATCGAATCGGCCTTTTCTGCCAATGAGCGCAAGCCCAAGCTGCTACAGGAGATTTTCCTTTCGGCGGTGCACAAATCGGAAAATCCGGTCACCATGTTCCTCGTGAACGGCGTGATGCTGCAAGGTGAGATTTCCGCATTCGACCTGTTCTGCATGCTGCTCCAGCGCGACGGTATCGTGCAGCTTGTCTACAAGCACGCCATCTCAACGGTTCAGCCGACCCACCCGCTCGACTTGTCGGCGGAAGGGGACGAGGCCGAGATCGACTAGCCCGGTGAGATTGAACCATCGCGCATTTCACTGAACGCGAGGAAGTCGCCAGCGGCGCGAAGGCACTGGTCGTCCATGCTGAGCAGGGCGGCCGGCAGCGTCGCGACACCGCCGCGCGCCTGGAGGAGGCGAGGGGCCTTGCTCTCGCGATTGGCCTGGACGTCGCAGAGAGCCAGGCTTTTCGCGTGCGCCAATCGCGCCCGGCGACCTTATTCGGCGCGGGGCAGATCGAGCAGATCGGCGAACGCGTGACCGCATGCGCCGCTGAACTTGTCGTCGTGGACAACAATCTGACGCCGGTTCAGCAGAGCAATCTGGAAAAGGCCTGGAACGCCAAGGTCATCGACCGCACGGGCCTCATTCTCGAAATCTTCGGTGAACGTGCCGCGACGGCCGAGGGCAGGCTGCAAGTAGAGCTTGCCCATCTCGACTATCAGGCCGGCCGTCTCGTGCGGAGTTGGACCCACCTTGAGCGACAGCGCGGCGGCTTCGGCTTTCTGGGCGGGCCTGGCGAGACGCAGATCGAAGCGGACCGCCGTATGATCCGCGACCGTATGGCACGTATCCGCCGGGAGCTGGAGCAGGTCACGCGCACACGCGGCCTGCATCGGGCGCGCCGGCAGCGAGCGCCCTGGCCGGTGATTGCGCTGGTCGGCTATACCAACGCCGGTAAGTCGACCCTGTTCAATCGGCTGACCGGCGCGGACGTGCTGGCGCAGGACATGCTCTTCGCCACGCTCGATCCGACCATGCGCCAGATCGGCCTTCCCGGTATCGACAAGGCGATCCTCTCCGATACGGTGGGTTTCGTTTCTGACCTGCCGCACCAGTTGATCGCGGCTTTTCGCGCGACTTTGGAGGAAGTGCTTTCGGCCGATCTCATCCTTCATGTCCGCGACATCGCACATCCGGACACGGATGCGCAGAAAGCGGATGTGCTCGATGTACTTGGAGAGCTTGGCGCCCTGCCAATGGATACAGAGGGGCAGGGCGCGGGGCCGCAACTCATCGAGGTCTGGAACAAGTCGGACATGCTGGAGGACCCGGCTCATCGGGCTGCCGTCATGGACCGGGCGACGCGGGAAGAGAATGTCATCCTCGTCTCGGCCCTGACTGGCGATGGTGTGGCGGAATTGCAGCGGACGATGGCCGATCTCCTGGGGAAGGCGCATCGCCGCTACGAGATCGACCTGGCGGCATCCGATGGCGCGGCCCTCGCCTGGCTGCACGCCCATGGCGAAGTGATCGATCAGGAGGGCGTGGATGCGGCTCTTCATCTCTCCGTACGGCTCGATCCGGCGGATTTCGACCGTTTCCAACGGCAATTCGGGCATCAGTCTCCGCGCGGCTGAGCAGAAACCGATGTCAGGGGACTAGCGCCCGGCCTCCTGCGATTTGGCCGCCTGCCACAGCGCTTCCTGCTCGGCGAGCCCCAGATCGGGGAACCGACCCTGTGCCATCGCTTCCATTGCCCGGAAGCGCCGCTCGAACTTCAGATTGGCGGCGCGAAGGGCAGCCTCCGCATCCACGCCATGATGCCGCGCCAGATTGGCCGCCGTGAACAGCAGGTCCCCCACTTCCTCCGCGACATGATCTTCGGTCTGCGCCGCAGACAATTCATCCATTTCTTCCAGAAGCTTGCTGCGAACATCTGCCACATCATGCCAATCGAAGCCCACGCGCGCCGCGCGCTTCTGAAGCTTCTCGGCGCGCGCAAGAGCGGGCAAGCCCAAAGCGACGCCGCCAAGTGCCGATGGGTCATCCGATTGGCTGGCTCGCTCTCGAGCCTTGATCTCTTCCCATCCCGGCGACGCTTCGCCATCGCCGAAAACATGAGGATGACGCCTCAACATCTTTTCACAAATCGATGTAATAACATCAGAAAGCGTGAATGAACCATGTTCCTCGGCCATGCGGCTATGGAAGACCACCTGGAGCAGGAGATCGCCAAGCTCGTCCCGCAGCGCCGCCATGTCGCCGCGCTCGATCGCATCGGCGACTTCATAGGCTTCCTCGATGGTATAGGGCGCGATCGACGCGAAATCCTGCTCGATATCCCAGGGGCAGCCTGTCTCGCGATCGCGCAGCCGCGCCATGATGCGCTGAAGGGGGGCAACGTCGGCCTGTCGTTCATCCATCTACATTAGCGCCATTTTGAGAAGGGACTCCATTTTCACTTAGTTAGGAATGAGACCCTCTTTGAGCAACACGCTGTTGAGCCCGCCCTGGGCGCCGCAGCCTCTCCATGACCGCATGACCAGCAGCTTCATGTTGCACCTTCAAACACGTCGCGGCCCGGCGGAGGAGGGTTTTGGAGCCAAGTCTTATCTCGAACTGGCAAAGCCATCTGGATTGGAAGCTGACGCTTCCCTCGAAATCCGATAATATATATTATGTTAAATCTCTTCTCGCTTGAGGGAGAAATCGCCGCCACTCACACACCGTTCAAGACCATGCCGGCCCTCAGTGGTGCACCCGACAGGATTCGAACCTGTGGCCCCCAGATTAGGAATCTGATGCTCTATCCTGCTGAGCTACGGGTGCATGCGCTGACCTATGGCGATCATGTTCGGCTAGGATGGCTCCGATCCGGAGTCAATCTCAGTTGGACACATGCTGCCTCGCGTGCAGAGCCGGCCGCATGATCCGCAGGCTTGGCAACATCCTTTTCACGCTCATCCTATTGGCCTGTATGCCCGTCCTGATGGTCCTGTTCATCATGAGGGCACTCAACGCCGAGCGCCGAGGCCCCCTTTAAGTCTGGTCGGAGCGTGCCCTGGATGCGGGTCGTCAATGCGTCTCTTCGGGCGGCGCTGTCGGCACAAGCAGTGGCGCCACCGGAACGCCCTCCTCCATCATCGCGCGTGCTTCCCTGGCGTCGGCCGTCCCATGGATCGCCGCATGGTCCATCTCGCCATAGTACATGGCCCGTGCCTGATCCGCGAACTTGTCGCCAACCCATTGCGATGTTTCGAGCATCTGCGATTGGGCCTGCGCAATCGCGCTGAGCAACGCATGAAAGCGCGCACCGTCCGGTTTATCGGCGGCGAGCGCCAGTTCCTGCTTGGGCGCCGGCGCATCACCGCGCCGATTGCCCTTGGCCGCGACGGCCGGCGCCATCAGCGCCTTGGTCACATCCGCATCGCCGCACATCGGGCAGCCGATCAACCCCCGGCAGCGCTGATCCTCATAGGCTTCGCTGGAGCGGAACCACGCTTCGAAGACATGGCCGTGCGTGCATTTGAGATCGAAGGAGATCATGACATGGTCACTTTCCCGATCACCCGCCGGTGGCGCAAGACCGGAATGCGCGCGCGCGCGTCGACCAGCCGCTCCAGTGGCAAGTCGACCACATGCAGGCCCGGCGCCTCGCCGGCATCGAGCAGCACGGTGCCCCATGGATCGATGACGAGGCTGTGACCATAGGTCTTGCGGCCATCGGCATGGTGCCCCGCCTGAGCGGCGGCCACCACGAACATGGCATTTTCGATGGCGCGGGCCCGCAGCAGCACGTGCCAATGCGCTTCCCCGGTCGGCACGGTGAACGCCGCCGGAATGGCGACGAGGTTCGCGCCGCCGCCCGAAAGCGCCTGGTAAAGGCTGGGAAAACGCAGATCGTAGCAGATGGAAAGGCCGATCAGGCCCCAGGGCGTCTGCGCCAGCACAGGGGCCTCCCCCGCCGCATAGCTGCCGGATTCGCGCCAGCTCTCACCGGTCGGCAGATCGACGTCGAAGAGGTGCATCTTGTCGTAGCGGGCTCGGATGTCCCCGCTCTCATCGATCAGATAGGCGCGATTGCGCCGCTTGCCGCTCGCCGGATCGCGAATGGCCAGTGAGCCGAGCTGGACCCAGACCCCCTGCTCTCGGGCTTCCTCCCGAACCGCGGCAAGCACCCCATCCTCGTCCTCGGTGCGCAGCACGGCATCGGAACGGGCGCGGTCCCGGTCGAGACAGCCCGACATTTCAGGCGTGAACAGCATATCCGCGCCGGCGCCGCGCGCATTCCGGATCGCCGCCGTCAAGCTGTCGGCATTGGCGGCGGGATCGATCCCCGCCGTCATTTGCAGGAGCGCGATACGCATGGAAGTCAGTCGCCCGCGAGCCCCAGCATGGGATCGAGCTTGCCCGCTGCGTTGAGCGCCATCAGATCGTCGCTCCCGCCAATGTGCACATCGTCGATGAAGATCTGCGGTACGGTCGAGCGGCCACCCGCCCGGTCGAGCATCTCGCCGCGCTTGGAGCCGCCCAATGTGATGTCATATTCCTCGAAATCCACGTCCTTTTCGCGGAGAAGCCGCTTGGCCCGCGCGCAGGAGCCGCAGAATTCCTTGGTGTAGATTTCAACACGCGCCATGAGGCCGTCCCATTCCTTTCATGCCACTTCTTTCATGATCGTGCCCGCCATGTCGGGCCGCTCCCTGGCAAAGTCAATCGTCGGTCCGGCCCACGCGCGTCCAACACAATATCTCCACTCGGCCCGCCCCGCCGCGCTTGAGAATCCGCGCGCAGGCGGAGACGGTCGCGCCGGTGGTCCAGATGTCGTCGATGAGGATGACGGTCCGGGCGTCGATTCGTTCCCGCGCGCCAGGCCCGAGTGCAAAGGCGCCCTTCACGGTCTGATGCCGCTTCCTCGGTCCGAGGGAATGCAAGGGCGGCGTATTGACCGTGCGGTGAAGCAGGCCGGTTTCGAGCGGGATGCCGGATAATTTGGCCAATTCGCGGCCGATCAGCGCAGACTGGTTGAAGCCGCGCGACCAGATCCGCCAGCGATGCAGCGGCACGGGCACGATGACTGCCGGGTTTTCCGCCGGAAGATCAAGCAGGCGGTTCATCTGCGCCGCCATCACTCGCGCCAGGCTGACGCGGCGGCCATATTTCAGGCGATGCGCGATGGTTCTGCCGATCTCGCCGTAACGCATGACGGCGCGGGCCCGCTCGAAGGGCGGCGCCTGCGCGAGACAGGCGCCACATTGCGCATCCGGCCCCGCTGCGCCGGAGGGCAGTTCTATGCCGCAGCAGCCGCACAGCGGATCGCCCAGGAAGTCGATACGCTCCCAGCAGCCGGGGCAGAAAGCCAGCGGATCGCTCACGATATCGCCGCAAGCGGGGCAGCGCGGCGGCAGGGCATAGTCCAGCAGCGGCTTCAGCCAGTTGGACGCCGCGATACGTAGCCAGTTGGGCGCGCTCATGACGCCCTTGTTCCACGCCCTCCGGCGCGGCACAAGCCGGCCCATGGACCAAAGCGACTCCGTCCCCCGAATCTTCGACGATGCCCGGCGCGCCTATCGCCGCGACCGCGCCGCCCGGACATTTCCGGCGCATGATTTCCTCTATGCGACCATGGCCGACGAGATGCTGGAGCGCCTGGGCGACGTATCGCGCAGCTTTGCCCGCGCGCTTGTCATCGGATGCCCCGATGGCAGGCTTGCCGCGGCTCTCGATGCCAGGGACATCCAGGTGACCTGCGCTGACCCCGGCCCGGTCTTTGCCGCGGCCGCACATGGGGACGCCGTGCGCGAGGACGACCTGCCTTACGCTCCGGGCAGTTTCGATCTCATTCTCTGCTGCGGCACGCTCGACAGCGTCAACGACCTGCCGGGCGCGCTGATCGCGATGAACCGCGTGCTCGAGCCCGATGGTCTCCTGCTGCTGAGCTTCATCGGCGCGGGTTCGCTGCCGCGCCTGCGCGCCGCGCTGCTCGAAGCGGACGGGGACCGGCCCGCTCAGCGCCTCCACCCGCAGGTGGACGTGCGGGCGCTGGGCGATCTGCTGCACCGCGCCGGCTTCGCCATGCCGGTGGCGGATCATCAGCCGCTCGACGTGCGCTATGGGTCGCTGTTCACGCTCCTGGCCGATCTGCGTGGAATGGGCGCCGCGCAATGCCTCGCTTCCTTCCCGCCGCCGCTCACGCGGGCTGGCCTGACCCGGGCTGCGCAGGCCTTTGCCGATATGGCCGATCCGGATGGACGCACCAGCGAGCGCTTCGTGATCCTGCACGGCAGCGGCTGGCATCCCGCGCCGACTCAGCCCCGGCCCGCACCGCGCGGGACGGGAACCGTGTCGCTCGCCGCCGTGCTCAAGCCCAGGCAGGACCTGCGCTAGAGCAGTGCGTCCAGCATGGCGACGAGCGGCCGATCGGCGGGCGGCATGTCGAGGGAGAAGAGTTCGTGCGTCGGCACCCATTTGGAGGCCGGCGCTTCCTGCGGGGTGATGAGCCCGCTCCATTTGCGGCAGACATAGAGCAGAAGGAGCAGCGGGCGGTCGCCGATCATGCCCGTGGAGAAGCTGGCCGGGGCGAGGCAGGCGGCTTCCGTCTCGATCAGCAGTTCTTCGCGCAATTCCCGGATCAGCGCGGCCTCCGGCGCTTCGCCCGGCTCCACCTTTCCACCGGGAAATTCCCATAGCCCGCCCATGTTCTTCTCCGGCGGCCTTTGCTGCACGAAGACGCGGGAGCGCTCATCCACCAATGCCGCCGCGACGACGACCAATGCGGTTAAGCCCTTCGATACAGTTTCATTCCACACTTTATTAAGCGTTCCCTTTTTACAGTTTCGATCGATGCCCGAGGCTGGGGGAAAGAACGTGCTTCATCTATTTCGCAGACTGATCGCGTCAAGCAAGGGCGCCACTGCCGTGGAATATGGTTTGATTCTGGCGATGATCGTGCTCGCGATGATGGGCGCTCTCGCTCATGTGGCGGAAAAGACCAATGGCATGTGGGGCAATGTTTCAGAAGAAGTTTCGAAGCATTAACCATATATTCTTTACAGGCATTTCGAGATTTTAGGATTTTCGTAAGGATTGGGGACGTAGGTTGCAACGACTGGCTAATATCGATGCCGGGTGTTTGCTGGATTGACTGAGGAGACCTCCCATGAACTTCGTTCGTAAGCTGTTCAAGAACAACAAGGGTGCGACCGCCATCGAATATGGCCTGATCGCGGCCCTTATCGCTGTGGCTGCCATCGGCGCCATGCAGACGCTCGGCGGCAAGCTGAACAACACCTTCGAAAACGTTTCGGACAACCTCAAGTAATCTTCTTGGGCTTCCGTAACAGATCGGGAGGGCGGCCGTGCGATGGTACGGCCGCCCTTCTCATATGTGGCTCATATATGGCGCGGACGGCCGCTCAGCGCGTCAGAACGTCACGATCTTCACGCTTGTGCCTGGCGTGAGCGCGGCATTGGCCTGAAGGCCGTTCAGCACGAGGAAGCGCTCCAGCTGGCGATCATCATAAGCCATGCGGCGAGACAGGCTCTGGGACGTGTCGCCGCGCTGCACGCGGACCAGACGCAACTTGCGCGGCTTGACCGCTGCGGCCTCCTGATCGCTGAGGCGCGCGACGGAGTTGATGGTGTTCACAAGCGGGCCGAGGCTCTGGCCCTGCGGTGCGATCACGATGAAATGATAGGCTGTGCCCGGTCCCATGGCATAGCCAACCACGGTCACCGTCAAGCGCGACCCCTGAGAATTGGTCATATCCGCACGGCCATAGGATGCTGTCAGGCCGTTGATGGTCGTGCGCTCCTTGGGGATTGACTGGATCTGGCTCCCCTCGCCCGCCAGCTGCTGGAAGACGGACTGCACATAGCGGTCGAGATCGCCTTCATAGCGCCCGCCGCCGAACTGGGCGCGTGCGGACTGGCTGGAGATGATGACCGCATTGGCCTGATTATTGACGGCATAGCCCTGCGGCACCGAAAATTTGAGCTTCAGCGCCGGATGGACGAACATGCCGTTGGCAACGATACCGTGCGCGGGGTCGTCGCCGTAAAGCAGCCCGTCGAGATTGGCGAGAAACTGGGCCTTGTTGCGCAGTGTCGCGGTCGATCGCGTCGCGCGCGCGCCTTGCAGGGCCCGCTGGACGCGCGAGGCGGGATCGGGATGTGTACTGGCCCATTCCGGCATGGCGTTGCTCTGGCCGCTCAACTGCGTGTCGAGCGCCGTCTGGGCTGCCAGCGACGCCAGCATCGAGGACAAGGCCGCCGGATCATAGCCTGCGCTGGCGAGATAGCGGATGCCCAGATCGTCCGCCTCATATTCCTGCGTGCGCGAATATTTGAGTGTGAGGAGCTGCGCGCCCGTTCCGATGCCGCGCTGAAGCAGATCGCCAAAAGCACTGTTGCCCGCCACCTGCCCGACGAGCACCTGGCCCAGAACGCCCAAGATGGTGTTGCGGGTCGCCGCGCTCTGGCGCTTCTTGCCATGCTGGGCCGCGACATGCCCGACTTCGTGGCCCAGCACCCCGGCCAGTTCGGCCTCGTCGTTCATCAGCGCCATGAGCTGGCGCGTCACATAGACATAGCCGCCGGGGATGGCGAAGGCGTTGTTCACTGGCGTGTTCAGCAGGCTGATGGTGAAATCGCCCTGCTGGTTCGAGAGACTCGACTGGACCGCGATCTTCCGGCCGATCTGCGTCACATAAGCGGCCTGCGGTCCCGCATAGAGTCCGCCGAATTCATTGAGTAGCTCGGGATGGGCTTTTGCCCCTTCCGCTCTCTCCGCCGCGCTCATCTGCGTGGCGGTCTGGATCTGGCGAGAGGTCTGCGCGCTGCTGTCCCGCGCATCGCTCAGTGCGCAGCCGGCCAGCAGAAGAGAAACGAGCGACATCCTGCTCAAAGACTTCGCCATATTCCTGCCCTCTCTGCTTGACGTCCGGTGGAACCATAGAAGGAACGCACGGCGCAGTGAAGACGATCCTGCGATCAGCCTCCCATAGCCAGGAACTTCTCGGCGCGCTGCTTGCGCAACTGGTCCCCCTTCAGCCCTTCCAGATCGCGCAGTTCCGCGACAATGGCCTTGCGCAGCGCCTCGATCGCCGTTGCCGGCTCGCGATGCGCGCCGCCGATCGGCTCCGGCACGATCCGGTCGATGACGCCCAGGGCGGCGAGCTGCTGGGCGGAGACCTGCATCGCCTGCGCCGCATCGGCTGCCTTGTCCGCCGTGCGCCACAGGATGGAGGCGCAGCCCTCGGGCGAGATCACCGAATAGATGGCATGTTCGAACATCAGCACCCGGTTGCCCGCCGCCAGTGCGACCGCGCCGCCCGATCCGCCTTCGCCCACGATCACCGAGACGAGCGGCACGCCGAGCGCGAGGCAGGCTTCCGTCCCGCGCGCAATGGCTTCCGCCTGCCCGCGCTCTTCGGCCTGCACGCCGGGAAAGGCGCCGGACGTATCGACCAATGTCACCACCGGCAGGCCGAAGCGATCGGCCAGCTCCATGAGACGGATCGCCTTGCGGTAGCCTTCCGGCATGCCCATGCCGAAATTGTGGCGGACGCGGCTTGCCGTGTCATTGCCGCGTTCATGGCCGATCAGCATGACCTTGCGGCCGGCGATGGTCGCGAATCCGCCCAGAATCGCCTGATCGTCCGCAAAGGCGCGGTCGCCAGCGAGCGGCACGAAATCGGAGCACATGCCCGTCACCAGATCGCGGAAATGCGGGCGCTGCGGATGGCGCGCGACCTGCGTCTTCTGCCAGGGCGTCAGCTTGGCGTAGAGTTCCGCCAGCATCGTCGTCGAGCGCTGCTGGAGCTTCTCGATCTCGGAGTCGATGTCGATCGCGCCGCTGTCGGCCGTCTCGCGCAATTCGTCGACGCGGGCCTGAAGTGCGGCGACCGGCTTCTCAAAGTCCAGATAGGAGATCATCGAGCGTCCGTTAAGCGCCCGGCCGCTTGAGGTCAACGAGCGGATGACGCGCATTGACCAGAGCGACCAGTCTGCTGGCGTCGACATGGGTATAGATCTGGGTGGTCGCGATGTCGGCATGGCCGAGCATCGCCTGGAGCGCACGCAGATCCGCGCCCCCTTCCAGCAGGTGGGTCGCGAAGGCATGGCGCAGCACATGCGGGCTGACTCGCGCCGGGTCGATGCCGGCCTGCGCCGCCAGTGCGCGCACAAGCTGGAACAGGCGCACGCGACTCAGATGGCTTTTGCCCGAGGGGAACAGCCAGATGCCGTCGTCCGGGACATGCCCGCGCCAGGCCGCGACCGCCATCCGCGCTCGGTCCGAGATCGGCACGAGCCGCTGCCCGCCCGCCCTTGCCGCGCAGGATGAGATAGGGACGATCCGTCGCGAGCGCGCGCAGCGGCAGCGACACCAGCTCGGAGGCGCGCAGGCCCGATCCGTAGAGCAGCTCGACGAGGGCGGCGAGGCGCAGGTCGAGCGGATTGGGCCGGTCTCCCTGCGTGCGCGCCTGGATGATCGCGAACAGCGCGTCCACCTCGTCATGGCTGAGGATCTTGGGCAATGGCCTTTGCAGCGCAGGGCGCGGCAGCGCGGCGGAGGGGTTGTCGGCGCGCACGCCCTCCGCCTCCAGGAACGCGAAGAAGCCGCGCAGCGTGGAACTCTTGCGCGCCAGGCTCGATGCGGAGAGCGACGACCAATGCTGCGCGAGCGCTCCCAGGGCGTCTTTGCCGACCATCGCGAGATGGCCGAGGCGCTGCGCGGCGTCCTCCAGATCGGTGCGATAGGCCAGCAGCGTGTTGCGGGCGGCGCCCCGCTCGGCGGCCAGCATGGCGAGATAGCGATCGATCAGGACCGCGTCGCTCGATGTCGACGGCCGTTCGTCGACCGCGCTCATCAACCCGCTCGCGCCATCGCCTCGGCCGCGATCATGCGCGCATAGGGATCGAGGCCGACCTGGCGCAGGGCAAGCGTGATGAAATAGAGATGCGTCGCCGGCACATTCGCCCAGTTGCTGGTCTGCATGCCCACCGCCGCGAGCAGGGCCACCGTCCCCTTCTCGCCCCGGCGCGCCGAGCCCATGATGGCGCGTGCCCAGCGGCTGCGCGCCGTCGGGTCGATCGTCGCGCGCTCGAGGAAATCGGCGCGGGCATCGTCCGGCAGGCGCCCGAGGCCCGCGAGCGAAGCGACCAGGAACTGGCCGAGCCGGCCATCGGCGCTCTCGTCCGCGTCGAGGAAATCGTCGATGCGCTGGCGCGTCAGCGGGACATTCGGCGCCGGCACGCCAGTCGCCAGCAAGGCCCAGGCGCGCTGGCGGGCCGCGCCGGGCAGATCCTCGACGACCGTGGCCCAGCGGGCAGCATTGCGATCATAGCCGGAGGACAGCATCGCCGCGATGAGCCAGGGCGCGTCCTCCCCGGCGCTC
>CBIMKI010000054.1:0-14079 GCA_966244395.1 uncultured Sphingobium sp. | reverse complement strand
GCCATCGGCTTCCTTGCATTCGCACTGGTCGCGCTCATGGCGCTGGTGACGGGCGCGGTGGTGGTGCTGGCGGCGCGCGGCGCTCACGCAACGCACCGCGCGACCATCGACATCATGCATCTGCTCGGCGCCACGGACACGCAGGTCATCGGCCTCTTCCAGCGCCGCATGACGCTGGACGCGGCGTTCGGCGCGGGCATCGGCGCGGGCGCGGCGCTCGTCGTCATCCTGCTGCTCGGCCAGGCCCTGAACGCCGTCACGTCCGATCTCGTGCGCAGCGCCAGTTTGCCGCTCGGCGCCTGGCCGCTGCTCGTCCTCCTGCCTCTCGCCGGTATCGTCGTCGCCTGGCTTTCCGCGCGTCTCACTTTGCGCCGCGCGCTGGAGCGATCCTTATGATCTCGCGCTTCATCGCCGCGCTCATGCTCATCTGGATGCTGGGTTTCCTGTGGTTCGCCCTGTTCCTGCCGCAGCCCGCGCCGGACGCGGTGAAGACGGATGCCATCGTCGTGCTCACCGGCTCGGCGGGACGGATCGAGCGCGGCCTTTCCCTGCTGCGCCGCGAGCGCGGGGCGGAGCTGCTCGTCTCGGGCGTGGATCGCGATGTGCGGCCCGCCGAGTTCGCCAGGGCCTACAAGGTGTCGGACCGGCTGATGAAATGCTGCGTCACCCTCGGCCGCGAGGCGATCGACACGCGCTCCAATGCCATCGAGACGAACGATTGGCTCGCGCGCCGCAACCATCGTTCCGTCCGCCTCATCACGGCCGACTGGCACATGCGCCGCGCCCGCTACGAGCTTGCTCAGCAGATGGAGGGGCCGGTCACGCTGATCGCCGACGCCGTGGTCGGCAAGCCCTCGCTCACCGCGCTGCTGCGCGAATATAACAAATATCTGCTGCGCCGCGCCGCCAGCCTTCTCGGCATCTGAAAAGGGGGATCGCCCGTGCCGTCCCAAAGCCCGCTGGCCCGCTTCGTCACCTTCGCGCGCTCGCTCCTGTTCGCCTTGCTCTTCTATGGCGCCACGATTCTGCTCCTGCTGCTGGGTCTGTTCGGCATGCCGTTCGGCGAGCGCTTCATGGTGCCAGTCGCGCAGAGCTGGGCGTGGATCCACCGCGCCCTGACGCGCGTGGTGCTCGGCCAGCGCATCGTCGTCGAGGGCCGTTTCCCGCCCGATGCGCGCTTCATCGTCGCCAAGCATGAGTCCATGTTCGAGACGCTGGACGTCATCTGCCTGCTGGGCGATCCCGCCATCGCCGCCAAGCGCGAACTGACCGAGCTGCCGGTCTGGGGCCGGGTGGCCCTGGCCTATGGCATCATCCCGGTCGATCGCAAGTCAGGCGCGAGCGCCCTGCGCGCCATCCGGGCGATGGCGCTGGCGGCCATGGGGCGGGGGCGCGCCGTGGTCTTCTTCCCTGAGGGTACGCGCGTCGCCCATGGCAGCGCGCCGCCGCTCAAGTCGGGCTTTGCGGGGCTCTATGGCGTTCTGGGCGTGCCGGTCGTGCCGGTTGCGGTGGATAGCGGCCGCCTCTCGCCGCGCAACGGCTTCATGAAGCGCGCCGGCACCATCACCTACCGCATCGGCGCGCCCGTCCCGCCCGGCCTGCCCCGCGCCGAGGCGGAGGCGCGCGTCCATGCTGCCATCAATGCGCTGAACGCGCCGCGGGCCGATCAAGAGGGCGCCGACTCGGTCTGACGCATATTCGATTCGGTTCGCCGTTCGTTCATTGTCGTTTCATCTCGAAATTCTGATAGTCTCCGGCCAATTGACCGACGCTTCGCGCGCCGGGACGCGGCGGGGGATCTCCGGCCGGACGGGGAGAGGTCCGGCAGGCGGCCTGAACCCGTGCGAACAACGAAAGCTGTCGGAGACAGAATGATGCAGAAGGGTCCAGGGTCGCGTCGAGGCATTTCGCGGGGGTTGGCGATGGCCGCCGCCGCCGTCGGCCTGCTGCTCGCGCCGGCATCGGCGCAGGTCGGTTCGGTCGATCCCAATACGGTGATCGATGCCGATCTGGTGCCCGGCGCGCCGGCCAGCGGCGCCGCCACGCCCGGCTCGCCGCCGGCCGGCGGGCTCAGCGTGGACATTCCGCCCCCGCCCCCGCCGACGCCCGCCGACGCGCCCCTCTATGACCCCACGGTCGCGCCGCCGCCCGTGACGAGCGCGCCGTCGCCGGCACCCGCACCCGCGCCTGCTCCCTCTTCGGCCATGCCGCCGCCGGGCCAGGTCGGCTACAAGCAGGACGATCTCATCGGCGCCGCCGAGGGTGTGTTTGGCCAGGGCGCCCAGGGCCTCGCCGAGATCATCGAGCGCACGCTCAAGGAGCAGGGCGAGCCCATCGGCTACATCACCGGCCGCGAGGTTTCGGGCGCCATCGGCGTTGGTCTGCGCTACGGCTCGGGCACGCTCTTCCACAAGGTCGAGGGCCAGCGCGACGTCTACTGGACCGGCCCATCGCTCGGCTTCGATCTTGGCGGCAATGCCGGCAAGACCTTCGTGCTCGTCTACAATCTCTACGACAGCCAGGAGCTTTATCACCGCTATCCGGCAGGCGAGGGCGCGGCCTATTTCGTCGGCGGCTTCAATGCGAGCTACCTGCGCTGGGACAAGGTCGTCCTCATTCCCATCCGCATGGGCGTGGGCATGCGCCTGGGCGCCAATATCGGCTACATGAAGTTCAGCGAAAAGCGCCGCTGGCTGCCCTTCTGAGCCGGAGCCGGGAGAATGAGCGCCACAGGCTCCTGCGCAGGCAGGAGCCGAGGGCACAGAGCTTGTCGCCAGCAGAGCGGCGCGCTGTGCGCGCCCAGGATCGCCGCGAGTGTCCATGCCGCGATAAATGGCGGGGACGAGCGCATGGACGGCATATCGCACCGGGCGCGGTACAAGCCGTCGATCGAGCGCCGTTCCAGCGAGGCCGTCCGCCGCGCCGCATAGGGCGCCTGCGTCCTCAGCTGGAACTGTCCGCATAGCGTCTGACACTGTACAAGCCTGTCCATCCCCGGCCCGCGCGCAGGCGCTTCCCTTTGCCACTCCGTCCGCTTATCCCTCCGTGCAAGCCGGATGCACCGGCACGGGAGAGGATCTGTGGACACGCAGCATGGCGTGGTCGTCGTCGGCGCCGGGCCGGTCGGTTTCCTGACGGCGCTCGGCCTTGCGCGGCAGGGCGTCCCGGTGACGGTGATCGATGCCGAGCCCGAGGTGGTCCGCTCGCCCCGCGCGGCGGTCTATTTCCACACCACGCTCGCGATCCTCGAGAGGCTCGGCCTGCTCGCCGATGCCGAGGCGATCGGCTATCGCAATTCCGGCTTTGCCATGCATTATCCCGCCACCGGCGAGGTCATGCGCACCGACATGCGCGACAATCCCGAGCCCGGGCAGACCATCACGCACAATCTCCATTTCGGCCAGCATCTGCTCGCCGAACTGGTCATGCGCCATCTGCTCGCGCTGCCCCATGCCCGCGTCCTGTGGAACCACCGGCTCGTCGGGCTCGACCAGAAGGCGGATGGCGCCACGCTGCTGGTCGAGACGCCCGCCGGCGAGAAGCTGCTGCGCGCCGACTGGGTCGTCGGCTCGGATGGCGCGCGCAGCACGGTGCGCCGCCTGCTCGGCCTTGAGTTCGAAGGCCATAGCTGGCCCGAGCGTTTCGTCGCGACCAACATCGCCTACGATTTCTCCGCCCATGGTTTCGCCGACGCGAACATGGTGGTCGATCCGGTCGACTGGGCTGTGATTGCCCGGCTCGGCCGCGACGATCTCTGGCGCGTCACTTATGGCGAGGACGCATCGCTGGACGAGGCGGCGATCATGGAGCGCCTGCCCGCCCGCTTCGCCCGCATCCTGCCCGGCGGCGGCCCCTGGCGCATCGACAATTTCTCGCCCTATCGCGTCCATGAGCGCTGCGCGACTCGCTTCCGCGTCGGCCGCGTGCTGCTCGCGGGCGACGCCGCCCATGCCTGCAATCCCTGCGGGGGCCTGGGCCTCACCACCGGCATCATCGATGCCGATGCGCTCATTACCGCGCTCGGCGCCGTCATCCTGAACAAGGCCGGCGAAGACGTCCTGGATTTCTATGCCGCCGAGCGCCGCCGCGTATTCCTGGAAGTCACCTCGCCCCTCGCCAGCAACTTCAAGCGCATGCTCGCCGAGAGCGACCCGGCGCGCGCGGCGGCTGACAAGGCCCGCGTCCTCGCCAATGCGCAGGCGAAACATGATGTCGGCGAGGCGCCGGCGCTCAGCGCCATGATCCTCGGCGCGCCCATGCCGGTATAGAAGGAGCGGCCATGTCGGACTTCGCCTACAGCATGGAGGGTTTCGCCCGGCACAGCGCCAGCGTGAACGGCATTTCGCATGTCTGGTGGGAGATCGGCGCCGGCCCGCCTTGCGTCTATTTCCACGGCGGCGGCACCTATCACGGCTTCGCGTGGGCGCGCGACTGGGCGGGGCATTTCCGCATGATCCTCCCCCACCATCCCAATTTCGGCGAGAGCGCGGACGCGGACTTCACCTCGATGGACGATTATGCCGCCCATTACCGCGCCTTCTTCGCGGCCCTGGGCCTTTCGCGCTTCCATCTCGTCGGCGCCTCCATGGGCGGCTATCTCGCCGCCACTTATGCCGGTCGCAATGTGGCGCAGGTCGATCGCCTCGTGCTGGTCTCGCCCGCCGGCCTCCACCATCCCGACGCCCCCATGCCGGATTTCGCGGCCATCCCGCCCGAGCAGCACCCCGCGCTCTTCGCCGCCGATCCGGACTGGATCGCGCCTTATTGGCCCGCGCGCCCCGGCCCGGCATGGACCGCCCTGCGCCAGCGCGAATCCGCCGCCTCGATGCGCGCCCGCGGCGACCCGGACGCGGGCTATGCGGCTCTGCTCAATGACCTCGAAGCGCTGCGCGCGCCCACGCTGCTTCTCTGGGGCGCGCAGGATCGCATCCTGCCGCTCCCTCTGCTTGGCGAATGGCAGCAACGCTTGCCACATGCGCGCCAGACCATCGTCCCCGGCGGCTCGCATTTGCTGCTCGACGAATTTCCCGCAGCAAGGCAGGCGGCGCTGGATTTCCTCGCGGGGTAACCCGCCCACACACCCGCGATCCAGCGACGTGGCGCGCCCGGCCTCGATCCCGCCGCCGCACCCAGCATCGTTTTTCTTCCCCCTGCCGGCCTGCCCTGTCGGGCGCGAAGTCAATCGCTTGCCAAGCGGTCGGTTCGCGCGCAGGTTGCGCCTGGATCAGAGAGGGGCAGGCGATGATGAGCGCGCGGGTCGTGGCCGATGGCGGGAAGACGCCATGAAGCCGGTGGATTTCGTGAAGGCGCTGGGCGTCGCCATCCTCGTCATGGCACTGGATCTCGTTTGTGCGTTCCTGTGGGTCTCGGCCTGGGTCATCCTCAATTCGCCGCCCCAGCCGCTCTCGCCGACCGATCCCCTCGTCATCGAGCTGTCGAGCCTCTCGACGCGCATCTGCGGCCCCATCCTTTTCGCGCTGTTCGTCTGGCTCTTCTCGCGCCGGCGGCCTGACCGCAGCGCCTGGGCCTTCGGCCTCGCGGTCTTCGGCTTCTATTTCCTGATCGACTGGGGAATGGTGGGCTTCCGTGGCGTATGGGAGCCTGTCGCGCTCATGGCGATGGTGCTGAAGCTGCTGGGCGCGCTCGTCGGCGCATGGCTGGCGCGGCGGGGACGTGCGTCGACCTGAGCGGAAAAATATGGAGGGGGACATGATCGGCAAGAGTGGAAGCCCGCGCGCGGGCCGCATCGCGCTCATCGCATCGGCGCTGGCGGGCAGCGCGTTCGGCCTTGGCCTCGTGCCCATCGCCATGGCGCAGGATGCACCATCGGCAGATGCCTATCAGCGCAACTGCGCCGTCTGCCACGGCGCCAATCTCACGGACGGCCAGTTCGCCCCGGCCCTGAAGGGCGCGGATTTCCTCGCCAAATGGGATGGCGCGAGCGCAGCCGATCTGGACCGCTACATCCGCAGCTCCATGCCGCCCGCCAATGCCGGCCAGCTCGATGCCGCGAGCTATGCCGCGATCCTGGACCATATCCTCGCGCAGAACGGCGCCCCTATCGGCGGACGGGATCTTGCCGCCGTCGCGCTGCCCAAGGCGGCTGTCGCGCAGGATGCCGATGTCGGCGTGGGCGGCCTCACCAGGCGCCTGCCGCTGCCGCCCTGGCCGGCGCCGGCTGATCCCTTCGCGGCGGGCTACAAGCCCGTGACCGAAGCCGAGCTTGCCGATCCCCCGCCGCAGGACTGGCCTGCCTGGCGCCGCAGCCATCTCGGCCAGGGCTTCTCGCCGCTCAGGCAGATCACGCCCGCCAATGTCCGCAAGCTCAGGCTCGTCTGGTCGCAGGCGCTTCCCGCCGGCGAGGCGACGACCGAGCCGCTGGTGCGCGGCGGCGTGCTCTACATGATGGGCTATGGCGACCAGATCTTCGCCTTCGACGCCGCGACGGGCCGCCAGCTTTGGCGCTACCGGCGCACGCTGCCGCAGGGCGTGCCCGCCAACGGCAAGAAGACCATCGCGCTTTATGGCGAGCGCCTCTATGCCGCGACATCCGATCTGCACCTGATCGCGCTCGATGCGCGCACCGGCCGCCCGGTGTGGGACCGCGTCGTGACCGAGCGCACGGAACTGCGCTCCATCGGCGGACCGCTCGCCGCGAAGGGCGTCATCATGCTCGGCCTCACCGGCCAGGCGCCGGGCGGCGCGCTCATCGCCGCTTTCGATGCGGAGAGCGGCGACAAGCTCTGGACCTTCGATACCATCGCCCAGCCCGGCACGCCCGGCGGCGATACCTGGAACGGCCTCGCCGCGCAGGCGCGCAGCGGCGCTTCGGTCTGGACCTCGGGCAGCTATGATCCGCAGACGGGCCTTGCTCTCTGGGGCACGGCGCAGACTTATGACACCGGCCCCCTGCGCGACCGCAAGCCGGGCATGAACAATGACGGGCTCTACACCAACTCGACGCTCGCCTTCGAGCCGCGCACGGGCAAGCTCGTCTGGTATTATCAGCATGTCCAGAACGACCAGTTCGATCTCGACTGGGTGTTCGAGCGGACCATCGGCACGCTGGAGGTGAAAGGGAAGCGCGAGCGCGTCGTCATCACCGGCGGCAAGGCGGGCCTGTTCGATGCGCTCGACGCCGCGACGGGCAAATATGTCTCGACCGTCGATATGGGCTATCAGAATTTCATCACCGCCATCGATCCGGCGACCGGCCGCAAGACCGTCGATCCCGATCTCATCCCGGACCGCACCCGCGTGCGCTATCTCTGCCCCCATGGCGGCGGCGGCCGCAACTGGTCGCCCACATCCTTCGACGAGGGGAGCGCCAGCCTCTTCGTCAATGCCCGCGACGTCTGCACGGACATGGTGCCCGCGCAGGGCAAGGGCTTCCTCTCCACCGGCATCAACATGGACTATGCCCCCGCGCCGGGCAGCGACGGGCGCTATGGCATGCTTCAGGCGCTCGACATGGCGACGGGCAAGGTGCGCTGGACCCAGAAGCAGCGCGCGCCCTACACCATGGGCGTGCTCGGCACGGCGGGCGGGGTGCTCTTCACCGGCTCGGTCGATCGCATGTTCACGGCCCATGATGCTGCCACGGGCAAGGTGCTCTGGTCCCGGCAGATGACCGGCATTCCCAATGCCTCGGCCATTTCCTACGAGGTTGCCGGCACGCAATATGTCGCGATGATGACTGGCTATGGCAATCCGCTCTCCTTCGGCATCAATGTGCTGACGCCGGAGATCCAGCTTCCCTCCGTGAACAGCTCGGGCGTCTACGTCTTCGCGCTGGAGGATTAGAAACCGCCCGCTGGAGAACGAAAACTGGCGCTGATGGAATAGCGATCGCAGGAGCACGCGCTTGGCCTGCACAGGGCAGAGCCCAGAGAGGAACAGAAACCCCACCCCCGTCACCCCGGCGCAGGCCGGGGTCCATTTCCGCGACGTTGCAGTGGACCCCGGCCTGCGCCGGGGTGACGGGGGTGGGGAGGACGGCGGCGCGAGGTAGCGCGCCTCAGCCGTCCCCACCCGGCTCGAAGCCGATCCGCTCCGCCGCCGCGCCGGACAGGATGAAGCCGATCGGCCGCTCGCTCTCCTCCTGCAAATGGCCAATCAGGCTCGCCGTCCGCGCGAGCAGCGAGATGCCCTTCAGCGCCGCGAGCGGGAAGCCCACGTCCAGCATCACGGCGGGAATGGCGCCGTTCACGTTGATCGGCAGCGCCCGCCCGATCGCCTCGGGCAGCGCGTCGCGGATCGCGTGGAGCATGGCGACATGCCGCCCCGCCACGCCTTTCTCCTGCGCCAGTTCGATGAGCCGCAGCGCGCGCGGATCGCCGCCCGAATGCTGCGGATGGCCAAAGCCCGGCACGGCCTTCTTCTGCGCGCGCAGGGCCTTGATGCCCGCCCGTGCCGCCTCATGATCGGTCAGGCCCTGCGCGTCCGCCTCCGCCACCCGCTCCGCATAAAAGCGCCCGGCGATTTCTGCGCTTCCCAGCACCACTGATCCGCAGCCGAGCAGCCCGGCGGCGACAGCGCCCTGCCACGCCTCCGGTCCCGCCGCCAGCGTCATGCGGCTGGCGACCACGCTCGGCACCAGCCCATGTTCGGCGATGGCGCAGAGCGTCGCATTGGCGAAGAAAAGCTGCGTCTCGCTGGGCATCTCACCCGTCACGAGCAGCCAGAAATAGCTGGTGAAGTCGAGCTTGCCGATCACCTCGCCGCACAAGTCGAGCCCCCGCACATTGATGCTCGTCGCGTCGGACGTGCAGATGGACGTGACGGCATTGTCCTGCTTGCCGATGCGCATGATGCTCTCCTCTCCGGCCAGTCAGTTGGCCGTTGATCCGTTGCATCGAAGGGCCTAGCCCTCAAGTCAAGGCGGCTCCTCCTTCAATCTCTTCCCTGAAGGGGAGGGCCTCGAGAAGGAGAACTCATGGCCAAGCCGCTTGCAGACGTGACCGTGCTCGAAATGGGCACATTCATCACCGGACCGGCGGCGGGCATGCTGCTCGGCGATCTTGGCGCGCGCGTCATCAAGGTGGAGCAGAGCGGGCAGGGCGATCCTTTCCGCAGCTTCAAGGGCGCGCTTTATTCGCCCCATTTCCAGACCTACAACCGGAACAAGCAGAGCATCGAGCTGGACACGCGCAAGCCCGATGATCTCGCCGTGCTGGACAGGCTGGTGATGGAGGCGGATGTCTTCATCCAGAATTTCCGCCCCGGCGTCGCCGCGCGCCTGGGCGTCGATGCGCCCCGCCTCCAGGGCCTCAATCCGCGCCTCGTCTATGCCGGCATCTCCGGCTTCGGCCCGGAAGGCCCGGACCGCGACCGCCCGGCCTTCGATACCGTCGCCCAGGCCGCCAGCGGCTTCCTGCGCCTGCTCGTCAATCCCGCCCATCCCCGCGTGGTTGGGCCGGCCATCGCGGATGCGCTTACCGGCTTCTACGCCGCTTATGGCGTGCTCGCCGCCCTGCATGAGCGCGCGCGGACAGGCAAGGGCCGCCTCGTCGAGACCTCGATGTTCGAATCCATGGCGCATTTCAACCTGGACGATTTCACCCATTATTTCTCTGAAGGGCTGGTCATGGGCCCTTCCAGCCGCCCCCATGTCAGCCAGAGCTATGTGTTCGAGTGCCATGACGGCAAATGGCTTGCCCTGCACATGTCCTCGCCGCCCAAATTCTGGGAGAATCTCGCCGGTGCGGTCGGCCGGCCGGACATGCTCGCCATGCCCCAGTTCGAGAGCCGCGACGCGCGCATCGAGAATTACGAGCATGTGATTGCCTTCCTCGCGCCCATCTTCGCCACCAAGCCGCGCGACCAGTGGTGCGCGGAGCTTCTGGCGGCCGAGGTGCCTCATTCGCCTGTGCGCACCTCCCAGGAAGTCGCCGAGAGCGCGCAGGCGCAGGCACTGGGCATGATCCTCACCGATCCGGACGGCCCCGGGGGCCCCTGGCGCACCGTGCGCTCGCCCGTCAGCTTCGATGGCGAGCGGATGAGCGAGGTGAAGGCGCCGCCCGTGCTCGGTGCGGACAATGACGCGATCTTGGGGCCGCTGCGCGATTAGGCGATCATCGCTCGCCGGCCGCATTCCCGCCGTTGCGCCGGATGCGCCCGGACGCTTAGGATGGCAAGGAGCGGGGCACAGATCCCGTCCGAGTCGAGAGGAGAGAGAGCATGGCCAGGGCCTATCCCGCCAACCGCCTGCACCACACGGCCTATGTGACCAAGGACATGGAGGCGACGCGCGCTTTCTACGAGGATTTCCTCGGCTTTCCGCTGGCCGCCACTTATTGCGAGAAGGACGAGCTGTTCGGCAAGGAGCGGACCTATTGCCACTGCTTCTTCGAGATGGCGGACGGCGGCGCGCTCGCCTTCTTCCAGTTCGCGGACAAGGAGGATGAGGCGCTCTTCGTGCCCGATATCCCCGCGACGCCCTTCGTCCACATCGCGCTCCATGTGAGCCCGCAGCAGCAGGCCGAGATCGAGCGCCGCATCGCCGCGCGCGGGATCACGCCGCCGGGCACCTACACGTTGGAGCATGGCTATTGCCGCTCGGTCTATGTGGTCGATCCCAATGGCATGACGGTCGAGTTCACCTGCGACGATCCCAAGGCGCTCGAGCCGGCCATGGACGAGAGGCGCCGCGCGGAGGCGCATGATGAACTCAAGCGCTGGCTCGGCGGGGACTGGCACAACAACAATCCCTTCCGCGCGGACGCCAACACGGCCGCTTGAGGGTCATGCCGAGATACGGCAGCCGTTCATCCTGAGTAGCCGCTGAGCTTGTCGAAGCGGCGTATCGAAGGACCGAACGGAAAAAATCAAGATGCCGTCCAAGGAGAGGACCATGCTGCTCCCCACTTGCCTCGTCGGATCCTACACGCAGCCGGACTGGCTGATCGACAAGGAGAAGCTCGCCGGCCGCTTTCCGCCGCGCGTGCGCGCCGCCGAGCTGTGGCGCGTGGCGGAGCCTTATCGGGAGCAGGCCTTCGACGATGCCACCATTCTCGCCATCCGCGATCAGGAGCGCGCGGGGCTCGACATCATCACCGATGGCGAGATGCGCCGTGAGAGCTATTCCAATCGCTTCGCCACTGCGCTCGAGGGCGTCGATCTCGATAATCACGGGAGCGCGCTGGATCGCTCCGGCGAGCCCGTCCCCGTCCCGCGCGTCACGGGCAGGATCCGCCGCAAGCACCCCGTCGAGACCCGCGACGTGGCCTTCCTGCGCGCCAATACCGATCGGATGATAAAGATCACCGTGCCTGGTCCCTTCACCATGAGCCAGCAGGCGCAGAACGACTATTATGACGACATGGCGGAAATGGCGCTCGATTATGCCGCCGCGGTGAACGAGGAGATCAGGGACCTGTTCGCCGCCGGCGCGGACATCGTCCAGATCGACGAGCCTTATATGCAGGCGCGGCCGGAGAAGGCGAGGGCATATGGCCTCGCCGCCGTGAAGCGGGCGCTCGAGGGCATAGAGGGCCGCACCGCGCTCCACATCTGTTTCGGCTATGCCGCGCTCATCCATGAGCGGCCGGAGGGCTATAATTTCCTGCCCGAGCTGGCCGACACCGACCTTGACGACATCAGCATCGAGACTGCCCAGTCGAACCTCGACTGCGCGATCCTCGCCAAGCTGCCCGGCAAGACCATCATCCTGGGCGTGCTCGACCTTTCTACCCATGAGATCGAAACGCCCGAGACGGTCGCCGCCCGCATCCGCCGTGCGCTGCCTTATGTGCCGGCGGAAAAGCTCGTCATCGCGCCCGATTGCGGCCTCAAATATCTCCCGCGCGAAGTCGCCTTCGGCAAGATGAAGGCTATGGCGGACGGTGCCGCCATCGTCCGCGCGGAACTCGCCTGAGATGAGCGCCGGCCGCTTCCTCACCACCCATGTCGGCAGCCTGCCGCGCCCCGACGATCTCGTTACCATGATGTTCGCGAAGGAGGATGGCGAGCCGGTCGACGAGGCCGCGCTGGCCGCGCGCATCGCCCAGGCGGTGCAGGAAGTGGTGGCGCGGCAGGCGCAAGCGGGCATCGACATCGTCAATGACGGCGAGCAGTCCAAGCCGAGCTACGCCACCTATATCAAGGACCGGCTTCACGGCTTCGGCGGCACGGGCACCTCTTATGTCTTTCAGGATCTGGAGGACTATCCCGGCGCCAAGCGCGCCACCATGGGGGATGAGGGCCGCAAGCACCGCAAGACCCCCGCCTGCAATGGCCCGATCAGCGTCAGGGACATGGACGCGGTCCATCTCGACGCCAGGACGCTCAACGATGCGCTCGCCGCGCATCCGGGGCGGCAGGCCTTCATGAGTGCGGCTTCGCCCGGCGTTACCGCGCTCTTCTTCCGCAACGAATATTATGACAGCGACGAGGCCTATCTCTTCGCCCTCGCCGAGGGGCTGCGCCACGAATATGAGGCGATCGCGGCGGCCGGCATCACTCTCCAGATCGATTGCCCGGATCTCGCCATGGGCCGGCACACCCAGTTCCGCGACCTGACGCTCAGCCAGTTCCGCAATCGCATGATGCTCAACATCGAGGCGCTCAACCGCGCCACCGCGAACATCCCGCCGACGCAGCTTCGCATGCATATGTGCTGGGGCAATTATCCCGGCCCCCATCATTGCGACGTGCCCTTCCGCGACATCGTCGACCTCGTCTGGCGCGCCCGGCCGCACGCCATCCAGTTCGAGGCCGCCAATCCGCGCCATGCCCATGAATATGAGATGTTCAAGGAGGTCGGCCTGCCCGAGGGCAAGATGCTGATCCCAGGCGTGATCGAGCCGCAGTCCACCTATATCGAGCATCCCGACCTCATCGCCCAGCGCATCGGCCGCTATGCCGATCTGGTCGGCCGCGAGCATGTCCAGGCCGGCGTCGATTGCGGCTTCTCCATCCATGTCGGCACGGCGGGCGTCGACCCCGCTGTCATCTGGGCCAAGATGACGGCCCTCGCGGAAGGCGCGGCCATCGCGAGCCGGCGTTATTGGCCGTAGGCGTGCGTTGGCCGCGAGGCTGCCGTCCTGGGCTCCATTTCAACTATCCCTCGCCGCCCCAACTCCGATCATTTTATGCGCGGTCGGCTGCCGGGACCATCGCGACTCTCCACGACTTATGTCGGCTGTGCGTGCGGCAACTGGACGTCGCGGCCGAGGCCCTTATGGCGCCGCTTGGCTGGCGTGGCGTCTAGGCTGCATATCGGTGCCGAGCAGCAATCCGGGGCGCCACCGTGGCGGGCGGGATTGCGCCGCTCGCCATGACGGCGCAACATGGAGCGATCACGTCCTCGCGCCAATAAGCCGCGCGCAGCGCGCCAGATCGGCCGGCCTATCGACATCGATGAGGCTGTCGGCGGGCGCTTCGACCATGACGGCATCCGGCGTGAACATCCGGGCGCCTTTATCGCCTGACAGCGCTTCCATGGCCGGGAACAAGGCTGCGGGAAGGACAGCGGGCGGCTGCGGGACACCGCCGGGCGCACGGGAGAAGACGGGGCGCGCCCTGTCTTGCGCGGCGGCAGCGAGCAGCGCCGCGAGATGATCGCCGCGCACGAGCGGCATGTCGCCCAGCAGCACGAGCAGCGCCGTCGCTTCCATCTCCCGCGCATGGCGGGCGGCGAGGCGAAGAGACGAAGCCATGCCTTCCTCCGCGTCGGGATTGCGTAACAGCGCGTAACCGGCCGGGCAGGAGATTGCATCGCGATCCTGCGGCGCGACGAGGAGATGCTGCGCGGCCGTCACGGCCAGTCCCGCATCCGCCGCCCATTGCAGGAGCGGCTTCCCGGCAAGCGGCGCGGCGAGCTTGTTAGCGGCGCCGAAGCGTGACGAGCGGCCCGCCGCGAGCAGCGCGACGACGAGCCGGTCAGCCATGGCCGCGCAGGATCTTCACCATGCCCGCCGCGATCGAAAGCGCGATTTCCTGCGGCCCCAGCCCGCCGATGGCAAGGCCCGCCGGCCCGTCGATCCGCGCCAGATCCTCCGCGCCGATTCCCAGCGCGCCGAGGCGCTCCAGCCGCCGCACCTGATTGGCGCGCGAACCCAGCGCGCCGACATAGACGGT
>CBIMKI010000053.1:0-14225 GCA_966244395.1 uncultured Sphingobium sp. | reverse complement strand
CAGCTCGACGTGACCGAAGCACAGATCACCACAGCCCGCGCCGCCGGTCTCCCGAACATCGCCGTGCGCTTCGGCTTCGTGGACGAGGCAGACAGCCTTGGCGCCGATGCCACGCTTGGCCACTTCGACGATCTTGTCACACTGCTGTCATCCTGGCCTGTCTGAAATCAACGTCGCCGTTTCGATGGAAATGGCCTAGGATCATGGCGCTAATTCAGGTGGAGGCGGATATGGTGGTTTCTCGGCGCTCGGCGCGCGTCATGCCTCTTGCATATGAAGACCGAACGGGCGGGACGCTGTGGCACGCGTTGAACGCCTTTCTATACTAGACAACACTGTCCATGCGGCTCGGATTGGACAGGACGATCTGGATCGTGTCGGCAGCCGTGCTGGCGGGTGTCGCCGCGGTCCTCGCCCTCACGCATAGCGTCGAGGCCGCGGCCGCCAGCGCGCTCGCAGCGCTGCTGGCGCTCGCCATACTCTACGACGCGTTCGAACGCGGCGGACTGTCCGCGCGCGTCTCCGCCGCCGATCAGGACGCGCCGGCGGAAAGGCAGATCCGCTCGGCCGACGAATTCGCCATCCTGATCGAGGCCATGCCCAATCCGTTGCTCCTCGTCGAGCGCGGCCGGGTCGCGCAATGCAATGCCGCAGCGCTCGCCTTGCTCGGCGCGCATATTCGCGGCCAGGATGTGCGTCTCGCTGTTCGCCACCCCGCCGCCATCGACCTCATGAAACGTGCGCGGCCGGAAACCGGCGCCGCCCGCGTCGACGTAGCCGGTATCAGGGCCCCTGAACAGCTTTGGGAACTCACTGTCCACCCGCTTTCAGAGCAACGCCAGCTCGTGCTGTTGGCCGATCAGAGCGAACGACAGGCTGCCGAGAAGGCCCGCGTGGACTTCGTCGCAAATGCGAGCCACGAGTTACGCACGCCGCTGGCCGGCATCCTCGGCTTCATCGAGACGCTGCGCGATCCCGTGGCGGGCGCGGACGCGGCGACGCGCGACCGCTTCCTCGGCATCATGGATGGAGAGGCGCGGCGCATGCAGCGCCTCGTCGACGATCTCATGTCCCTCTCGCGCATCGAGGCGGAGAAATATCATCTGCCCAACCAACCGGTGCTGCTCGCGCCTCTTGCCGAAGAAGTGGTGACCGTGTTTCGCCAGAGCCAGAACAAGCGCGCACAGGATATCGTCCTCGCGCTCGACCCCGATCTGCCGCCCCTTTGCGGCGATCGCGCCCAGCTCTCGCAGCTCCTCCATAACCTGGTCAGCAATGCCCTCAAATATGGCGCTGCCAATACGGAGGTGCGCATCGCGGCCCATCGCCTGCCTCATGACATGGTGGAACTGTCCGTCACCGACAGGGGCGACGGGATCGCGCCCGAGCATCTGCCGCGACTCACAGAGCGCTTCTACCGCATCGATTCGAGTCGCAGTCGCGCGATGGGCGGTACAGGCCTCGGGCTGGCCATTGTGAAGCATATCGTACAACGTCATCGCGGTTCGCTCCATCTCGAAAGCAAGCTTGGTATCGGCACGGCCGTGCGCGCCGAACTCCCGGTTTTCGTGGAAAGCGCCGCCAAATCCGAACAGCCTGTGCAGCTCTGACGTCACCCTGCATCACCGCAACGGACGCATCGTCACAAAAGTGCAAACTAAATGTCACATTGGCGCGACGGAGCCGGCCTAGAGGCGGCATCCACAAGTTCACACATCAAGCTTCGCCGCAGGAGAATACAGAATGCGCTATGCGCTCTTGGCCGCATCCGTGCTGATGCTCGCCGCATGCCAGAATCAGGCTTCGGGTGGCGGAGCAACGTCTTCGCGCGATCAGATCCGCGCCGTTGGCTCCTCGACAGTCTTTCCCTTCGCCACCGCTGCGTCCGAGCTGTTCGTGCAGTCCAATCCCGGCATGAAGTCGCCGATCATCGAGTCGACCGGCACGGGGGCGGGCATGAAGCTGTTCTGCGCCGGCATCGGCGCGCAGCACCCGGACATCGAGAATGCCTCACGCCGCATGAAGAAGAGCGAGTTCGAGCAGTGCGCCGCCAATGGCGTCGCCGACATCGTCGAGGTCCAGATCGGCGTGGACGGGCTGGCCTTCGCTGAATCGGTGAAGGGTCCCGGCTTCAAGCTGACGCCCAAGCTCGTCTACGAGGCACTGGCCGCAAATCCCTATGGCAAGGGCGAGAACAAGGCCAAGACCTGGGCGGATGTCGACCCCTCGCTGCCTGCCAAGCCCATCAGTGTATTCGGCCCGCCGTCGACCTCCGGCACGCGCGATTCGCTCGCCGAGCTGGTGCTGGAGAAGGGCTGCACAACCGATCCGGCCATGGAAGCGCTCAAGAAGTCGGATGAAGCGAAGTTCAAGCAGCTCTGCACTCAGATTCGCGAGGACGGCGCCTATGTCGATGCCGGCGAGAACGATAACCTCATCGTGCAGAAGCTCGACAAGAATCCGGACGCCATCGGCGTGTTCGGCTTCTCCTATCTGGACGCCAATCGCGACAAGCTGAAGGATGTGTCGCTGAACGGCGTCGAAGCGACTTACGACACCGTGGCGAGCGGCAGCTATCCCGGTGCCCGCGCCCTCTACCTCTATGTCAAGAAGGCGCACCTCCAGGCGGTGCCGGGCCTCAAGGCCTATATCGAAACCTTCGCGAAGAACTGGGACCCGGCCGGCGCGCTTACGAAGCGCGGTATGGTCGCCTCACCCGAGGACGTGCGCAAGGCCAATGTGGACATCGTTGCGAACATGCCGTCGTTGACGGCCGACCAACTCAAGTGATGGAATGCCGGGCCTTGTCCGCCGACGCGGCAGGGCCTGGCCTCCAGAGACGCTTCGCCCAGGGGACATTTGCATAGTGAACGGACTCATGATCGTCCTGATCGTCCTCGGCCTCGCTCTGGTCGGATGGATCGCCGCGCGGGCGCGGGCCTTGCGCCTGCAAGTGCAGGCCGGCCGCCTCGCGACCAACAGCCGCCCCTCCCAGCATGGCTGGTATGTGGCGCTGTGGACTGCGCTGCCCGCGCTGATCTTCCTCGCCATCTGGGCCAATGTCATGCCTGCCCTGGTCACCGATGCCGTGATGGCGCAACCGCAGGCGCAGACCCTGCCGCAGGACGGCTTCGCTCGCTCGACCATCCTGGGCGAGGCCCAAGCGATTGCGCGGGGACGGCAGACGGCCGCCTTCAATCCCATGTCCAATGCCTTCGTGGAGCCCTATCGCGCCGCCTTCTCCCGCTACAGCGCCATCGGCGCCGCGCTGGCCGTGCTCCTCGCCTTTGCGGGCGGGGCTTACGCCTTCTCGCGTGTCAGCCCCGCCTTCAAGGCGCGCAGCCGGGTTGAGCGGCTAGTGATGCTCTCGCTGCTGCTCGCCTCGCTCATCGCTATCCTGACGACCGCCGGCATCATTGCCTCGCTTCTCTTCGAATCCATGCGCTTTTTCGCGCTCGTCAATCCGTTCGATTTCCTCTTCGGCCTCAAATGGAGCCCGCAATCCGCCGCGCTCGGCTATGGCAATGAGGATGCCTACGGCGCCGTGCCGCTCTTCTGGGGCACCATCTTCATCGGCGCGATCATCGCCATGATCGTCGCCATCCCCATGGGCCTCATGAGCGCCATCTACCTCACCCAATATGCGCGGCCCGCGACCCGCAAGTGGATGAAACCGATCTTGGAAGTGCTCGCCGGCGTACCCACGGTCGTCTACGGCTACTTCGCCGCGCTCACTATCGCGCCGGCCCTGCGTGAGTTCGCGGTGACGATCGGCATTCCCGGCGCCTCTTCGGAAAGCGCGTTGGCGGCTGGTCTTGTCATGGGCGTCATGATTATCCCCTTCGTCTCCTCCATGGCCGATGACAGCATCGCTGCCGTGCCGCAGGCCATGCGCGATGGCAGCCTTGCCATGGGCGCCACGACCAGCGAGACCATCCGCAAGGTGCTCATCCCCGCCGCCCTGCCCGGCGTCGTCGGCGGCGTTCTACTCGCCGTCAGCCGCGCCATCGGCGAGACGATGATCGTGGTGATGGCCGCCGGCCTCGCCGCCAATCTCACGCTCAATCCCTTCTCCAGCGTGACCACCGTCACCACTCAAATGGTCCAGCTCCTCACGGGCGACCAGGAGTTCGACAGCGCCAAGACGCTGGCCGCCTTCGCGCTCGGCCTCGTGCTCTTCGTGGTCACGCTGCTGCTCAACATCGTCGCGCTGCGCGTCGTGAAGAAATATCGGGAGGCCTACGAATGAGCGCGCCCAACGACGCCATGGCGCCCCGCCGCGCACCAACCGACTGGAATGGCGAGGCCATGCGCCGCCGCATCGCGCGGCGCTACGGGGCCGAGCGCCGCTTCCGCCTGATGGGCCTGCTTGCCGTGCTCGCCTCTGCCGGCTTCCTCGCCTTCCTACTGCTCTCCATGCTGTCGAGCGGTCTCAAAGGCTTCACGCGCACCGAGATCGCTCTGCCCATCAACTTCGCCACTGCGCCGATCATGATCGACCCAGCGGCGCTCAAGGTCGGCAATCCGCATCTGGTGCTCGCCAATGCCAACCTGCCCGCCGTCATCGATGCGGCGGCAGAGCAGGCCTTCGGTGCAGACGGCGCATCCCTGCTCTCGTCCGGCGCCATCTATGCTGTGCGCGAGGCGATCATCCGCGACCCCGCCATTCTCTCGGGCTCGGCGACCATCTCCGTTCCGGCCGCCGAGGGCCTGGACGTCGCCGCCAAGGGTGAAGGCACGCCGAACAACGAGGCCTCCGTTGCCGCCCTCAAGAAGAAGGGTGTGCTCTCCACCGCGTTCAACTGGCAGTTCCTCACCGCCAGCGACGGCACGGACCCCACGCAGGTCGGCATCTGGGGCGCACTCAAGGGCTCGTTGCTGACGATGTTCGTCACGCTCCTCCTCTCCTTCCCGATCGGCGTTTTCTCGGCAGTCTATCTGGAAGAATATGCACCACGAAATCGTTGGACGGACCTCATCGAGGTGTCGATCAACAATCTTGCGGCCGTGCCTTCAATCATCTTCGGCCTGCTCGGCCTCGCCATCTTCCTCAACACCTGGCACCTGCCGCGCTCGGCCGCCCTGGTCGGCGGCATGACGCTGGCGCTCATGACCATGCCGGTCATCGTCATCGCAGGGCGCAATGCCATTAAGGCCGTGCCGCCCTCCATCCGCGATGCCGCACTCGGCATCGGCGCCTCGCCGGTGCAGGTTGTTTTCCACCATGTGCTGCCCTTGGCCCTGCCCGGCATTCTCACCGGCACGATCATCGGCATGGCCCGCGCGCTCGGCGAGACGGCACCGCTTCTGATGATCGGCATGCGCGCCTTCATTGCCTCGCCCCCCGGTGGGATCGCCGATCCTGCGACCGTGCTCCCCGTCCAGATCTTCTTATGGTCGGACGAGGTCGGACGCGGCTTCATCGAAAAGACGTCCGCCGCCATCATCGTCCTTCTGCTCTTCCTGCTGACGATGAATGGTCTGGCGATCTATCTGCGCAACAAGTTCGAGAAACGGTGGTGAGCACCCTCATGTCCGACATTCAGACCCTCCAGCCCGATATTGCCGCCACGGCCGCAGCCACTCCCAAGATGTCGGCGCGCGCCGTCAATGTCTTCTATGGCGAGAAGCAGGCGATCAACAATGTGTCAATCGAGGTTGGGCTCGACGAAGTCACGGCCTTCATCGGTCCGTCGGGCTGCGGCAAGTCGACCTTCCTGCGCACTCTTAATCGCATGAACGACACGGTGGCGAGCGCCCGCGTAGAGGGGGAGATCACTCTCGACGGTGAGAATATCTATGCGCCGACGATGGACGTGGTGCAACTCCGCGCCCGGGTCGGCATGGTGTTTCAGAAACCCAATCCCTTCCCTAAGTCCATCTACGAGAACGTCGCTTATGGCCCGCGGATCCACGGACTGGCGCAGAACAAGGCGGATCTGGACGCCATCGTCGAACGCTCGCTGCGCCAAGCAGGCCTTTGGGAAGAAGTGAAGGATCGCCTGCACGAGAGCGGCACGGCGCTATCGGGCGGCCAGCAGCAGCGCCTGTGCATCGGCCGCGCCATCGCCGTCGATCCCGAGGTCATTCTGATGGACGAGCCCTGTTCGGCGCTCGACCCGATTGCCACGGCCAAGATCGAGGAGCTGATACACGACCTGCGGGGCCGCTACGCCATCGTGATCGTCACGCACAATATGCAACAGGCCGCCCGCGTCTCGCAGAAGACCGCCTTCTTCCACCTTGGCACACTTGTCGAATATGGCGCGACGTCCGACATCTTCACCAATCCCCGCCAGGAACGGACGAAGGACTATATCACGGGCCGCTATGGCTGATCTTTTCCAGGCAGTGACGGGACACAGACGATGACGGAACATACGGTCAAGGCCTTCGACGATGACATCAACGCCCTGCGCGCGCTCATAGCGGAGATGGGCGGACTTACGGAGAATGCCATCGACAATGCCATGAAGGCACTCATCACGCGCGACGAAGCGCTCGCCCGGCAGGTGGTGGCCGGAGACAAGCGCATCGACGAGTTGGATGCCCAAATCGAGAAGCTGGTGGTGACGACGATTGCGCTCCGCGCCCCGCTCGCCAACGACCTGCGCGAGATCATCGCCGCGCTCAAGATCAGCGGCATCGTCGAGCGTATGGCCGATTATGCCAAGAACATCGCAAAGCGTGTGGAGACCATCAAGAGTAGTTCGACCGCCGAGCCGCTCTCGCTCCTCCCTTCCATGGCACAGATCGCCCGCGAAATGGCCAAGAGCGCGCTGGACGCTTACGTCGCACGCGATGCAGTGAAGGCGCTTCAGGTTATCGAGCGGGACCGCGCGGTAGACGATTTCTACAATTCCATCTTCCGCACCATGATTACCTTCATGATGGAAAATCCGAAGATGATCTCTGAATGCACGCATATCATGTTCATCGCCAAGAACCTTGAGCGGGTCGGCGACCATGCAACCAACATCGCGGAGATGGTCCATTATTCAGTGACGGGCGAGAAGCCGGCGGAGCGCGAGAAGGCGACGCTGGTCGAATCCATCACCGGGGAGTGATTTATGGCACGGGCTAACATGCTGCTGGTCGAGGACGATGCCGCGCTTGCCGAACTGCTCAACTGGCATTTCGAGCGCGAGGATTTCGACGTGCGCCAGACCCCCGATGGCGAGGAGGCACTGCTCCTGGCGCAGGAGCGCACGCCGGACATCGTTCTGCTCGACTGGATGGTGGAAAATCTCTCCGGTATCGAGGTCTGCCGCCGTCTGCGCCGCATGACCGAGACGCAGAACGTCCCGATCATCATGCTCACCGCGCGCGGCGAGGAGGAAGATCGCGTGCGCGGGCTGGAGACCGGCGCGGACGATTATGTGACCAAGCCTTTCTCCCCGCGCGAGCTGATCGCGCGCGTCAATGCCGTGCTGCGCCGCGTGCGCCCGGCGCTGGCCGGCGAAGTGCTTACCTTCGGCGACCTGGAGATGGACACGGTAGCGCACAAGGTGCGTCGAGGTGGCGACACGGTTCCGCTCGGCCCCACAGAGTTCCTCCTGCTGCTCCATCTGCTGGAGCATCCCGGCTGGGTCTTCTCGCGGGAACGCTTGCTGGACAGCGTCTGGGGCCAGGATAGCGAGATCGAGCTGCGCACCGTCGACGTCCACATCCGTCGCCTGCGCAAGGCGATCAATGCGGGCGGGCGGCCGGACATCATCCGCACTGTCCGCTCAGCCGGCTATTCACTGGACGCCGACGCCGCCTGAACCGCTGGTCGGCGTTCACACAGCCCGATACGACGCCAGGATCGGTCGCTCGGCGGCGCGTCTTGCCGCACCCACGGTTGACGCCCCCCCGCCGGGCTGACAAGTTGCGTGAGTCCACATCAAGCCGTGCCACGACAGGAGAGCGACGCGCCATGAAGCCCCATCATCTTTTCACCGCCTTGGCCGTGATCGCTCAGCCGATACTTGCCTCGCCCACCTTTGCGCAGCCCGCCGCCTGGACGGTGGACAAAGCCAAGAGCAAGGTGGGCTTCTCGGGTAGCTACACCGGCTCCACCTTCAACGGCGCCTTCGGCAAATGGGACGCGACGATCCACTTCGATCCGGCCGACCTCGCCGGCAGCTCGGCCAAGGTCACTTTCTCGACCGCCAGCGCCGCCACCGGCGATTCAACCAAGGACAGCGCGCTCGCGGAGGAAGATTGGCTCAATCCGCAAAAGTTCCCCAGCGCGACCTTCACCAGTACATCGATCACTTCGAGCGGTGGCAACAATTACGTCGCCAAGGGCAATCTGACTCTCAAGGGCAAAACGCTGCCCGTTACTCTGCCTTTCAGTCTCGCGATCGGCGGCAACAGCGCCACGATGAAGGGCACCACCACCGTGGACCGCCTCGCATACGAGATCGGCACGCAGGCCGATGGCTCGGGCACCTGGGTTTCCAAGGACATCGCCATCACCGTCGAGATTGTCGCCACGCGCTGAGGCGCCGCGTTCCATCGGGCTCGCGACAGTTGAACTGCGATCGTCGGAAGCCCGATGATCCAGGCGTAGGCGTGCCAAGACCGCAATGGCATTTGCACGTATTCCCATAAGGGTGGGCAGACGGTTAGGCGCCGAGACGGACCACCCAAAATACACCAGACCAATCCGCGAGGGCCAGTGAATGCGCCAAATCCGGGGGTGAAGGACGTGCATGGCAAGTGCTTTTTGGATGCGGGGCCTCTCGACGCCCTATCCACTCTCTTGCGCTTGGAACTTCAGCGCAAGATCCGAACTGCCTCCCCTCGGTCTTGTCCGCACACCTTCATCATCGCACCCTGCCTCTTTGCGGAATTCCCGCGGTGGGCTACATGCATGGCCCGCTTAGCGGCTGTCTCGCGCCGTTTCATCCGTAGGGAACGGACCAGCCGCACATTCCCCTGGGCACTCCTGCAAATGACGCAGCGCATCTTGCCTCGACGAGGTAATCTCTCCAAAACGCCAGATCAGTCTTCGACGACCTTCAGCAACCGCCGCTCCACGGGCGCCAACACGCCCGCCAGTTCCTGTCCTCGCCGTAGCACGGCGCCTGTTTCCCCAATCAATGCCCACATACCCTGGCGGTGGCGCAGGGCTGGCCGTTTCTCGATCCGGTATTCCGGACGCTCCGCGGATCGACGGAAGGCGGAGAAAATCGCCACCTCGCGCTTGAGGTCGATTGCATAGTCCCGCCACTGGCCAGCGGAGACCATACGGCCATAGAGATCCATGATGCGCGAAAGCTCGATACGGTCAAAAGCGGTCTGCGAAGACGCTCCCTGCTGCGCTGCGCGGGGGAACGGCGTGACGTTATTCACCGGACCTCAGGCACCGTCATGACGCGCGGCTACGCGATCGCCGCGTACCCGGCGTGCTGGGCTCGTCATCCTCGTCCTGCTCCCGCTCGGCGACTAGCTCGGCAATGCGCTTGCGCAGATTCTCCACCTCACATTGCAGGATCTCCAGCTTCTGAGTCTGAGGGTCGTAACAGTCGCTGCATGGTGTGCCATAAGGCACGAACTGCTTTTGATATTCCTTGGCGTCGACGAGCATGGGCTTGGCCGGAATGCCGGTCATGACAGCGCCAGCCGGCACGTCCTTGGTCACCACCGCATTGGCGCCGATGCGAGCACGCTCGCCCACGGTGATCGGCCCCAGTACCTGGCAGCCCGATCCGAGAATCGCGCCATCGAGGATCGTCGGGTGGCGCTTGCCGGCAATGCCGTTGGCCGGGTCCGTCCCTCCCAAGGTTACGCACTGATAGATGGTTACATTGTCGCCGATTTCCGCCGTCTCGCCAATGACGGTAAAGCCATGATCGATGAATAAGTTATGCCCGATCCTTGCGCCCGGATGGATATCGATGGCAGTGAGGAAGCGGGAGAAGTGATTGACGACGCGCGCCAGGAAAAAAAGCCGCGCCTTGAATAGGCCATGCGCGATCTTGTGAAAGCCCAGGGCCCAGACCCCCGGATAGATCAGGATCTCGAGCCGAGAACGGGGAGCGGGATCGCGCGCCTTCACGGAATCGAGATAGGATAGCAGACCCATGGCGCGCTGACTTTCTTCTCGGTCTTTTCAAGCAAGGCGATCATTCTAATGGTTCGGGCAACGAATTTCCAGAGCAAGCCCCGCAGCGGGTTGGCCGAAGATTTCCTTTTGTTGCAGCAGGGTCGCAAAGCTGTATTGTTGATTGAATCGATTGAGAATGGGAAAATATGGTGCCGGAATCCTGGATTGGTCTGCTGGAGACCCTTCTTCCCTTCGTCCTGATCGGCTTCGGCGCGCAGATCATCGATGGTGCGCTCGGCATGGCCTATGGCGTGATCTCCAGTTCCCTCCTTCTGGCACTCGGCGTACCGCCAGCAGCCGCTTCAGCGAGTGTCCATGCCGCCGAAACTTGCACGACAGCCGTTTCGGCCGTCAGCCATGTGGCCCATCGCAATGTCGACTGGAACCTGTTCTGGCGCCTTATCCTGCCCGGCATTGTAGGCGGCGTCGCAGGGGCTTATCTGCTGTCAAACATCGACGGCGCATTGATCAAGCCCTTCATCCTCGCTTATCTGACCGGTATCGGCCTGTGGCTGCTGTGGCGCGGCATCAAATATCCGCCGACCACCGGCCGCGCGAAATGGGTGGCACCGCTCGGCTTGGTCGGCGGCTTTCTCGACGCTTCCGGTGGCGGCGGCTGGGGACCAGTGGTGACTTCCAATCTGTTGCTGCAGGGCGCCAGCCCGCGCCACACCATCGGCACGGTCAATGCCGTTGAGTTCTTCCTCACATTGTCGATCAGCCTCACATTCCTTCTTCATCTGGGCTGGGAAACATTCACAACGGCGACGGTCGGCCTACTTCTCGGCGGTGTGGTGGCAGCTCCCTTCGGTGCCATGATTGCGCGCCATGTGCCGCCCAAGCCACTGCTTATCATGGTCGGCACTATCCTCACCTTCACGTCGATCTATGGCATCTACCGCGCGCTCGCCTGATGCTTGCGCTGATCGCCGGAATGACTAAATAGGCAGTCATTCATCGGGGAGGTCGATCAATGTCCGCCTATATGCCCACCCTCAAACAGCTCCAATATCTGGTGGCGCTTAAGGAGCATGGGCATTTCGGCAGGGCAGCCGATGCATGCTTCGTGACTCAATCGACGCTCTCGGCCGGCATTCGTGAACTCGAATCGCTAATCGGCGTCACTCTTGTCGAGCGGACGCGGCGCATCGTGCGTTTCACGGCCCTGGGCGACCGCATCGTTGAAAAGGCGCACCGCGTCTTGCGCGAAGCCGAAGAACTGGCGGCCATTGCCCAAGCCTCGGGCGCACCGTTGGCCGGCGAGATGCGCATGAGCGTCATTCCCACCATCGCGCCTTTTCTGCTCCCGACCCTGCTACCGCGCCTGCGTGCCGAACGGCCCGCCCTCCAGCTCTATCTCCGCGAGGAGACGAGCCACGCAGCGCTCGATTCGCTGCGCCACGGCCATGCTGACTGCGTTCTCCTGGCGCTCCCCTTTCCATGTGGGGACGTGGAGACGGACGTTCTTTTCTCGGATCCGCTCTATGTCGCTTTTCCCAAGGACGATCCGCGCGATCCGCCAAATCAGATCGATCCGGACATGATCGACGGCAACCGACTGCTGCTCCTGGAGGATGGCCACTGCCTCAAGGAACATGCTCTGGCAGCTTGCAACCGCGCTGAATTGCGCCACGAGGCAAGTATTACCGGCACCTCGCTGCACACGCTCGTGCAGATGGTCGACAATGGCCTGGGCCTCACGCTGTTGCCCGAGATGGCGATCAATGGCGGCATTCTCGCCAACACTCAAATCGTCGTTCGCCCGATTGACTCGGCACAGGCGCGCCGCGACATCGCGCTCATCTGGCGCCGCAATTCTCCGCGCGAGGCCGATTTCCGGATGATGGCCGGCATCCTGCGCAATGCCGCGGTGCGGCAGAAGGATGCCAATGCCACCTGATTACCAGCGCTTCGAAAGGATAGAGAGGGAGATTTCTTCGCCGGATAGGGGCTCAACGCGAGAACTTCCGGGTCTCAAATGAGCCGATCAACTTTCACGCCAGGCCGCTGCGCGGACATCGTCCGCGTCCTGAGCCTCGACCCATTCACGTCCACCGTCCCGGCGGATGGTCTGCTTCCAGAAGGGAGCGGAGACCTTGAGCCAGTCGATGAGGAACGCGCAGCTCTCCAATGCGGCGACACGGTGCGAGGATGCAGTGCCGACGAAGACGATGCGCGAGGCGACAGGCAGGGTCCCGAAGCGATGGATGACGGTAACGCCCAGCAAGGGCCATCGCGCCGCGGCATCGTCCACCACAGCCTCGATCTGCATCTGTGTCATGCCGGGATAATGCTCGAGTTGCAGAGCCTCCAGCCCGCCATCATCCCTCACCAAGCCTGTGAAACTGGCAACGCCGCCACCACCCAGTGCCTCCAGCACCGCCAATTCCGTACCGGGATCGAAATCCTCGCCGCAGACGCGGACGACCAGGCGAGGACGCTCAGCCACCGGTTACGGGCGGGAACAGCGCCAGCTCTCGTGCGTCGCCGATCTCGACATCCAATGCCACAAAGCGCTGGTCGAGCGCGGCCCGCAGACGCGCGCGGTCAGCAAAGGCGGCAGCATGACCTTCGCTTCTGGCAGCCAGTGCATCGAGCAACGCGGCAATGGTCGTTCCCGGCGCAGGCCGCGCGACGCGCTCCTCGCCCAATCCTGTCCGCTCGCGCACCCACGCGAAATAGAGGAGCGTCAAATCCGCCACGCGCTCATTCTCAAATTTTCATGTGCTTGAGGCCGACGCGCAGATAATCCCATCCGGTGATGAGCGTCAGCACAGCCGCACCCCATAACGTCGCCAGCCCAATGAGCTTCACGATCGGCCATTGCGGCAGCCCCCCGGCCAGAATCAATGCGCCCAGCGCAACGAGCTGCAACGCCGTCTTCCACTTTGCGAGACGCGAAACCGGCACCGAGATGCGCAGCCCGGCCAGATATTCGCGCAGCCCCGAAACCGCGATCTCGCGCAGCAGGATGACCAGTGCGGCAACGATATGCGTGCCGCTGATGTCGCCCGTGGCGCACAGGATGAGGATCACCGCGCCGACCATGATCTTGTCCGCAATGGGATCCAGGAACACCCCGAGCCGCGAAACCGCGCCTTGCGCGCGGGCGAGATAACCGTCGAAATAATCCGTGACGCCCATCAGGCAGTAAAGAACGAAGGCTAGCAGATAGCCGATGCGCCATTCCTGGCCGTGCTGGGCGGGCCAGAGCAAAGCGACCAGAAGCGGCACTGCAAGGATACGCGAGAGCGTCAGGATGTTCGGCAACAAGAGCACGGCACGGGCGAGGTGCCACAGCCGCGCGGCGCATACAAGTGGCGAGACGGCCCGCAATGCCGTTCCCGACTTTTCTCTTTCATGCTTCGCCGCTAAAGAGCCGCGCAAGGCGGCATGTGCTCCGCCAGGTTTTGAGAGTTCGATACCCTATGCAGGCATCCCTGCGCCTCCTCGGGCACCGCAAGTTCCTGCCCCTTTTCGTCACGCAGTTCCTGGGGGCCTTCAACGACAATCTGTTCAAGACGGCGATGATCCTCTTCGCCACCTATGTCGTGTTCAAGGACCCGCAGCAGGAATCGAGCTTTAACGCGATTGCGACCGGCCTCTTCATCCTGCCTTTCTTCCTGCTCTCGGCCCTCTCCGGCCAACTCGCCGACAATATGGACAAGGCGAAGATCATCCGCTGGGTGAAGCTCTCCGAGATCGGCATCATGCTGGTCGGCGGGCTCGGGCTCCTGCTCTGCGAGAGCTTCCCGATGGCCGGTGTGGGTCTCATGCTCGTAGCGGTCCTTGCCATGGGCGTGCACTCGACCTTCTTCGGCCCCATCAAATATGCGATCCTGCCCCAGCATCTGGAGAGCGGCCATGTGCTGGGCGGCACGGGCCTGGTCGAAGCCGGCACCTATGTCGCGATCCTCGCCGGTACGATCGTCGCAGGCTGGATCAGCCCGCCAGTGGCGGCCGGGTGCGTGATCGCCGTGGCGATGATCGGCTATCTGTCCGGTCGCATGGTCCCGCCCGCCCCGCGCCTGGGACCGCCGATCGAACTCGATTTCAATATCTTCCGCGCTTCGTGGCGGCTCATCAGCGCGACCATGCACATCCGCCGGCTGTTCCTTGCGATCATGTC
>CBIMKI010000052.1:0-14270 GCA_966244395.1 uncultured Sphingobium sp. | reverse complement strand
CTTCCTCCAGCACCACGCCCTTGAGGCGCCGCCGGTCATATTCGAGCAGCTCGGCGGGGCCCAGGTTGCGGGCGATGAGGATGGTGTCCTGCCGCAGACCGAGTTGCGCGGCGGTGCCGAGCTGACCCGAGACGATGCGCAGCAGCCGGTTGGAGAGGTCCTCCAGATCGTGCATCCGGTCCTGCAGCAGCGGATCGTCGATCTGGCGCATGCGCATGCGCGTGCGCTGCTGCACGCGCTCGATGGCAGCCTCCGCCGTCAGGCCGCTGTCGATCGCCTCGTTGATGCGGCGCGACCAGCCTTCGTCATAGGCGAACATCTTGTAGGTCTCGAGCACTTCCTGATGCTCGCCGTCCACGCCGAATTCCGCCTGGCCCGCCATGCGGTCGATCTGCTCGCGCATCTTGGCGAAGGCGGAATAGACGCGCTGGCGCTCGGCCTCGATATCCTCGGCGACCGTATGCTCGATGTTGATCCGGGGCTGGTGGAACACGGCGTGACCGCGCGCCATGCCCATGACGAGCTGAAGTCCCGACAAAATCGTCGCGCCTGTCTCCAGGGGGCGGCTCTCGCCCGGATTCTGATCCACGAGGCCCGCATTGCTGATAAGCTCGGCCAGCACCATGGCCACGGTCTGCAACGCCTCGACCTCCACCTCCTCGTAGAGCCGGGGGTCGACATGCTGCACGCAGAGCACGCCGATGGCGCGCTCGCGCCTTACGATCGGCACGCCGGCGAAACTGTGGAACAGCTCCTCGCCCGTCTCCGGCCGATAGGCGAAGTCGGGATGGGCCGCGGCCTCCTCCAGGTTCAGCGTCTCGACATTCCTGGCGATGCTGCCGACAAGGCCCTCATCCAGCGACAATTTGGTGACGTGGACGGCTTCCTGCTTGAGGCCGCGTGTCGCATACAGCTCCAGCACGCCTTCGCGCAGCAGATAGATGGAGCAGACCTCGCTGGAGAGTTCCGCGCCGATGATCCCGACCACCTTGTTGAGCTTGGCCTGCGCATTGGAACGCGCCGCCATCACCTCGTGGAGGCGCTGAAGGATCTTGCGGGCCGAGGCGACGGCAAGGGTCGCGGGCACTTCCTGGGAACGCTGGGCGGTCATGGGACACTGCTATCAGAAAGTCGGCGGGCAAACCAATATCCCGTGGACGATCTCATCCGCAATGCCTCCCCTTTCCACACGGCCGGGCCCGAGCCCTCGCGGGCGCGGGGTCGCCATGGGCCGGCCCTCATCGGCCGCCCGATACTCTCGATAGGCCCTTCAACCCCGCCGGGCCAGCGCGGTCCGCGTTTCCACGACCAAAGTCTCGATGATCTGTGCGACGGGTTCTTCCTTCGTCACCATGCCCACCGACTGGCCGGCCATCAGCGAGCCGCCCTCGACATCGCCGTCGATGACCGCGCGACGCAGCGCGCCCGCCCAATAATGCTCGATCTGAAGCTGTGCCTCGCCCATGTCCACCTTGCCCTCGTCGAGCAGTCCGGCGACCTCGCGCTGCTTGGCGGTGAAGGCCTCGGTTCCCGCATTCTTGAGCGCACGCACGGGAATGACCGGCAGGCGCGGATCGACCTGCACGCTCGCCACGGCATCGCGGGCCGAGGCACGGAAGAAGGCCTTTTTGAAATTGGGATGGGCAATGCTCTCGCTGGCACAGGCGAAGCGCGTGCCGAGCTGCACGCCCGCCGCGCCCATCTCCAGATAGGCCGCGATCGCCTCGCCATGGCCGATGCCGCCCGCCACGAACACCGGCAGCTCGCTTGCCATCTGCGGCAATATTTCCTGCGCCAGCACGCCGGTCGCGACCGGGCCGATATGGCCGCCGGCCTCCATGCCTTCGATGACCAGCGCGTCGACGCCCGAGCGGTGCAGCTTCTTGGCGAGCGCGAGGGCGGGCGCGAAGCAGATGACCTTGGCGCCGCCCGCCTTGATCGCCTCGATGCTGCCCTTGGGCGGCAGGCCGCCGGCCAGCACGACATGGCCGACGCCGTGGCGATTACAGACTTCAATGAGATCGAGCAGCATGGGGTGCATGGTGATGAGATTGACGCCGAAAGGCTTGTCGGTAAGCGCCCTGGTCGCGGCGATTTCCGCGTCCAGCAGTTCGGGCGTCATCGCACCGCAGGCAATGAGGCCGAAGCCGCCGGCATTGCTGACGGCCGAGACCAGATGCCGCTCGGACACCCAGCTCATCGCGCCGCACAGGATCGCCACTTTCGATCCCAGAAAATCCGTGCCGCGCGCCATCAGGGCACTTAGTCGATCGGTTGCCGCCAGCGTGTCGCTCATTCTTGCTCCAGGGCCTGTCCGCCATGCGGGGCATGGCGATATTTCGAATCCCGCCGCGTTAGGCGACTGGCGCGTGCGAGGCAATGATACTGACCAGGCACGCACCGCACTCCGGTTTCGCTTCGGGACGCAAAATATCTGGACATAGTCAACGCCTCTAATAGAAGTTCTGCCCAAAAGAGGGATGATGGGAGAGTTTCATGCGTGCATTGCCCGTCGCCCTTGCCATCCCGGCGCTGCTGGCTGCCCCTGCCCTCGCGCAACCCGCGGAGACCCCATCGGCCATCATGCCCTCGGCACTGAGCCAATCGGCCGAGACGCTCAGCAAGGAGGATGTCGTCGTCACCGGCCGCGTGGAAGCGCCCCCGGCCGAAGTGCGGCGGCAGGCGAACCGGATCACGCGGGTTTCGACGAAATATCGCTCGCCGCTCGCCATGTTCAAGAACCGCATCTGCCCCGGCATCGTGGGCATGCCCGCCGAGATGGCGGAAATCATGGTCGACCGCATCCGCTACAATGCCGAGCGCATCGGCATCCAGACGGCGCGGCTCGGCGACTGCCAGCCCAACATCATGGTCATGTTCGTGCGCAATGGGCAGGGTGTCATCAGGGAGCTGCAGAAGAAGAAGCATTATCTGTTCCGCGCCATCAGCAATGCCGAGCTGCGCGAGCTGGCGGCCGATCCGGGACCGGTCCATGCCTGGGTGAACACCGAAATCCGATCACGCCAGGGCGACACGCTCATGGGCGACAAGAATAGCGACCTCACCGCCATTCCGGTGCTGAATGTCGGGCAGGCGCAGTCGCACATCTTCCTCGCCCATCGGATCGACATCACCAATTCGATCATCATGATCGACCTTCCGGCCGTCGACGGCATGAGCGTGGTGCAGCTCGCCGACTATGTGACCATGCGCGCCTTTGCGCGAACCAATCCGGTGGAGGGCGATGTGGCCGCCACCACCATCCTCAGCCTGTTCGACGAGAGCGATGCCTCATCACGCCCCTATGAACTGACCGACTTCGACCTTGCCTATCTGCGCGCCGTCTATGGCGGCACGGACGGGCTCAACGCGGCCTCGAAACTCGCCGCGATCACCCGCGAGTTGCGGGACATTCAGGCGGAGAGCCAGACGATCAGCACGCCGGCCGAATAGGCTATCGGCTCCGCTTCAACGAGAAAGGGCGCCTCCGCGCGGTTGCGAAAGCGCCCTTTGGTATCGATCGCGGGTCGGCCGCGCCGACCCTCAGGCCTTGGCGGGCGCGTCCCCATCAAGGCCATAGGCCGTGTGCAGCACGCGGACGGCGAGTTCGGTCTCGTCCTCGTCGATCAGCACGCTCACCTTGATCTCGCTCGTCGAGATCGCCTCGATATTGATGCCGCGCTCGGCCAGCGTCTTGAACATGATGGCGGCGACGCCGGCATGGCTGCGCATGCCCACGCCCACCACGCTCACCTTCGCCACCTCGGCGTCGGTGATGATGCGGCGGAAGCCGATCTCGTCCTTGAGATTCTCGAGGATGTCCACGCTGCGTGCCAGGTCCGTGCGCGGCACGGTGAAGGTCACGTCCGTCTCCTCGGTATCCTTGGAGTCGTTCTGGATAATCATGTCGACATTGATGCTGGCATCGGCGAGCGGGCCGAAGATGCTGGCCACGGCGCCCGGCTTGTCCGGCACGCGGGTCACGATGATCTTCGCCTCGTTCTTGTCATGGGCGATGCCGGTGATGAGCTGACGTTCCATGTCGCTTCCTTCGATTTCTTCTTCGCTGACGATCAGCGTACCGGGTTCGGGATTGTCGACGGGCTCGTCGAAGGACGAGAGCACCTGGACGCGTACCTTCTCCTTCATGGCCAGCGCCACCGAGCGGGTCTGCAGCACCTTGGAGCCGACGCTCGCCAGTTCCAGCATTTCCTCATAGGTCACGCGGCCCAGCTTGCGGGCGCGCGCCACGATGCGCGGATCGGTCGTGTAGACGCCGTCCACGTCGGTGTAGATGTCGCAGCGATCGGCCTTCACGGCGGCGGCAACCGCGACCGCAGAGGTATCCGAGCCGCCGCGGCCCAGCGTCGCGACGCGGCCGCTCTCCATAAGGCCCTGGAAACCGGGGATCACCGCGACCTGGCCCGCCTTCATCGCACCGATCAGCGTCTCGCTGTCGATGCCCTCGATACGGGCCTTGGTGTGGGCCTCGACCGTGCGGATGGGGAGCTGCCAGCCCAGCCAGCTGCGCGCCTCCACGCCCATGGCCTTGAGCGTCATGGCCAGGAGGCCGCTGGTCACCTGCTCGCCCGAGGCGACCACGACGTCATATTCGGCCGGGTCATAGAGCGGGCTCGCTTCCTTGCAGAAGCCGACAAGCCGGTCGGTCTCGCCAGCCATGGCCGAAACCACGACCGCCACTTCGTTGCCGCGCGCGACCTCGGCCTTCACGCGGTTCGCGACATTGCGAATGCGCTCCATGCCCGCCATCGACGTGCCGCCAAATTTCATCACAATACGCGCCATGGACTTGCCGCGTGCCTTTCATTGACTATCAAGGGGGCATGAAAACCGGGCGCATATCTCACCCGCCTTCGCGCCGGCGCCCTCTTAGTCGGCAGGAATGAGGATGGCAAGCAACCCGCAAACCGGGACCATCGACCCCAGCGAAGCCGCGCATTTCGGCGCGCAGGCAGCGGACTGGTGGGACCCGACGGGCGCCAGCGCCATGCTCCACAAATTGGGGCCGGCGCGGCTGCGCTATATCCGCGAGGCCATCGACCGGCATTGGGGCGGCGATTCCCAAGCCCTGAAGCCCCTGGCCGACAAGCGCGCGCTGGACATCGGCTGCGGCGCTGGTCTGGCGAGCGAGCCGCTGGCCCGCCTGGGCGCGGCTGTCACGGCCGTCGATGCGGCGGTGGAGAATATCGCCGTCGCGCGGGACCATGCCGCCGCCATGGGTCTGGCCATCGATTATCGCCATGGCGGCGTGGAGGCGCTGGATGAGCCGGCCTTCGACCTCATCGTTTCGCTCGAAGTGATCGAACATGTGACGGACCCCGCCCTGTTCCTGCACCATGTCGCCCGACTGCTGAAGCCCGATGGCCTGCTTATCCTCTCCACGCCCAATCGCACGCCGCTCTCCAGGCTGACGATCGTGACGCTCGCCGAGGGCTTGGGACAGATCCCCAAGGGCACGCATGACTGGTCCCGCTTCATCACCCCCGCCGAGCTGACGGAGCTGCTCGCCGCGCAAGGGCTGAGCGTGAGCGACACGCGCGGCATCAGCGCCGATCCGCGCTACGGCTTCATTCTCTCGGACAATCTCCAGCTCAATTATATCCTGACCGCCAGCCGGGCAGTCCGCTGAGCGCCGCCCCCGAGCCGATGACCATGCCCGCTCCCGCCCACGCGCCATCGCCCCGCGCCGAACTGCTCGACCTGCTGCACGTCCCCCGGCAATGGATGGCAGATGGCTGGGAAGGCATCGCGGTCGCACTGGTGCTCGCCGCGATTCTCTATCTCGTCTTCGAAACGCTGCGCTCGCTGGCGATGATGGTCGGCAAGCGCCTCGCCGAGCGCCATGGCACCGGGTTCGTGAGCGTGCTGCCGCGCGTGGTGCAAAAGACCTCGCACATCTTCCTGGCTATTGCCGCCGCGCGCCTCGTGGTCGGCTATACCGATGCGCCGGGCCATGTGGTTCAGACGGTCAACTTCATCTTCACGGTCGCCGCCGTGCTGCAGGTCGCGCGCTGGCTGCGCGCCGCGATCTTCGGCTTCATCGATCTCAAGGCCGACATCGCCCAGGGCGGCAACGAGGCGCTCGCCAATGCCAGCGGCCTCATCCGCGCGCTCATCAACGGTGCGCTGATCGCCGTCGCCTTCATCGTCATCCTCGACAATCTCGGTGTCAACGTGACCGGCCTGGTCGCGGGTCTGGGCATTGGCGGCATTGCCATTGGCCTGGCGGCACAGGGCATCTTCTCGGATCTGTTCGCCTCGCTCTCCATCATCCTCGACCGTCCCTTCCGCGTCGGAGAGACGATCAATTTCGGCAGCGGGGCCGCCACGGTCGAGCGGATCGGCCTCAAGTCCACTCGCCTGCGCGCGGTCACGGGCGAGAAGCTCATCGTCTCCAATGCCCAGCTGCTCGGCAAGGAAATCACCAGCTATGCCGGCCTCGACCGCCGGCGCTACACCTATCCGATCGGCCTCATCTATCAGACGCCGCCGGAGCAATGCGCCCAGGTGCCCGACATTTTACGAGAGGTGGTCGAGGCTCAGGGCGGCCATTTCATCCGCGCCGGCTTCGTCGGCTTCGGTCCGAGTTCACTCGATTTCGAGGTGCAGTTCGACGTGGAACTGGCTGATTTCGAGGCTGTCTATGCCATCCGCCACCGCATCGGCCTGGCGCTGCTCGCGCGCTTCAATGCGCTCGGCCTGCAATTCGCCTATCCTACCCAGACGACCTTCACGGCCGATCCGCATGGGCGGATGATTATGCCATATCCTCCCGCGCGCGACACGGCGGCGGACTGAAACGGGGCAGGCGCGCGGCGACCGTTCCGGGCCGCTGGCCGCTGGCCTATTCTATGGTGACCTGCTTGTAATAATCGGCCCAGGGATGGTTGGCCTTGCGCTTCACGCGGACGATAGCCCACAGCGCGATCACCAGAGCCAGAGCCGCCAGCGCGCCGAAGACCTGCCAGATCGCCACGGGCGAGAAGAGGATACCGAGAGCGGCGGATGCCAGCATGCACGGCACCACGAACAGGCTCGCTATGGCCGCCCGCCAGCGCTGCTTCTTGCGCGCCGGCGGCTTGATCCAGAACAGCAGGCTGCCCGTCGCGCCGATATTGGCCGGCAGGAAAACGTAAAAGACATAAGGCAGTTGCCGCAGATAATAAGCAGTGACGGCCAATGTCACCAACGCGAGCAATATTGCCATTATCCGAGCAATTCGCACGCATATCCTCCAAAAAACGGCATCAAAAGCGAAGAACGATCCGGCTGTGTCGGCCGCCGGGCCCGGCGACACCCGATTGCCCCGCCGAAGTCAAGAGTATTCGGGTCCACTTCTAGTATAACCCCCAAAGGTTACCAGCTTTCATCATGCCGTCTTCCGCAGTCAGGGCGCCTTCGCGATCCTTGGCGAGCAGCAGCGCACCATCCAGATCGATCCAGTCGGCCATCTGCCCGAGCAGGAAGGCCGGCGCGATGCCCAGGGAGGTGGACAGCATGCAGCCCACCATGATCCCCAAACCTTGCGCGCGCGCCGCCCGAGCCATCGCCAGGCCCTCGGTCAGACCGCCCGCCTTGTCGAGCTTTATGTTGATGGCCTGATAGCCCCCGAGCGAGGACATGTCGACCAGGCTTTGACAGCTCTCGTCCGCGCAGAAGGGAATGGCCGCCGTCATGCCAGCCAGCGCATTGTCCTGCCCGGCCGGCAGCGGCTGCTCGATGAGCGACACGCCGAGCGCGGCCAGCGCCGCTGCCTGCGCCACCACATCGCGCTCCGCCCAGCTCTCGTTCGCGTCCACGATCAGCCGCGCATCGGGCGCGCCCGCGCGCACAGCCGCCACGCGCGCCTCATCCCCCTCGCCCGTCAGCTTGCACTTGAGCAGCGTAAAGCCCCGGTCCGCCGCCGCCCGCGCCGCGCGGGCCATGACATCGGGCGTATCGAGGCTGATCGTGTAAGCCGTCGCCAGTGGCTTTGGCTCGGAAAGGCCCGCGAGTGCCCAGACCGGCCGGCCCGACCGCCGCGCCTCCAGGTCCCAAAGCGCGCAATCGAGCGCATTGCGCGCCGCGCCGGGCCGCATGACGTCCCGCAGCGTCTCGCGGTCGAAGGCCTCGGGCCGGTCCGCGACGGCGCGGATGGCCGCCGCGCAGCCTTCCGCCGTCTCGCCATGATAATAGATCGCCGTGCCCTCGCCGCGCCCCTCATATGCGCCGTCGCTCACCGTGCAGACGACGACGTCCACATGCGTCTTGGCGCCCCGGCTGATGTTGAACGATCCGGCCACCGGCCAGCGCTCCACGGCGACGGACACGAGACGGACCGGCGACGGCATGGGCGCGACGCTCGCCTCAGCCGCGCGGAAGGTCGTCATGGGCGCGGATCCACGCCTCGACCACCGGGGCAATGCGGTTGCGCCATTTGGAGCCGTTGAAGATGCCGTAATGCCCCACTTCGGGCGCCAGATGATATTTCTTCAGCTTCCTGGGCAGGCTGGTTGCGATTTCCAGCGCCGCGCGGGTCTGGCCGATGCCGGAGATATCGTCATTCTCGCCTTCCACCGCCAGCAGGGCGATGTCGGTGATCGCCGCCGGATCGACGCGCGTGCCGCGATGCATGAACTCGCCCTTGGGCAGGCTGTGCTTCTTGAACACCTCCTGCACCGTCTGGAGATAGAATTCCGCCGTCATGTCGCAGACCGAGCGATATTCGTCGTAGAATTTCTTGGTCGCCTCGGCGCTTTCCTCGTCGCCCTGCACCAGATGCCTGAACATCTGCCAGTGGCTCATCAGGTGATTGCCCAGGTTCATGGTCATGAAGCCGGCAAGCTGCATGAAACCGGGGTAGACCTTGCGCCCCGCGCCCGGATAGCTGAACGGCACGGTCGCGATCACATTCTGCCGGAACCAGCTCAGAGGGCGCTCCTGCGCGAGATCGTTGACGGCCGTGGGGCCCTGTCGCGTGTCGACCGGGCCGCCCATCATGGTGAGCGTGCGCGGACGGCAGGCATGCTTCTGCGCCGACATGAGGCAGGCGGCCGCATAGCAGGGCACCGATGGCTGGCAGACCGCCAGCATGTGCGCGCCCGGGCCGATATATTCGAGCCACCCGATCAGATAGTCGACATAATCGTCCAGATCGAACGTGCCCTCGGAAAGCGGCACGTCGCGGGCATCGGCCCAGTCGGTGATATAGACATCATGGCCGGGCAGCATCCTGGCCACCGTGCCCCGCAGCAGAGTCGCAAAATGGCCGGACATCGGCGCGACGATCAGCAGCTTGGGGTCCTGCTGCGTTCGTCCCTCGCGGATGAAATGGCGCAATTGACCGAAGGTGCGCCTGGCCTCCGTCGCTTCGCGGATCGGCACCTGTGCCCCGTCGATCTCCGTCGCCAGCAGGTTGAAGGCCGGCTTCCCGCGCGGCGCCGCAGCATGGGCGAAGACATCCAGCGCATGGGCCATCAGCGGCCCGCCGCCGAAATAGGCAAAGGGATTGGCCGGATTATGCAGAAGTTCCGCGCTCGCTGTGGCCATGGCACTGGCACCGGCCAGCAGATTCCGATGAATTTCGTAAGCGCTATAGAGCATGCGACCCTTGCCTCATATGGCCCTTCTATAGACCAACCATTTCCATGTTGCGATGCAATAACGCCTGTGGTGCCGCGATGGCGCTAAAAATTGCGTGAAAAGGATGCAATCGTCCGTGCATCTGCATCCGGCATTTGCATTTCTGGCTCAGAGGACGGTTCCAAGTACCGGAAATCTGGGCTAGGGCGCGGCATGGCCCGTCGATCCCGCCCCGCCGCCACCGCCCCGAATCAAGCGCCGCCCGCCAGCCTCGGCCAACTCAGGCTGATCTGGTCCATGGCGCTGCGCTATCCCGGGCATATCGCCGTTGCGGCGCTGGCACTGCTCACGGCTTCGGCCGCCACTCTTGCCATTCCCGCCGGCTTCAAGCTGGTGATCGACCGGGGTTTCGGCGCCGACGGCGGCGACGTTTCGCGCTGGTTCCAATATCTGCTGCTCATCGCCGTTATCCTGGCGCTGGCGACCGCGACGCGCTTCTATTTCGTTTCCTGGCTCGGCGAGCGCGTGGTGGCGGACATGCGCATGGCCGCGCAGGCCAATCTGCTGCGACAGGAGCCGGCCTTTTTCGAGGCCAATCGTCCGTCCGAGATCGCATCGCGCATGACGGCCGATACCGCGATCATCGAGCAGGTGGTGGGGTCGACGACGTCCATTGCGCTGCGCAACACGCTGACCGGCATCGGCGGCGTCATCTACATGTTCATGCTGGCACCGGGCCTTGCAGCGCTGCTGCTGTTCGGCATCCCCGCCGTGCTGGCGCCCGTGGTCTTCATTGGCCGCAAGCTGCGCACCCTCTCGCGCGTCAGCCAGGATCGGCTCGCCGCCGTCGGCAGCATCACCACCGAAGTGCTGGGCGCCATGAAGATCGTGCAGGCCTTCACCCAGGAGAAGCGCGAGGCGACGCGCTTTCGCGATGCCGTCGAGGAAAATTTCAGGACGGCGCGCAAGCGCTTCACGGTTCGCGCCCTCATGACGGCGGCGATCATGTTCCTCATCTTCGGCTCGATCACGCTCATTCTCTGGCGCGGCGCGCTGGACGTCGAAGCCGGGCGTATGACGGGCGGGACCATCGCCGCCTTCGTGCTGACAAGCGGCGTGGTTGCAGGAGCCTTTGGCGCCCTGACCGAAGTCTACGGGGATCTGCTGCGCGGCGCCGGCGCCGCTGCCCGCCTCTTCGAGCTGACCAGCGCCGTGCCGGGCATCAAGCCGCCCGCCGCGCCAGTCACGATCCCCGCCGACCACAAGGCGCATCTCACTTTCGAAAATGTGTCCTTCCGCTATCCCACGCGGCCCGAAGTGCTGGCACTCGACGATTTCACACTGGATGTCGCGCCTGGCGAAACCGTGGCGATCGTCGGCCCCTCCGGCGCGGGCAAATCCACGCTGCTCCAGCTCGCCGAGCGTTTCTACGATCCGGCGCAAGGTCGTATCACGCTGAACGGCGTGGCGCTGCGCGATGCCGACCCCGTCCAGGTACGCGGCATGATTGCGCTGGTGCCGCAGGAAACCGTCATCTTCGCGGCAAGCGCGCGCGACAATCTGCGCTATGGCCAGTGGGACGCCGGTGACGACGCGCTCTGGGCCGCCGCGCGCGCGGCCAATGCCGAGCAGTTCCTGCGCGCGCTTCCCGAAGGGCTCGACACCGAGCTGGGAGAAGGCGGCGCGCGCCTATCCGGCGGCCAGCGCCAGCGCATCGCCATCGCGCGCGCGCTGCTCAAGGACGCGCCGCTCCTGCTGCTCGACGAGGCGACCTCCGCGCTCGATGCCGAGTCCGAGCGGCTTGTGCAGGACGCGCTGGCCAAGCTCATGAAGGACCGCACCGTCATGGTCATCGCACACCGCCTCGCCACGGTCCGCGCGGCCGATCGGATCATCGTGATGGATAACGGCCGCATCGTCGAATCCGGCACGCACGCCGAACTGGCCGCCCAGGGCGGCCTTTACGCTCGCCTGGCCTCGCTGCAATTCACCGAAGCGGTCTAGCTGCCGAACCGCCAGGATGATGGTCTCGGCCCGCCGACCGGCTCAGCATCGACCTGGGTCGAGGCGCTCCGCCCGTGAGACGCCTCTCGCGGATTGGATGGCGACCGCGCCCGGCGCCACGCCACGCAGCCCAGGCCATAATGGTCGCCCGCCGGATTGAGCGACTTCAAGTGTACGATCGCCGCGTAGCCCCGCCGCATCCTCGCTCGCATAGCTGACGGTGCTCTCCCCGGCCCGATAGCGATAGGTGCGCGGCCAGCCCTGCGCATTGGCCTTCAACGTCACGCGGTCGGATCGCAGCGCATAGAGGCTCGTCGGGGCCGCCCGTCCGGTCCATGCCGATCTGCATAGCCATTGCCGTGCAGCAGCAGATGTGCCGCCAGCGCCTCGGCCAGTCCGAACCAATGGCGGCCTGATCGCGAGCCTCATGATTTGGGGTGGGCGATCGTGCTGGCAATGCGTGTCAACAGGCTGCGGGAAGTGGCCCCGCGAAGTCGCGAGCGATCAGTGGCGCGTGATCGGGTCCGAGGTGCGCAGGATATGGTCGTAGATGGCGGGGTGGAGCGGGCTTTCGAAGGTGCAGCCGGCCTCGTGGTTCGCGACCCAGATGACGCGCGCCTTACGGCCGTCGAAGCCGGGGAACATGACCCAGACTTCCATGCCGACCCGCAGCTTCACGAAACTGAGCAGGCGGAAGCCGGCGGGCGACAGGTCCGTCACCTTGGTCCTGAACCAGGCCTCGCCCTTGCGACGGAATTTCACGCCGATCAGCGCGCCAGAGCGGCTATGCCGTCTTGCGTCGCGCAGCTTCGACTCGTCAACCAATGCGCCCATTGCGCGCAGCTCCCGACAGATCACCGCAAAACCTATCCCCCATCGACTTACCAGGAAGTTAATCGCCGTCGGCGTGCACCATCTGTTCCATGCACCGACGCATTTCGAAAAGAGAGGCGGCCGAGGAAAGACGGCGCCGGAGCACACCCGCGGGCGCCCCCAATTTCGGCGCGCAGGGAGCGGCTGTTCCGGTTGTTTCCGCACCTGTGCCGCGATGCGCCTATGCCCAAAGCGTCCCGGCGCAGCGCAAAGCGAGACCTGCCTGTTCGCAGCAGTGCAACGTCCCAGCCAAATCGCCAAAAACAAAAAAGGGAGCCGAAGCTCCCTTTCCCGTCTGTCCTGTCTTTTCCGTCCCGGCATCAAGCTGGCTTATCGCCCTCGCCGATCCGGCTTACCAGCTGCCGTAGCGCTCGTTGCCGACGAAGCCGAGCTTGGTGACCTTGGCGCGCTTGATGATCGCGAGCACCTCGTCGACCACGACATAGCGCGTTTGCGGATCGGGCTCGAACTGCAATTCGGGCTCGGGCTGCATCTGCACCGTCGAATCCAGATACTGACGCAGCGTCAGCTTGTCGATCTGGGCGCCGTTCCAGTAAATCTGGCCGGCGGCATCGATGCCCAGCTTGTTCTTCACCGGGTCGATCGCATTGTCGGTCGGCGGCGTGTTCTGCGGCAGGTCGATCTTAACGGCGTGCGTCTGGATCGGGATGGTAATGATGAACATGATGAGGAGAACGAGCATGACGTCGATGAGCGGCGTCGTGTTCATTTCCATCATCGGTTCGCCGTCATCGCGGCCACCACTCATTGCCATGAGTAAAGTCTCCTAAAATCGCTCTTAGAGCCGCTGGACCGAGATCGAACCCGGATCAGGCTCGGAGATGAATCCGACCTTCGGGAAACCGGCGCGCTGCATCGTGAAGATGGTGCCGCCGATGCACCGATAGGGCGTATCGATGTCTGCGCGGATATGCACCTCGGGAAGATCGTCGGGCGAGATGTTCTGCACGCCGCCGGCCTTCTCGATGTCCTTCTTCAGCTTGTCGACCGCACGATTGAGCAGATCGTTGGCGTCCACCTTGGTGAGCTGCCAATAAACCTCGCACGCACCGTTCGACGCGGCCTTGACGCTCAGCGAGACGTTCTCGGGCTTGGTCGTCGTCGGCTCGAAGGCAATCTTCGGAAGCTTGAGATCCACCGTCTGCACAACGACCGGAACCGCGATGAGGAAGATGATGAGGAGCACCAGCATGACGTCCACGAGAGGCGTCGTGTTGATGTCCGACATCGGGGTTTCGTCACCGCCCGATGATCCTGTACTAATGGCCATCGATCACATTCCTAACAAGAGTCTGAGGCAAGGCTTCCTTGCCCTGCCTGCGGACCCCATGCGACCGGCACGAGCCGCGCCGCACGGGATGTCCGCCTGGTCCTGGATCAGGCCTTGGCCGGAGCCGGCTTGGCAGGAGCGGCAACCGGAGCGGCAGTCACGGTCGGACGAACGGCGCCGTCCGAAACCAGATAGCCGAGCAGGTCGTTGTTGAAACCGCTGAGGTCTTCGGCGATCGACTTGTTGCGACGCTGCAGCCAGTTGTAGGCAAGCACCGCCGGAACGGCCACGGCCAGACCCAGGGCGGTCATGATGAGCGCTTCACCCACCGGACCGGCGACGGCGTCGATCGAGGCCGGACCCGACGCGCCGATCTTGATGAGCGCGCGGTAGATGCCGATAACCGTACCGAACAGACCGATGAACGGCGAGGTCGCACCGACGGTCGCGAGGAACGCCAGGCCGCCGCCGAGCTTCGAGTTGATCGACGCTTCCGAACGGGCGAGCGAACCGTGCAGCC
>CBIMKI010000051.1:0-14441 GCA_966244395.1 uncultured Sphingobium sp. | reverse complement strand
GGCCGGCATGGGCATCGCCACGGACGCCCTTTATGCGCCCACGATCACGCATCATGCGGGACGCTTCTACATCTTCAACACTTGCGTGCGCTGTGGAGAGAATTTCTTCGTTACAACCACCGATCCGGCCGGACCATGGTCCGATCCGGTGTGGCTGGACTTCGAAGGCATCGATCCCTCGCTCTTCGTCGACGAGGACGGGCGCGGCTGGGTGGTGAACAATGGCGCCCCCATCGGCGAGCCGCGCTACGAGGGGCATCGCGCGATCTGGATCCAGGAGTTTGACATGGCGGCGGGCCGGCTCATCGGCCCGCGCAAACTCATCGTCGATGGCGGCGTTCACCCAGGGGACAAGCCGATCTGGGCCGAGGGGCCGCATATCTACAAGGTCGACGGATATTACTATCTGATGCCGGCCGAGGGCGGCACGGCGGACCAGCATTCCCAGACGATCTACCGGGCACGGCGGCCGGACGGTCCTTACGAGGCCGGGCCGTTCAATCCCATATTAACGCAGCGCGACATGCCCAGGGACCGGCCGGACCGGGTCGAGGCGACGGGCCATGCCGACCTCGTCCGGCTCGACGATGGGCGCTGGTGGGGCGTCTTCCTGGCGACGCGCCCGTTCGAGGATCAACTGACCTTGCTCGGCCGCGAAACCTGGCTGCTGCCGGTGCGCTGGGTCGACGGCTGGCCGCGCTTCCTCGATGCCGGGGAGGCCGTACCCATGGCGGTCGCGAAGCCTGCGCTGCCGCCGTTTCGGGGTGACGACTGGTCCCGCTGGACCGAGGGCTTCGCAGGCGAGCGCCTCTCGGCCGAATGGATCGCCATGCGCAATCCCCCGGCTGTGCAAGCCTATGCGCGCGACCGGCGGGCGGGCGGGCTCGATCTGATCGCGGGGCTGGACGCAGCCAGCGCGCGTGGCCAGCCCAGCTTCCTTGGGCGCCGCATGCGCCATCCTTTCGCCGAATGGACCGCGCGGCTGCGCTTCGCGCCCGAGAAGGCCGGGGATTTCGCGGGGCTGCTGGCCTTCATCGCGGAGAATAATTTCCTCGCCGCGGGCATCGAACAGGCGAGCGACGGGACGCGGCGGCTTGTCGTGCGGCGGCGCTCCGGCGCGGACCAGCCGGCCAATGGCGCGCTCGTCGCCAATCATGCGCTCGACACGACCGGGGAAATCGAGCTGCGGTTGACGATCGACAAGGGCGAGGCGGACCTGCGGTGGCGCCCCGCCGGTCGCGGCGCCTGGCAGGTCCTGGGGCGCAATGTCGACATCCGCCACATGGCCTCGGTGAACGCTGGCCTCTTTACGGGCGTGGTGGTCGGGCCTTATGCGGTCAGCGGGGATTGACCTCAGTCCGCGCTTGCCTTGGCGCGCGCGGGACCGAGTAAGATGCGCCAGAGCGGCCGCGAGGGGCCAGGGAGAGGGATAATGCCGATGCAGAACAAGGGCTCCGTAGGCGCGGCTTTCGCTGCGGTGACAACGTTGTTTTTTGCCTGGGGGTTCATCACTTCGCTGATCGATCCGCTGGTGGCGGCCGTCAAAGGCATCTTCACCCTCAGCGACACGCAGGCGCAGCTCTCCGCCTTCGCCTTCTTCATCGCCTATGGCGTCATGTCCTTCCCTGCGGCGGCACTGATTGCGCGGTTGCGGGCCGTGCCGGCGATCCTCTTGGCGCTGGCGATGATGGCCAGTGCCTGCCTTGTCATGCTGGGCGCGGCGAACATGGCCAATTATTCGCTGGTGCTGCTGGGGCTCTTCATCCTGGCGAGCGGCATCACCATCCTGCAGGTCGCCGCCAATCCGCTGGCGGCGGCGCTGGGCGATCCCCGCGGCAGTCATTTCCGCCTGACCCTGTCGCAGACCTTCAACAGCTTTGGCACGTTCCTGGGGCCGCTGCTGGGCGCAACCCTGTTTCTCGAAGGGGTGGAGGTGAAGGAAGGCGCCGTCATCACGCCCGAGATCCGCGACGCGGCACTGGCCGGCATCGACCGCGCCTATTTCTGGATCTGCGGCCTGCTGCTGGTGCTGCTCGCCTTCTTCTTCCTCGCGCGCCACACCGTGAGTGCCGCCGCGCCGGAGCCCGCGCCCGGCAAGGGGATCGTCGCGCTGATCGCGGATGCCTTCTCGTCGCGCTGGGCGCTGTTCGGCGGGCTCGCCATCTTCCTCTATGTGGGCGCCGAAGTGTCGATCGGTACGCAGATGGCCTTGTTCCTCAACGGCAATGACATCTGGGGCCAGTCGGACGCGGCCTTTGCCGTGCCGCTGCTTGGCCACGCCATGGGCAGCGACGGCGTGCCCGGCGTGTCCTTGCAAGAGGCCGGCAAGGCGGTGGCCTTCTACTGGGGCGGCGCGATGGTCGGCCGCGCGGTCGGATCGGCGCTGCTGGCGCGCGTGAACGCCGCGCTGCTGCTTGCCCTGTTCACCGCGATTGCCAGCCTCATGTGCCTCTATGTCGTGGGCGTGGGCGGCGTCTCGGCCGGCTTCGTGGCGCTCGGCATCGGCTTCTTCAACTCGATCATGTTCCCGGTGATCTTCACGCTGACGCTGGAGCGCTCGGCCGCGAGCAAGGAAGCGACCTCGGGCCTGCTCTGCACGGCGATCGTCGGCGGCGCTTTCGTGCCGCTGCTGGTTGGGCGCGTCTCCGATGCGTCGGGCTATGTGACGGCGCTGCTGGTGCCGGCGGCCTGCTACGCGGTCCTGTGCGTCTTCGCCTTTGCCGCATCACGTGCACGGGCGCTGCGCCCCGTGGAGAGCGGCGCGACGCACTGATAGGCCGCGAAGCGTAGAGCGTGCGGGAGTTGCCGGGGGGCATGCGGGTCTCCTGCTCGCCAAAGCTCGTTGACTCCGGCGGGCGAAGCATCCCCGGCTGGCCTCCGCGCAATCGCGGGCAGACCAGCGACGCGTAAGCGGGGCTGCCAAGGGCCTATCAGCGGCAAGGCAGCACCACGTCCGCGTCCGTGCCGAGCCGCACCTCGCCGATTGCGAAATCGACCTTGCCCATGGTCGTGAGCATGAAGGGCGCGCCGACGCGGGTCATGTCCGCGCCCTTGTCGCGCAGGCATTTGAGCGAGAGGCCGTAGCGCACGAAGGCATTGCCCTCGGGAATCGCGACCGGGCTGGAGACGAGCGTCTCGCCGCTGCGCAGGCCGATCGCCGCCTGGTCCGGCGCGTCGGTCATCCGGAGCGTCACCAGCAGCATGACGTCGCCATTGGTCTCGCGGCTGATGTCGATGGGGTCGAAGGAGGAGAGCGAGACGGCGCTCTGCCCGCCCGCGATGGCGAAGCGCCGGGCGCCTTCCTGCACCTTGAAGTCGACCGCCGTGATCTGCGCGCGGCCGGCCAGGGCTTCGGCGGGGACGGTCGTGACGCGCGTCTGCGTGCCCGGCGTGGCGGGATCGACGATGTGCAGCGACCAGCTCGAAGCTGGCATGCCGCCCGAGAACCAGACGCGCGCGTCCCCGCCCTGCGCGACGCCGCTATCCTCGGGGAGCGGCGCCCAGGCGCTGCGCGGCGAGGCATAGGAAAGGCCATGGCCGAAGGGATAGAGCGCGCCGTCCTTCATGCTCGCGGTGCGCGGCCAGTCGGCGGGGAGCTTGCCGGTGAAGTCGAAGCGCGCCTTGCCCTGCGTGTCACCGACCAGAACGTCGGCAAGGCCGCCGCCCTCGGTGCCCGGCAGCCAGGCGACCACGAAGGCATCGGCGGCATTGAGCGCGGGGTTCACATAGAGCGGGCGCCCGGTCATCATCACGGCGACGACCGGAATGCCCTGCGCCTTTAGTCTGCGCATCGTCTCATAGGGCGCGGTCAGCTCCGGATCGAGCTGGAGCGTGGCGCGGTCGCCCTGGAACTCGGCATAGGGTCTCTCGCCGAAGATCACCACGGCGGCATCGGGTTTCGCGGTGAAGCGGCCGTCGGGCGAAAGTTCTGCCGAGCCGCCCGCGCTCGTCACCGCCTGGCGCAGGCCCTGCCAGAGCGAAGTGGCGCCGGGGAAGTGGCTGTTGTCGATGCCGGTGCCTTGCCAGGTGAGCGTCCAGCCGCCCGAGGCGCGGGCAATGTCGTCCGCGCCGTCGCCGGCCACGAGCAGGCGTCCGCCGGGCTTCAGTGGCAGCACGCCCTGGTTCTTGAGCAGCACGAGGCTCTTGCGGACGGCCTCGCGCGATATGGCGCGGTGCTCCGGCGAGCCGAGCAGTTCGTAGCGACCCGAGAGCGCGCGCGAGGAGGGCTTGCCCGCCTCGAACAATCCCAGGCGCGCCTTCACCTTGAGGATGGAGCGCACGGCATCGTCGATCCGCGCCATCGGAATCTGGCCCGCCTTCGCCTGCGCAAGCAGGCTCTGGTAAATGGGCTTCCACGTGTCCGGCGCCATATACATGTCGATGCCGGCGACGAGCGCCTGCGGGCAGGAGGCATTGGTGCAGCCCTCCACCTGGCCATGGGCGTTCCAGTCCGAGACCGTGAAGCCGTCGAAATCCATGCGCTCCTTGAGCACGCCGGTCAGCAGGCTGCGATTGCCGGTCATTTTGACGCCCTGCCAGCTCGAGAAGCTGGCCATGACCGTCGCGACCCCTTCCTCGATGGCGGGACCGTAGGGCAGGCCGTGAATGTCGCGCAGCTCAGCTTCGCTGATCTTCGCATCGCCCTGGTCCACGCCATTCTCCGTGCCGCCATCGGCGAGGAAATGCTTGGTCGAGGCGATCACCTTGCCGCGTGGGAGGATGTGGCCGCCATCGGGCGAACCTTGCAGACCGCGCACCATGGCGCCGACATAGGAGGCGACGAGCCGCGCGTCGGAGGAATAGCCCTCATAGGCGCGCCCCCAGCGGAAATCCTGCGGCACGGTAACGGTTGGCGCGAAGGTCCATTCCTGGCCGGTCACGCGGATCTCGGTCGCGGTCGCCGCGCCGATCTTCTCGATGAGCGCCACGTCGCGCATGGCGCCGAGGCCGATATTGTGCGGGAAGATGGTGGCGCCGATGATGTTGGAGTGGCCGTGCACCGCGTCCGTGCCCCAGATCATGGGGATGCCGACGCCGCCGTCGCTGGTGTCGACCGAGGCGGCATAGAACTCGTCGGCGAGTTTAAGCCAGTCGGCGGCCGGCGCGAGGTCATTACCATAAGGGCCACTGTTGCCGCCGTTGAGAACGGAGCCGAGATTGTAGGTCTTGAGGTCCTGTGGCGTGACGCAGCACAGGTCCGCCTGGACGAGCTGGCCGATCTTCTCCTCCAGCGTCATGCGCTTGATGAGGGCCTCGATCCGCGCCTGGTCGGCCTCGGAGAGGCGGACGGGATATTTATAGGCCGGCCACGTCTCAGGACGGGCGACGCCGGGCGCCTCGGGCTGGGCCTGGACCATGGTGGCCGCCAAGGCGGCGAGTGCCGCGCCGATCGCAAACCTGCGAATCATCAAACTATCCCCTCCCGCTTGGACGAAAACCCGCCGGTTTCGCGTGTCGTTGCCCGGCGTTGCTTCCGGTTGCTGCATGATGTTACCGTTAACATGTCCGGTCAAGCGGGAGAGGGATAGTGGGGAATGGCGGCTTTGTGCTCGATCGCCGTGCGCTGATGGTGAGTGCGGCCGCTCTTGGCCTGCTGCGCGGTTGCGCAGCCGCCGCCACTGACGAGAAGGGCGACGGCTTCATCCGCAGGGCCGGCAAGGGCTTCACGCGCCATGGAGCGCCCTATCGCTTCACCGGCGCCAATGCCTGGTATTTCGCCTGGCTCGGCGCGGACGCCGAATATGGTGATCGCGCGCGGCTGGTGCGCGAGCTGGATCGGCTGAAGGCACTTGGGCTCACGAACCTGCGCATCATGGCGAGCGGCGAGGAAGGGCCCGTCAAAAGTTCGATCAAGCCCGGATTCGTCAACGCGGCGGGCGAATATAACGAGACGCTGCTCGAGGGGCTCGATTTCGCCATGGCGGAGATCGGCAAGCGCGGCATGGCGGCGGTGCTCTGCCTCACCAATTTCTGGGAATGGTCCGGCGGCATGATGAACCGGCTCTTCTACGCGACCGGCCAGTATATGGACATGAACGATCCGGCCCATCCCTGGCCGGCCTTTCCGGATGCAGTAAGCGCCTTCTATTCCAACGCGCAGGCCAGGCAGGGCTATTATGACTATGTGCGCGCCATCGTGGGCCGGGTGAACAAGATCGCCGGCAAGCCTTATGCCGAGGACTCCGCGATCATGGCCTGGCAGCTTTGCAACGAGCCCCGGCCGGGCGGGACGGAGGCGGGCGTGGAAGCGGCGCTGCCGCATTATTACGAGTGGATCGACACGACCGCCTCACTGATCCGCGAGCTTGACCCCCATCATCTCGTCTCGCTCGGCCATGAAGGCACGCAGGGCGCGAACGGGCGGGAGGATGTGGTCGTCCGCGCGCATGCCAATGTCGATTACATGACCGCCCATATCTGGCCGCTCAACTGGGGCTGGGTGGACGGCAAGGACCTTGCGGGGACATGGGACGGCGGCAAGGCCAAGGTGGCGGATTCTCTCGCCACGGCGGTGCGCCTCGCCGATGCCGCAGGCAAGCCGCTCGCCTTCGAGGAGTTCGGCTTTCCGCGCGACGGCGAGCGATACGATCCCGCCGCGCCCACGACATTCCGCGAGCGATATTACCGGCTGATCTACGAGACGGCGGAAGCGAGCCTGACGCAAGGCGGGCCGGTCGCGGGCACCAACTTCTGGGCCTGGAATGGCGAGGCGCGCGCGCAGCATGCCGACCATCGCTTCGTGGACGGCGACACGCACTATATGGGCGATCCGCCGCACGAGCCGCAGGGCTGGTACGGCAATTTCGACAGCGACGCGGCGATGCTGGCGCTGATCCGCGCCCACGCGACGCGCGTCGCGACGGCTTGAGAGAGGCTCTTCACCCCCACCTATGCTTCCACGTCACCCCGGCGAAGGCCGGGGTCCATGCGATGTTGCCTTGGATCCCGGCCTTCGCCGGGATGACGATCATTCGGTGAGGGGATTTGCCCCCGCTAAAACCCCGGATCAGCCGTCGAGCATGGCCTGCAATGCCGGGCTCAGCCATTCGCGGGCCGCCGCGCCCTCCTGCGTGACGATACGTGCGGCGAGCCCTTCGCGGGTCGCGAGCGCGGCGCCGTCCTGCGGCCCGAGCACGGTGATGGCGGTCGCCCAGGCATCGGCCTGCATGGCGGTGGTGTGGATGACGCTGGCCGAAGCGATGCCGTTGCGGGCCGGGTAGCCGGTGCGCGGATCGAGCGTGTGGTCGCCGCGCACATAATTGCCCGAGGTCGCGATCGCGAGCTGGTGGAGGGCGAGGCGCAGCGGCGGGAGGTCGAGATCGGGCGGGCATTCCAGCTCCACCCACCAGGGGTCGCCGTCCGGCCGGATGCCGCGCCCGACGCACTCGCCGCCGATTTCGACCATGCAGTGCCGGATGCCCATGGCGCCGAGCAGGTTCGCAGTCATGTCCACCGCGTGCCCTTTGGCGATTCCGGCGAAGTCGAGCCAGAGGCCGCCTGGCTGGGTCAGACGGCGCGCGGCGGGCTCATAAGCGAGGCGCCGCCAGCCCGAGAGGGCGAGGGCCTGGGCAACGGCCTCCGGCGTGGGTGGCGTGGAGAGAGGCGTGGCGCCGAAACCGTGCAGGTCGGTGAGGCGGCCCATCGTGGGATCGAAGGCGCCTTGCGTGCGGGCGGCGATGTCGAGAGCGGCGGCAATGACCGCGCTGAAATCGTCCGGCAGATCGGTCCATCTGCCGGCGGAGGCATGGTTGAAACGGCTAAGCAGGGAGGCAGGCTCCCACTGGCTCATCTCCTCGACGATGATCGCGAGGCGCTGCTCGACCGCGCCCTTGGCTGCGTCGCGGTCAAAGCCCGGCGGTGCGGCGAGGCGCACGCGCCAATAGGTGCCCATGGTCGCGCCGCCCATGTCCGCGACCGTCGCCGCCGGATCGTGACTCGTAAAAGCCTGCGGGTCCAGAACCGGCGGGACGGCGACGCGGATGGACGGCGCTGCCGTCATCAGGGCGCCATCACCTCCAGCGTGGCGACATAGCTCATCTGGCGCTTGGTGGCGCGGGCGATGCTGGGCTTGTCGTCGGCCAGCTCGGCGCTGATCCAGTACATGCCGGCGGTCGGCCAGGTGACGGCGAGGACGCCGTTCGCATCCGTCTTGAGGTCCATCTTCTCCTCGGAGTCGCGATAGCGCTTGCCGCCGGGGACGACCTCCACTTCGACATTGGCGGCAGGCTTGCCGTCCACGAGGAAGCGCAGCTGCGACTGCTCGGTTGCGACCAGTTCGGCCGGGTGCGTTACGGGCACCATTTCCAGGCCCTTGCCGGCCGGCTGATAGACCTTGTCGCTCGGCGCGCCGAGCGTCACGAAGATGTTGTTGCTGCCAGAGCGCTCGGTGATGTTGATGTCCGTCGCATCGGCGGGAATCTCGTCCACGCTGGCGACGGTGCGCGGCTGCGCGGCCGCACCGGCGGCCCCGGCGCCCGGCGGCGGACCGCGACGGCCGCCCAGGCGCCATTCCTCGCCATTCACCTTGAAGGTGCCCGAGACGCCGGACTGGACCGTGCCGATGCGCCACGTGCCCTGCTGGTCGAGCTTCACGTCGAAGGTGGAGCGGCGCTCGCCGGTCGAGCCGTTCTCGATCTTGCTCTCGCTGCCGTCGGGCTTCCACACCTTGACACCGCCGAGCTGCATCGGGCGGTGATCGGGGAAGAAGAGGTCGTTGGAGGCGGCGGCGTCGACCGTCACCCATTCATTGTCGCCCGAGAAGATGGTGCCGGAGGGGAGGAGCCAGCCGCGATGGGCCAGAGCGGGCGTCGCGGCCGAGATGACGGCGGCGGCGACGATCAGGCGGGTCTTGAAGCGCATGATGTATCTCCTGTCAGCGGGAAAGCGTGACGACGCCGAGTTCGGCCTTGCCGCCACCGGAGGCCGAACCGGCCGGGATGTTGACCTGCAGCGACACCAGCTCGCGTCCGCCGGTCTCGCGCGCGGCTTCGACGCGCAGCGTGTAGGCGCCGGGCTTGATGTTGGCGGGCAGCGTCACCTTGTAGGTGCCGGGCGCGCGCGTCGCGCCGCTGACGCCGTCGGCGGGGAGCTTGAGATTGCGGCCGCCCTTGCGCCACCAGCTGCGCAGGTCCGCGAGCCACTTGGTGCCTGGCTCGCTGCCGCTGTTCTTGGTGTCGTACCAGACGAAGATCGTGCGGATCGCACTGCCGTCCGCCGGTTCGAGCCACGCGGCGACATAGGGGCGGTGATATTCGGCCACCTTGAGCTGGGGGATGGTGATGCTGAGCGTCGCGGCGCCGGCCGGCGCCGCGACGATGCCCGCGGCGAGCGCCGAGGCTGTGAGCGGGAGGGAACGCATGGAAATGGTGAACCTCTCTTAGTGAATGAAGAACAGCGCGATGGCGACGGGGATGGCGAGCCCCAGGCCCACGATGGGCCATGTGCTCGGACGATGGCGGGCGTGAAGCTGAAGCAGCAGCAGGCCGGTGATGGTGAAGACGATGCAAGCGACCGCGAAGATATCGATGAACCAGAACCAGGCGTCGCCGGTGTTGCGGCCCTTGTGCAGATCGTTGAGATAGGAGATCCAGCCGCGGTCGGTGGCTTCCGACATGACCTCGCCGCTTGCGCGGTCGATGCTGATCCAGGCGTCGCGGCCCGGGCCGGGCATGCCGACATAGACCTCGTCATCGGACCATTCGGCCGCCCGCCCGTGCGGATTGAGCTTGGTCGTCTCCGCCAGATGTGCCGCGACCGGCGGGGGCAGCGGCGCATGGCTGTCCGCCGGAGCGTCCGCGAGCTGGGCGAGCAGCGAGGGCGGCAGGGTTGCCGCGCCTTCGGTGACCCTGGGCTCTGCGGTGATCGATGCGGCGTGGTTGAGCGTGATGCCGGTGATGGCGAAGAGCAGCATGCCGACGAGCGAGATGGCGGCGCTGATCCAGTGCCAGGCGTGAAGCTGCTTCAGATACCAGGCGCGGCGCGCTTTCCCGGCCTTGCCCTTCTTGCCGCCTATCTTGGCGGAGGCGGGCGTGGCGGTAGGCGCGGCGCCGAGGCGCTCGCTCGTCTCTTGTTGCGATGTGGTCAAGCCTGCGCTGTCCATCTCGTCCCTCGGCGTGCCAGGCGGCCCGAACGTCTCATCATAATGCCCATCCGGTCGCGATTCGAACCCGGACGGTCGCTCTTGGCATATATTGCGAGTCATTCGCAAGAGTTCTGCCGCGCCGGGCGACAGGGATTTTTCGAACTGGACGGTCTAGCCGGTTTGCTTTATGCGAATGACTCGCATTTGTATTTATTTGTTGCTGACGCAAAGGCGCAGAGCGACCAGGCCAACTCGAGTGGGGCATATGAAGGCAAGCTTCGATCCAGCGTTCAAGATGCGTGCGACGGCATCGTTGGAGCCCTCGCGCTACAGGCGCACGCGCGGGCAGGATCCGGTCGCGACCCTGCTGGCGCTGCTGCTGGTTGGCGGCCTTGTTTCGGCTTTCGTCTTCATGCACCCGGTTTTCAAGAAGGTGGAGAAACGCACGCCCACTGTCGTGACGCTGCTCAGCCTTCCGGACGATCCGCCGCCCGCCGAACAGCCCGATCCCGATCCGGTGACACCGCCGCCGGTCGCGCAGGTCGTGGCGCCGCCGCCATTGGTGACGTTGCCGGTGGTGCCGGTCATGCCGGTGCCGGTCGCAGCCACGGTCGCGCCGCTGACGCCGGAGCGCGCCGTCGCGCCGCCCGCCCCGGCGCCGGTCGCGCGTGGACCGGAGAATGCCGGCGAGATCAGTGCCCGCGTCATTTCGGCCCGGCCGATCGTGGTGCCGCTGGAGTCGCGGCGCAACCAGGAAGAGGGGACCGTGGTTCTCTCCGTCATGCTCGGTACGGACGGGCGCGTTTCCGAGATCTCGATTGCCAGAAGCAGCGGCTTCCCCCGGCTCGATCGCGCGGTGCTGAACGCCGTGCGCGACTGGCGCTGGTCGCCGCTGGTGCGCGACGGCAGCCCGGTGATGGTGAAGGGCCTCGTGACTATTCCGATCATACGCGAACGCCGCGGGCGTGGAGGCCATGACCGGCGGCATGGCGAGCGCGACCGGGACGGTGAGCATCAGACGACCTGACAAGGCTCTGCCGGCGTCGTCTCACTGACACGTAGAAAAGCATGGCAATCGGCTGCGCTGGCGGAATGATGCGCGGCGCTTCAATGCCTTAATCCGAACGGGGCCGCTGTAGCCTCCGCGCAACATTTTGCGATTCAATGCTGCGAACCATTCTCAATAATGGTTGACGTCGATAATGACTCGCAATATCGACGCGGCACACAACAGCCAATATCGTCAACTGGGGAACATCATGACCATTTCTCGTACCCGGCCGAGTCAGGCCTTCCTTGCCTTGTCCTGCGTCGGCGCGGCCTTCGTGCCCGGCGTCGCCCATGCTCAGTCGCAGACGGAAGCCAGCCAGCCCTCGCTCGGCGGCACGACCGTGACCTATTCCGACGTGGAGGAAGAGAAGGGCCGCCGGCAGGAGAGCCCCAAGGCGACCCGTCCGGTCCGTGACACGCCGCAGACCGTCACCATCCTCACCAACACGCAGATCGAGCAGCAGAATCTGCTCACGCTGCGCGACGTTCTCTCGGTGGTGCCCGGCATCACCTTCGGCGCCGGCGAAGGCGGCGGTGGCTATGGCGACAGCATCAACTTCCGTGGCTATTCCGCCAACAGCGACATCACTACGGACGGCGTTCGCGACAGCGCACAGTATAGCCGCACCGATCCGTTCAACACCGAGCAGGTCGAGATCACCAACGGTGCCAACTCCGTCACGGCCGGCTCCGGCTCGGTCGGCGGCTCGATCAACGTCGTGACCAAGCGCCCGCTGGCCGAGGACCGCGTCGTCGTGACGGGCGGCGTCGGGACGGACGAATATTATCGCGCGACCGTGGACGCCAATCTGCGCGTGGGCGATTTCGTCGCGGTCCGCCTCAATGCCATGGGTCACCGCAACGACGTGCCGGGCCGCGATGTCGAGAATTACAAACGCTGGGGCTTTGCGCCGTCGGTCACTCTGGGCATCGACAGCCCGACCAGCCTGACGCTGCAGTACATGCACCAGGAAGACGACAACATCCCGCAATATGGCGTGCCCTATGTGGCGGCACTGGGCGGCCTGCTGCCGGGCGCTGACAGCAGCTCCTATTACGGCTACCGCAATGTCGACCGGCAGGAATCGACGGTCGACCAGGTCAGCGCGATCATCGAGCATGAGTTCAGCGACACGCTGCGCATCCGCAACCTGACGCGCTATCAGGACGTGTCTCAGCTCGTCTATGTTAGTCCGCCGCAGGGTACTTACTGCCTCGCCTCGGGCACGCAGGCCAACGGCGCGGCTTGCCCGGCCACCACGCCTCCGGGCTATTTCCTTCCCGGCGGCCCGCGCGGCTCCGCGCGTGACAGCCGCAACGAGCTGGCGTTTACGCAGCTCGACCTCATGGGCACGCTGAACACCGGCGGTATCGAGCACACCTTCACCTTCGGCGGTGCGCTCAGCTGGGAGAAGTACGGCCTGGTCTCCGGCAACTGGCGCCGCACGGCAGCCGGGACCAATCCGGGCACCGAGCCGCTCATCAACATCGCCAATCCCAATGAGGTTATCGTGGGTCCTCCGGGCTTCGATTATGGCAGCAATGTCTGGACCGGTCCGGTCAACTTCACGCCGTCCTCCCGCCAGAATGGCGAGCTTAAGAACTACGCCATCTACTTGTTCGACACGATGAAGTTCTCCGATCAGTTCGAGCTGAACGCGGGCATCCGCTATGAGAAGAACAAGGGCTGGTATCGCCAGGACAGCATTGCCGGCGCCACGGCCACGACGCCGGGCACGACGACGCAGGGCACCAAGTTCTGGAACGAGGCCGACCTCTTCTCCTACCGCGTGGGCCTGGTCTACAAGCCGATCGAGCCGGTCAGCATCTATGCGGCCTACGGCAACAGCAAGACGCCGTCCAAGAGTTCGGTCAACGGTTCGTGCGATGCGGAAAGCTGCAATGTCGATCCTGAGACCGCGAAGAACTACGAGATCGGCGTAAAGGCCGAGCTGGGTGCAGGCGTGCTTGTATCGGCCGCCCTGTTCCGCAACGAGCGCTCGAACTACAAGGTCGCCTCCATCGATCCGCTGCTGCCCGACGACGTCCTGGAGGGCAAGTCGCGCGTCAATGGCCTCACGCTGAGCGCTAACGGCCAAATCACGCCGGCCTGGTCGGTCACGGCCAACTACACCTATCTGGACAGCAAGGTGCTCCAGAACGCGGCCGATGGCTCGCCAACCGACCCGCAGAAGGGCGCACCGCTCACTAATACGCCGAAGCATTCCGGCAGCCTGTTCACGGCCTACAAGCTGCCCTTCGGTCTGGAGATCGGCTATGGCCTGACCTACCAGGGCAAGTTCTACATGAACAACACGACCAGCGCGACCAACCTCGTGCTATATCAGGTGGACGACTATCTCATCCACAATGCCTATCTGTCCTATGAAGTGAACGAGAATGCGCGCGTGCAGCTCAATCTCAAGAACGTCACGGACGAGACATATTTCACGGGCGTCCGCAACGGCGCCACCACCAACCCGCAGTGGGCGCGCGTGGGTGAAGGCTTCGCGGCGATCGGCACGGTGACCCTGACCTTCTAAGGTCACCAACGGGAGGCGGCGGTTCGTGGGGGCCGCCGCCTCCTTTCTCTTTTCCGGCACGTGCGCTGCCGCTACAGCACGGACCGCCGCATCGTGACGCGAAGGCCCAGACCATGCTCCTGCACATTCCCGGCCTGTTCTCGCCCGCCGAAGCTCGCGACATGCGTGCGCGCCTCGAGGCGGCGGACTGGGAGGACGGGCGCGCCACCGCCGGCCATCGCGCCGCTTCGGTCAAGCGAAACCTGCAACTCCCGCTCGGCGACCCGCTGACCGTCTCGCTCGGCGAGGGCATCCTGGAGCGCCTCTCGCAGACGCCGCTCTTCATTGCCGCCGCACTGCCGCTGCGTATCCTGCCGCCGCGCTTCAACCGCTACGAAGGCGGCGGGACCTACGGCAATCATGTCGACAATGCGGTCTTTCCCGTGCCGGGCACGCCGGTGCGCGTGCGCACGGACGTCTCGACCACCGTCTTTTTCAGCGATCCGGAGGATTATGAGGGCGGCGAACTCGTCGTCGAGGACACGTTCGGCGAGAAGCGCGTCAAGCTGCCGGCGGGCGATGCCATCGTCTATCCGGGCAGCAGCCTGCACCGTGTGACGCCGGTGACGCGCGGCGTGCGCTACGCCTCCTTCTTCTGGACGCAGAGCCTCATCCGCGACGACCAGCAGCGCCGCATGCTCTTCGAGCTGGATTGCTCGATCCAGCAACTCACGGCCGATCATCCGGGCCATGGCGTCGGTTAGCTGGATCTCGCCGCCCGCGCCCTT
>CBIMKI010000050.1:0-14481 GCA_966244395.1 uncultured Sphingobium sp. | reverse complement strand
CCTTGCGCCACCAGAGCGGCGGCACCGGCCGTGTCGGCATAGACAATGGGGCGGATGCCGTGGGCGCGCAGATAGTGCCGGCACTGGCCGAGCGCCTGGACATGGGAAAGCGCCGAGACCGGCGGGCTCGCGTCCGCGCTCATCAGGCAATGGTGGATCTGGAGGAAATATTCGTCCGTGATCGACAGACCCGATTCCGGCAGCAGGAAATGCATGTCCGCCACGCGGCCGTGCAGCGAATTCTCGATGGGGATGATCGCCCGGTCGGCCATGCCTTCGCGCACGGCGTCGATCGCATCCTCGAAGCTGAAGCAGGGAAGCGGCAGCGCGTCGGACGCATAGTCCATGGCGGCAAGATGGGAATTGGCGCCGGGCGCGCCCTGGAAGGCGAGGGCGCGGGCGGGCGCTGCGGCGGCTGCGGCCGTCATCTCGGCGACAAGGCGCCGGGCGGGAAGCGGGTAATCGTCCATCTGTGGGCGTCTGCGCTCAGGCCGGGCGCGCCCATGCCGGTTTCCCGCGCGCCGGGTCACGATAAACCGTCATATCCGCCTCCACCTGAGCCCAAATCCCAAGTCCGGCCTAGGGCCTGCATCCGCAAATGGCAATGGTCCGCACCCCTGCGTGCCCTGCGCTGCGCGGTCCGCCGCGTGCCATTTCGCGGCCCGGCGGCAGGGATGCTCCGGCCGCCCGCACGCGCGGCTTGCGTGTGCGGCAATCCGTCATTAATGGGGGCGCCAGCACGGGCATGCTGGCGCGCGGGCGCGCCGCAACGCCGAGCGGAATCGGAGAAAGTCGCGGAATGACCGATCGTTTCAATACCTTTGCGGGCTGGGCCCTGTTTGCCGGCATCATCGCGCTGGGCGCGGGCATCGTCAGCAGCAAGATGTTCCATCAGGAGCGCCCCGAGCCGATGGGCTATGCGATCGCAGGCGTCGAGGCCGAAGGTGCCGGCGCCGCAGCCGGCCCCTCGCTCAACACGCTGCTCGCCAATGCGGACGTCGCCAAGGGCGAGAAGGTGTTCGCCAAGTGCATGGCCTGCCATACGATCAACCAGGGCGGCGCCAACGGCATCGGTCCCAATCTCTACGGCGTGATGGGCGAGCCCCTCGCCACCGGCCATGCCGGCTTTGCCTTCACCGACGCGCTCAAGAGCAAGGGCGGCAGCTGGACCTTCGAGCAGATGGACCACTGGCTCGCCAGCCCGCGCGACTTCGCGCCCGGCACCAAGATGAGCTTTGCAGGCCTGGGCAATCCCGAGGACCGCGCCAACATCATCGCCTATCTGAACGCGCAGGGCTCCAACCTGCCGCTGCCCGCCGCGGACGCCGAGCCGGCCACGGACGAAGCGGCGGACAATGCCGCGGAAGGCGCCAACGAGGCGGCACCCGCGGACAACGCCGCCGAATAAGCGCCGACGCGACGGCGACCGGATAAGGAGGCGGGCTGATTGGCCCGCCTGTTCGGTGGGGTGGGGAGGCGGCGCGGCTTGCGGGCGAAAAGCCGACTTCAAGCCCAACCCCGTTCATCCTGAGTAGCCACTGAGCTTGTCGAAGCGACGTATCGAAGGACCGCGATGTGGCGCTGCTGTGCGTCGATACGGCTCTTCGCTACGCACCTGCGGCGCACCTCAGACCCTACTCAGCACGAACGGTTTGTAGAGCGGATTGTCGGCTTTCGAGCCAAAGCGGCACCTCATCCGTTCGGGCTGAGCCCTTCGACTGCCTGCTTGCAGCAGGCGCTCAGGATAAACTTCAGCTTTCAGCTGAAGTCGAAGCCCTCAGCCGAGCTTGTCGAGGCCAAGTGCTTCGCCTCCGCTCAGCAGAGCCCCCTTCGACCAAGCTCAGGACAGGCTTCGACTTCGCTCAGGGCGAACGGCGGTTATGGGTCAATGGCAGCAAAGACCCCAAAGCAGCCTTTGCCTTTCGCCTTTGGGGGAACGACCGCACCCGCCACCGCATCTCGTGCATCATCCCCCCTTGATCCGCGCGCGGCGCGCAATAATCTTCGTGCGCGACGCCTTCGCCGCTGCCAAAGGGTCGACGTCCATGTCCGCACCAGACCGGACGGGAAAGATAGCGCAGAGGGAGAGGGACCATGTTCGACACCAACATCACCGACGCGACCGGATGGACCGCGCTGCTGCTCGGCCTGTTCGTCCTGTCCGCGGCCGTGGGCGCCTTGCGCAAGCCCGGCGTCTGGCAGGCGATGATCGCCGAGTTCGAGGCATCCCCCGCGCTCCAGCTCACCGCAAGCCTTGTCGAGCTGCTGACCGGCGCGGCGGTCTATCTGCTCAATCCCTGGATTCCGGCCGATCCGTTCACCTGCGTCATGAAGACCCTGGGCGGCCTCATGATCCTGGAGGCGCTGGTCGTGGTCGGCTTTTCGGACGCGTATTCCCACTTCTGGCTGCGCAATCTCGCCTTCATGCGGCGCGGCTGGTCCTTGCTCACGTTCTTCGTCGGCCTCGCTTTCGCCGTGCTGGGCGCGCTGCGCTTCGGCTGAGGGCCGCCAAATCAGCCCTTCCGCCCCGTTAACCGGCCGGCGAAAGGGCCTGTTGACCAACGTGCCGCCATGTCTGGGCGCGGACATTCATGCTTCACGATCACCGCTCCCCTCGCGCGCCGCATGCGCCTTCCGGTGATGCTTCCCGTGCGGCCCTGTCGCTGTCCGGCATCCTCGGGGCCTTCAGCTATGCGCTGGACCTGAGCGAGGGCCAGCCCGAGGGCCATTCGCTGCGCTGTACCTGGATCGCCATGCGCCTGGCCGACACGCTCGGCATCGCGGGCATGGCGCGGCACGACCTTTATTATGCGGTGATGATGAAGGATCTGGGCAGCTCGTCCAATGCCGCCCGCATTGCCGAACTCTACCGGACCGACGACCGCGCCTTCAAGCAGGCCTATCGGCAGATCGGCACGGATCTGGATGCGGTGCTCGACTTCGTCTTCCGCAAGGGCGGCGAAGGTCAGGGTTTCGTCCAGAGGGCGCAGGCCATCGGCCATATCGCCAAGAATGGCGAGGCGATCGCCCGATCGCTCATCGAGACGCGCAGCGTGCGCGGTGCGCAGATCGCACGGAAACTGCGCTTCTCGGAGGATGTCGCGGCGGCCATTCGCGGTCTCGACGAGCATTGGGACGGCGGCGGCGAGCCCGATGGCCTGGCCGGCGAGGCCATCCCGCTTGCCGCGCGCATCGCCCTGCTCGCGCAGGTGGTCGACATCTTCTTCATGGGCAGCGGCCCCAGATCCGCACTGGCGCAGGTCGCCGCGCGCGCCGGCGCATGGCTCGATCCGTCGCTCTGCGCGGCCTTCGTCCACATGGCGGAGGATGGCGCGCTCTGGCGCGAGCTGTGGTCGGGCACCATGGCCGCGCGCGTGAGCGCCATCGAGCCGCCGGGGCCGAACATGAATGTGGACGAGGATTATCTCGACGAGATCGCGGCTGCCTTTGGCGAAGTGATCGACGCCAAGAGTCCCTATACCGGCGGACACAGCCGGCGCGTGGGCGCGCTGGCGGACAGCATCGCCGCATTGCTCGGCATGAGCGCACCGGACCGCCGCGTGCTGCGCCGCGCCGCGATCCTCCACGATGTCGGCAAGCTCGGCGTCTCCAGCACGATCCTGGAGAAGCCCGGCCGGCTGGAGGCGGACGAATGGCATGTGATGCAGAAGCACGCCGCGCACACCATCGCTATCCTGAACCGCGTCACTGGCCTCAAGGACATGGCGATGGTCGCGGGCGCGCATCACGAGCGGCTCGACGGCGCGGGCTATCCCATGCAGATCGACGGGCGCATCATCTCGCGCGAGACGCGCATCATCACCGTGTGCGACTTCTACGACGCGCTGACCGCCGACCGCCCGTATCGCGCGGCCCTGTCGGTCGAGGACGCGCTGGCGGTGATGGAGGCGGAGGTCGGCAAGGCGATCGACGCGGACTGCTTCGCGGCGCTGCGGCAGGTGATCGGCGCGGTGGCGTAAGACCACGGCGGCGAACAGCCGGCCCAGGACGCTGGATCGCCGCCGGCGCGTCTCTTTGCTTCGGCTATTCCGTGCAGGGACATTGACGCTCTCCCGTCCGCGCGGCTAGTCATTCCCTGTCTGAAACAGGTTAGGCGCGGGACGGTTGGCCCGGCCCCCGCCCGGCGGGTCCTTCCGCTACTGGGGTAGCGGCCCAAGACTATCGGGGCGCCCGCATGGTGCAGGCGCAGATAGGAAGGGCATGGCTCATGAAAGCGCGAATCTCCGTCCTCACGCTCGGCGTTGCCGATCTCGAACGATCGCTGGTCTTCTATCGCGACGGCCTGGGCCTGCCGACCGAAGGCATTGTCGGCCGCGAATTCGCGCATGGCGCGGTCGCCTTTTTCGATCTGGCGGGCGGGCTGAAGCTCGCTGTCTGGGCGCAGGACGACATCGCCCATGATACCGGCCTGCCCCGGCAACCCGTCTCGTCCACGGCCTTCACGATCGGACACAATGTCTCGCGCCGTGAAGCGGTGGACGAGGCGATGGCGGCCGCGGCGCGCGCGGGCGCGCGGATCGTCAAGGCGCCGCAGGACACATTCTATGGCGGCTATGCCGGCTATTTCAGCGATCCCGACGGGCATCTGTGGGAAATCGTGTGGAATCCCCAGATGTTGCCTGCCGACGATTGATTGGCCGATGCGTAGGCAGCCGATGCATGGCGGGAGGGAATGGGGCGCAAGACATCATGGCGGGACGGCCGAATGCGCGGCTTTGCATCGGATCGAACCGGCCCCGTCGCCGGCGGTCCATGATCCATTCTGGCGATCGCCCTGCTTTTGCGCCATGGCCCCTGGAACCGAGCGCGCCGCTCGCCATTTCTAGAGCAGTCATGCCATTGCGCTTCCTTTCTCCCAGCTTCCTGTTCCTCGCATGGGCCGTCACGCCGGCCGCCGCCCAGACCGAAAGGGAGGACAAGGGCGAGGACATGCTCATGGCCGGCTTGGGTCTCGGCATCGTGCCCGCCTATGAAGGCGCCGACCAGTCCCGCGCGGTGCCGGTGCCCGGCCTCGTCGGCCGGGTGGACGGTATCAAGTTCGTGCTGCTCGGCAATCAGGCCAGTGTCGATCTGCTGCGCGACCGCTCCGGCCCCGGCTGGGACCTGCAGCTCGGCCCCATCGCGTCGCTCGGCTTCAATCGCGCCATGCCCGGCGCCATCGACGATCCGCGCGTGCGCGCGCTCGGCAAGGTGGCGCTGGCGGTGGAAGTGGGCGGCTATGTCGGCATCGCCCGGCAAGGGGTGGTCACCAGCGATTATGACCGGCTCTCGCTGACGCTCGGCGTCCGCCGCGACGTGGCCGGCGCGCATGAGGGCACGCTGCTTGTCCCCACCATCACTTATCTGACGCCGCTCAGCCGCAAGGCGCTCGTCTCGCTCTTCGCGACCGCGACCCATGCCGACGGCAACTATGCGGACACTTATTATACCATCACGCCCGGGCAGAGCGCCGCGAGCGGCCTGCCGACCTTCAAGGCCGGAGCGGGCTGGACGAGCTGGACGGCAGGCGCGGCCGGATTGCTTTCGCTCATCGGCGACATGGAGCATGGGCTGATGCTGGCCGGAGGCGTCGGCTATGGCCGCATGCTGGGCGATTTCGCCGCCAGCCCCGTGGTCAGCATCGCGGGCTCCCGCAACCAGTGGTCGGCCGGCATCGGGCTTGCTTATTCATTCTGACCGGCTGCCCCCAGGAGACTTGCCATGAGCGTCCTCGTGCCTCTCACGCTTCATCTCTCCGTCGCGCTCGGCGTCTATTGCCTTGCCGCCTCGCTCGGCCTGCTGATCGCCCCGCGCGAGCGGATCGCCGGACTGTTCGAGGAGATGGCGGATTCGCCGGGCCTGCTCTACGCCTTCGGCCTCATCACGCTGGCAATCGGCTCGGCCTGGATCATGGCGCATCGTGAATGGACGACGCCGCTCGGCATCGCCGTCAGCCTGGCCGGCTGGATCGCCGCCATCGAGGGCGTGCTGCTGCTGGCGCTGCCCGGCCTCATGGTCCGCATCATGCTGGTCTTCCGCTCGATCGTGCGGCCTTGCGCGGTGGCCGGCGTGCTGATCGGCCTGGTCTTCATCCTGCTGGGCCTGCTCGGCCGGCCCGATGCCCTGGGCGCAGCCTGAAATCGCCAGCGCAGGCTGAAGCGACGCGCGCGCCGGCGGGCGCATTGCCGCTTTCATTCCCTTCTCCCTCGGGCTAGAGTCGCGCTTTCCCCGGGGAGCCTGCGATCAAAGGCTGAGAGGGGCGCGTCGCGGCGCCCGACCCGTCGAACCTGAACCCGTTAGCACGGGCGGAGGGAGCGGATTTCGGCGCGTCGCCACGCCCGCAATGCCTGTCTCTCCCGCGCCGGATGAGGAGACGTGACATGGCCGATATTCCCGCCCGCAGCGAAGTCAGCGTGACCACCGGGCCGATCCGCGGCTCGCGCAAGATCCACGTCGCGGCGAAGTCGGGCAGCGGCATCCGCGTCGCCATGCGCGAGATCGACCTGGAACCTTCCTCCGGCGAGCCGCCCATCCGCGTCTACGACACCTCCGGTCCCTATACCGATCCCGCTGCGCATATCGACATCATGGCGGGCCTGCCCGCGCTGCGCCGCGACTGGATCGTCGGCCGGGGCGATGTCGAGGCCTATGACGGCCGCGCGATAAAGCCGGAGGACAATGGCCAGCTCGGCCCGGATCGCTCCGGCGGCGTGCGGCCTTTCCCCAATGTGGTGAAGCGCCCCCTGCGCGCCAAAGCCGGCATGAACGTCAGCCAGATGCATTATGCCCGGCGCGGCATCATCACGCCGGAGATGGAATATGTCGCCGAGCGCGAGAATCTCGGCCGCGAGCGGCTGGCCGAATATGTCCGCGACGGGCAGGACTGGGGCGCCGCCATCCCCGATTATGTGACGCCCGCGTTCGTGCGCGACGAAGTGGCGCGTGGCCGCGCGATCATCCCCTCCAACATCAACCACCCGGAAAGCGAGCCGATGGCGATCGGCCGCAATTTCCTGGTCAAGATCAATGCCAATATCGGCAATTCGGCGGTCGCGAGCGATGTGGCCAGCGAAGTCGACAAGATGGTCTGGTCGATCCGCTGGGGCGCGGACACGGTGATGGACCTCTCGACGGGGCGCAACATCCACGACACGCGCGAGTGGATCATCCGCAATTCCCCCGTGCCGATCGGCACCGTGCCCATCTATCAGGCGCTGGAGAAAGTGGGCGGCATCGCCGAGGAACTGAGCTGGGAGATCTTCCGCGACACGCTCATCGAGCAGGCCGAGCAGGGCGTGGATTATTTCACCATCCATGCCGGCGTGCGCCTGCCCTATATTCCGCTGACGGCGAAGCGCGTGACGGGCATCGTCTCGCGCGGCGGCTCGATCATGGCGAAATGGTGCCTCGCGCACCACAAGGAGAGCTTCCTCTACGAGCATTTCGACGAGATCACCGAAATCATGAAGGCCTATGACATCGCCTATTCGCTGGGCGATGGCCTGCGCCCCGGCTCTATCGCGGACGCGAACGACGAGGCCCAGTTCGCCGAGCTGTACACGCTGGGCGAGCTGACCAAACGCGCCTGGGAACAGGATGTGCAGGTGATGATCGAGGGGCCGGGCCATGTGCCCATGCACAAGATCAAGGAGAATATGGACAAGCAGCTCGCCGCCTGCGGCGAGGCGCCCTTCTATACGCTCGGGCCGCTCACTACCGACATCGCGCCGGGCTATGACCATATCACCAGCGGCATCGGCGCCGCGATGATCGGCTGGTACGGCACGGCGATGCTCTGCTACGTCACGCCCAAGGAGCATCTGGGCCTGCCTGACCGCGACGATGTGAAGGTGGGCGTGGTCACCTACAAGCTCGCCGCCCACGCCGCCGACCTCGCCAAGGGCCACCCCGCCGCCAAGGTCCGCGACGATGCGCTCTCACGCGCGCGCTTCGAGTTCCGCTGGCGCGACCAGTTCAACCTGAGCCTCGATCCCGACACGGCCGAGCAATATCACGACCAGACCCTGCCGGCGGAAGGCGCCAAGACCGCGCATTTCTGCTCCATGTGCGGCCCCAAATTCTGCTCGATGAAGATCACGCAGGAGGTGAGGGATTTCGCCCGCCTGCAGAACCAGCCCTCCAATGCATTCGTCGCAGCCGACGACATCGCGGCGGGTATGGCGCAGATGAGCGAGGTTTACAACGAAACCGGCCGCGAGCTTTACATGGGGGCGGGGGATCGAGAGCGGGATTGAGGCCGAGGGCGGAGATGCCTCAGCCCACGGCCTCATAAATTAATCAGGCGTACTGAATCAGCGTCCAAGTGGTCGCCGAACCGGCATAAGGTGGCATACGATTGCCGCTCGCGATAGGTGCGGTTGTGGTCCCATTTGCAGGCTTCCACACACCGGATTCGGGGCAAAGCTCCCCGGTACGCGCTGTTGTGCCAATTGGTTTCTTCACTTTCATCTTCCTTAAGCACGGGTCTCCGCCAGCCGCACGCATTGACCCTGTAAGGGAGGGCGAGTAACATCTCCCTCGCGTGAGACGCACGAGGTGGGCGACTGCCTCCGGTCGAGATCACTTTACCAAGTGATCTCGACCTTTGTATGTTTGTGCGAAAAGATGCACAAGAGATAAATTCCTACACTATCGTTTTATGGTGTGTATAAGGAAGCATCACACTGTTCGGATTATCGCGAGATCACTTGTTGGCGATATCGCATCCTCCAAGGATAGTGTGTTGCGGCTCGACCGCGATCTCTAAAAAGGGGGTGGATCGCTTTCGTGGTTCGCCCCCTACACGTATATCCCTACCTTCATACCACCTCGTGCTATTTCTAGCCCGCGCCCTCCGCACGGAATACTGGTCAGTGCCAACGGTGATTCGTGCCGGTCACTAGGGGGGAGATTGCCGACGAGCGGTCAGGCCAGCCAATATCGCAAGCAAGCGCATAAAGCGGCCATCTGCGTATGTTACGCGGCGCCACCTTTCAGTCCGACCGCGAATTCCGTAGGCTACCTTCAACCTCCAGCGTTGGATCGCTCGGCCAATGCGACGTCGCGGGGTGGCAGTTGGCGAGAGTAGTCCGAGCAGAACCGTGCCAGACCATCGCCTCATCCAGCGCCGGTGCGGAAGAACGATAATCGTGAAGACCAGCGAGATCATTAAGAAGATTAGGGCCCTAGACGAAGGCCGCAAAAGTATCGCCGATGACGGCACCGTTACCGAATGGCAAGTGATGGCCGCCGACGCATTCGGAGTGGATTGAACGTGGATCGGCGCGACCTCCCGGCTCAGGCCGGATGCGGCATCCGCATGTCGGGCATCATGCCGCCCGCCACATCACGCGCGGCCGCCCGCGCGTCGACTTTCCTCCAGGCCTGTTCGTGGACGTAGAAGGCCACGGCATTGATGCAGGGCTCGATCAGGGCGATCCCGCCCGCCATCGCCAGCGATCCCGTCAGCACATAAGCCACCGAGAAGCCGACGCCCAGATGAATGGAGAGATAGCTGAAGGTCTTTGTGAGATCGCGGGACATGGCATTTCGCTCGGTTGCTGCCTGGGATTTCGGGCCTCTATTGCGAATCGTTTGCAGATTCCAATCGAATGATCCGCTCACTCTGATTGGCCGACTGCCTGACATGCCGGCCGCGCTGCGCTAGGTCTCGCGCATGTCGACGCCCGCAGAACTTGCCATCCGCGCCCGCCGCGCTGCCTTCAATCGCGCCATTGCGGAAGGGAATGCCGCCGCGATTCAGCCGATCCTCGCGCGCGACTGCGTGATGGTGACCGGCACGGACAGCGCCGTCATTACCGGCCGCAATGCCCAGGTGAAAGTCTGGCGGCGCGCGTTCGTCTCCCCCGGTCGCCTCGTCTACACGCGTCTCCCCACTGCCATCACGGTCTCGCCGGTCGAACCCATCGCGCTCGAAGAGGGCACGTGGCAGGGCAGCGAGGCAGGAACGGGCGCGCTCGCCGCATCGGGCATCTACACCGCCAAATGGCGCGAGACGGGCGGGCAATGGGTGATCGAGGCGGAGATCTTCGTCACATTGGCCTGAAGATCGGCGCCGCTTTCGTCTTTCCCTCACGGCACAGGCTGGGGCATTGATGGGCGATTCCATCTCCCTCTTTCCGGAAGACCCGTCATGACATTCGCCCGCGCGCCGCTCGCTTTGGCTTTCCTCGCCGCATTCGCCCTCACGGGCTGCGGCGCCGAAAAGGGCGATGTCCCCGGCGATCGCGACAACCGCCACCCCTTCGGCGAGATCAAGCCGGGGGAGACCGTCCGGTTCACGGGCACGGAGCCCTTCTGGGGCGGGGAAGTCACGGGCCAGTCGCTCGTCTGGAAAACACCCGAAACGCCCGAGGGCCAAGTGGTGAGCGTGGCCCGATTCGCCGGGCGCGGCGGCCTCTCTTTCAGTGGCACGCTCAGCGGGCAGGAGATGCTGCTGCTGGTCACGCCGGGCGCCTGCAGCGACGGCATGTCGGACCGCCATTATCCCTATGTCGCGACAGTGCGGCTGGGCGAGGCGGAATATCGGGGCTGCGCGTGGACGGATGCACAGTCCTATCGCGAGGAGGGGCCCGCCTGAGCGGATGAAGAAGGGGCTGGACAGTGCGGCCAGAATTGAACAAAAGGGGAACATGGATTCGGTTCGGGAGACTGCCTCATGTCCGTCGCCGTTCGCCCTTCGCTGTCCCATCGCTATTTCTTCGCCCTGAAGCCCGATGAGGTGACGGGGCGCCGCACCCATGTCTTCGCGGGCCACGAGATCGGCCCGGCCCACTGCATCCGCCCCGAGCATCAGCATATGACGCTGGCGATCACGGACGATTTCAGCGAGCCCTTCGGCTTCCTGGTCGAGGCGCTGCGCCGTGCGGGCGATGCCGTGGCGGGCGATCCCTTCGTCATGGATCTGGACCGGCTGAGCGCCAGCCGTGGCTCGGTCGCGCTGCGCCCCTCGCATATCGTGCCGCCGCTCAACGATCTGCAGGCGCGGCTCGCGCGGGCCATGACGGAGATGGGGGTGCCGATGCGGCGGGACTGGCGCTTCAGCCCGCATCAGACGCTGGGCTATCGCGAGGGCGAGCCCTTTTCGCGCCTGTTGCCGGGCTTTCGCTGGCATGTGGCTGAGTTCGTGCTGGTCCACAGCCATGTCGGCCGCACCCGGCATGAGATATTGGGGCGCTGGCCGCTGCGGGGGAGGCCGCGAGACGCGCAGCTCTCCCTGTTCGGATGAATGAGCGCGCATCCTTGGCGAGGCGGGGGCGGGCGGCGTTCGCTGCCCGATGCCCATCATGACCGTCAGGGCATTTCCATTGCGCCGCTGCCGGGGTTATCCGGGAGGAATCGGGAGATTCGAGCATGGCTGTGCAGACGCCCCGCCTGGAGGCGCATCGCTATTTCTTCGCCCTGTTGCCGGACGTGGACGTGGCCGGGCGCATCCATGACTTTGCTCGTGTGGCGCTGGGTGGCGATGGATCGGGCGATCGAGGGCTGACGCGGCGCGAGCGGCTGCATGTGACACTGGCGCTGACGCCGGACAGGGCAGCGCATGATCCTGTCCTGGTCGCGGCGCTGCTGCGTGCGGGCGCCGGCGCCGTGGCGGAGGCGGCGCCGGATCTGGCGCCGTTCGACCTCGCGATGGACCGGCTGAGCGGCAGCGGGCGCGCGACCATGCTGCGGCCTTCGCATGTGCCGCCGGCACTCGTCGCGCTTCAGTCCGCCATTGCCCGCGCCATGGCGGCGCAGGATGCGCCCATGCGGCCCGACTGGCGTTTCGCGCCGCATGTCACCCTCGCTTATGGCGATCATGAGGCTGTCGACCGGCCGGTGGACGGCCTGTGCTGGGCGGCGCGCGATTTCGTCCTGCTCGAGAGTCTGGTGGGCCTCGGCCGTTACGAATGTCTTGGCCGCTGGACTCTGCCCGGTGCGCCGGCGCCCGCTTCATCCGGAGCATGATCTTCGGTCATGATGGCCGCGTCGGCCGTGCGATCCGCCGCCGTCCTCAGAGCCGTTCGACGAAATCCTTCGCATCCTTGAGGGCCATGCCGGTCTCCTCGCGGACCAGGGCCACTGCCTCGATCCTGCGGTTCTGCCGCACCAGCAGCCGCGCCTGCGCCTCGACCTCGGCGGCCGTGAGCTGGCCGTCCGGGCCGCTGCCCCTCGGCCGGGGCACGGCGTCCGGTGCCGGGGGAAGGCCGCGCCGCGTTCGCATCAGCCCGAAGATGAACAGCCCGACGGCCAGCGCGACGATCAATAAGGGAATGGGAATGAACATGTGCTCTCCTGGGCCTGGCGAGGGACCATAGCAGGCCCCGGCGTGCGGCGCGCCCCTTGTTATGTCCCCGCGCGAATGCCTAGATGAGAGGCATGACCGACCTTGTCTCCGCGCCTGCGCGCCAGCCCAGCCTCTATATTCCCCATGGCGGTGGCCCCTGCTTCTTCATGCCCGATCCGCACGGCATCTGGACGAAGATGGAGGCCTATCTGCGCGGGATCGCCGCCAGCCTGCCAGCGCCGCCGCGCGCCATCCTCATCGTCTCGGGCCATTGGGAGACACGGGGCGGCTTTGCGTTCACGGGCGCCGAGCGGCCGGGCCTTCTGTTCGATTATTACGGCTTTCCGCCGCACACCTATGAGCTGAGCTATCCCGTCCCTGGCGCGCCGTGGCTGGCCGAGCGGGGTGCCGAGCTGCTGCGCGCCGCCGGTCTGCGGGCCGAGAACGATCCCGCGCGGGATCTCGATCATGGCGTATACGTGCCGATGAAAGTGGCGTTCCCGGATGCGGACGTGCCGCTGGTGCAGATGAGCCTGGAGGCCAGCCTCGATCCGGCGCTGCACGTGCGCGCGGGCGAGGCGCTGGCGCCGCTGCGCGACGAGGGCGTGCTGATCCTGGGATCGGGCATGAGCTTCCACAATCTGCGCGTCTATGGCGATCCGCGGGTGGCCGAGCCTTCCGCTGCCTTCGATCGCTGGCTGGACGAGGCCGCGCGAGCGCAGGGGCCGGAGCGGGCCACCCTGCTCCGCGGCTGGACGCAGGCACCTTATGCGCGCTTCTGCCACCCGCGCGAGGAGCATCTGCTGCCCCTGATGGTGGCGGCGGGCGCCTCGGCATCGGCGGGCCGGCGCGACTATGGCGAGCCGGTGCTCGGCGGCGCGGTCTCCGCCTTCCGGTTCGCATGAGAAAGGCGCCGGAGCGCGTTAAGCAGATTCGCTGACCAGGCGCCGATCGGGAGGTTCGATCCCGATCGATATCGCGCATCGGCATTTCTCGCCGCCTATCGTGCGGATTGCCCCAAATGGAGACAGAATTGAGCCGCCATTCCTCCAATTTGAGGGTTAACGATCCTTTACCTTGGGGGCCGTTTCACCGAAATTGGGGCATCCAATCCGTGGGGGTAGTTAGAGATGAAGAAGTTCCTCGCCACGGCGCTCGCTGGCGCCGCCATGATGTCTTTCGCCAATGCCGGCCAGGCCGCTACGCTCGTGATGACGTCGCATAGCTCGGTCCATAACGGCAGCAGCGCGTTCGAGGCCGATGTCGACAAGTACACCAATCCGAAGGTGTCGTACAATGACGTCAAGCTCTCGCCGCAGACCATCAACGGCACGCTGGACGGTTCGGCCGTCAGCCTGTTCGCTTATTGCGTCGATATCTACGAGTTCACCAAGAATGTGAGCTATGACGTGCAGGCGCTGGCCAGCGTCATGAGCCCCAGCATGGCCAACAAGCTCGCCGCTCTCGTCAGCGCTCGCAATCTCGACGTGCTGAACAGCGCGGTCGTGGCGGACTCGGCGCTTCAGGCCGCCATCTGGGAGACGCTCTACGAAGACAAGCCGTACAACATCACGTCGGGCAACTTCAAACTCTCCCATATTTCCGATGGGAAGTTCGGCAATAGCGGCGAGAACGCCGTGAAGAGCGCGGCGGCGAGCTATCTGTCGAGCATCAACAGCGTGACGATCGACACCTCGCTGCAGTTCTTTGTCGCCAAGAGCACCGACGGATCGCCCCATAGCAGCGGGGGCAGCGGCGCGCAGGACCTGCTCTACTGGACCAAGGCGCCGCCGCCGGCCGTGCCTGAGCCCGCCACCTGGGGCATGATGCTGATCGGCTTCGGCGCGATCGGTCATGCGATGCGCAGCCGTCGTCGCACGGCGGTCAGCTTCGCCTGATCCCGTGTCGCGCGGAGCACGCTGAGGCGGCTCCTGCGACTGAGTTTTCGATGAGCCCCGCGACTCCCATGTCGCGGGGCTCATCCGCGTTCGGCCGCCTTCCGCTGGACGATCCGGCAGGGCGGGTCCTCCGGGCGACGGTTGAAGTGCGGCCGCGATCGCGCCATGACCCGATGGTCTGCCAACCACGTCGGAGTTCGTCGTGCGCCCAGCCTGTTCCCATGCCCGCCTCTTTCGCAGGGCCCTGCTCGTCGCCCTCTATGTCGGCATCCTGTAGAGGCGGATCACGCCCCC
>CBIMKI010000049.1:0-14526 GCA_966244395.1 uncultured Sphingobium sp. | reverse complement strand
CTCGCGCTCGGCGTCGCGCACCTTCTGGAAGATGACCTGCTTGGCGCTCTGCGCGTCGATGCGGCCCAGGTCCACCGGGGGCAGCGGATCGACGATGAAGTCGCCGATCACGGCGCCGGGCTGGAGCTTCTGCGCGGCCTTCAAATCCACCTGCTTGAAATAGTCGTCGACGGCCTCGACCACCTCGACCACGCGCCACAGGCGAAGATCGCCGGTCTCCGGGTCCAGCTTGGCGCGGATGTCGTTCTCGGCGCCGTAGCGCGCGCGGGCCGACCGCTGGATCGCGTCTTCCATGGCCTCGATGACGATCGCCTTGTCGATCATCTTCTCGCTCGCCACGGAATTGGCGATGGCGATCAGCTCGGCCTTGTTGGCGGAAATGGCGTTGGCCATGGTCAGTCTTCCTGTTCTGAAGTGACGATCTCGTCCGCGCCCTCGGTCGAGAGCGGGACAGTAGCAGAAATGAGCGCGTCGGTCAGCACGAGCTTGGCGCTCTCGATGGCGGCGAAGGGAATCTGGAAGCGGACATCCTTGCGGTCGACGATCCCGATGATGCCGCCCTGCGCATCGACCTTCTCGATGCGGCCCTGGAAGCGCTTGCGCCCGTCGAGCGGCTCGGCGACCTCGATCTTGGCCTCATGGCCCTGCCAGTCGGCATAATCCTTGAGGCGAGTCAGCGGCCGGTCGATGCCCGGCGAGGAGACCTCCAGCCGATAGGCGCCCTCGATGGGATCGCGGCCCTGCGCCTCCAGCGCATCCAGCCGCTCGGACAGGCGGCGCGAGAGGGCGGCGCAATCGTCGATGGTGAGCTGGCGCGTATCGGGCCGCTCGGCCATCACCTGGAGCGTCAGATCATCCTTGCCGCCGAACAGCATGACGCGCACGAGTTCGAAGCCGAGCGCGCGCGCCTCCGGCTCGATCAGGGCAGTCAGTTCGGCAATCTCCGCCATCCGGGCTCCAGTGCAAAAACCAAAGAGCTTCGTCGCCGGAGCCTTTCAGCCCGGCCCCAACAGTCTTGACGATGTCAGGAAAGCGAGCGGGATATAAGCGGAGTCGGACGCGAAGGCAAGCGGGGATCGCGGACCTGAAGACGCCGCGCTGTCGCCCCTTGCCGCAGCGGCAGGCGGCGCTATCCTGCACGCGAAACAGACCATCCGCCGAACATCCGCATCATCATTCTGGAGAGACCTCATGACTTCGCGCCCTCTCGGCCTTGCGACCGCCGCCGCGCTCATGGCCGCCTGTTCGAGCCAGCCGTCCAACAGCCAGCCCGGCCCGCCCGCACCGGCCGAACCCGTGGACCTCGCCGCCCTCCCCTTCAACATCGAGGAAAAGGGCGTATTCGACAGCCCCTGGTCCATGGCCTTCCTGCCGAGCGGCAAGATCCTGGTCTCGCAGAAGAAGGGCGAGATGATCCTGTTCGATCCGGCGAGCAAGGCCAAGACCGTGCTGACCGGCACGCCCGCCGTGGTGAGCACGGGCCAGGGCGCGCTCATGGACATCGTCCTCGCGCCCGATTTCGCGAGCAGCAAGAAAATCTACTTCAGCTTCTCCGAGGCCGGCGAAGGCAAAACCAACGGCGCCGCGCTCGCCACCGCCACGCTGGACGAGGCCGGCGGCGCGCTCAAGGACGTGAAGGTCATCTTCCGCGCCTCGCCCTATATCGAGGCCATGGCCCACTGGTCCGGCCGCATCGCCTTCTCGCCGGACAATAAATATCTCTTCTTCACCAATGGCGAGCGCGCCAAGGCCGACCCCGCGCAGGACCCGAGCGCGACGCTGGGCAAGGTGCTGCGCCTCAACCTCGACGGCACCCCGGCCAAGGACAATCCGCTCGCGGCCAAGGGCTTCCACCCCGCCATCTGGTCCTATGGCCACCGCAATCTCACCGGCATCGCCTTCGACAAGGACGGGCGCCTGTGGGAGACGGAAATGGGACCGCTGGGCGGCGACGAGGTCAATCTGGTGAAGCCGGGCATCAACTATGGCTGGCCCAAGGCCTCCAACGGCAGCAACTATGATCGCAGCGACATTCCCGACCACAAGGCCGGCGACGGCTACGAGCCGCCCAAGGTCTTCTGGAACCCGTCGCTCGCGCCGGCCAGCATGGCCTATTACAATGCCAATCTCTTCCCGGCGTGGAAGAACTCGCTGTTCATCTCCGGCATGTCCGGCATGGCGCTCGCCCGCATCGCGCTCGACGGCGAGAATGCACGGGAGGCCGACCACTTCAAGATGGGCATGCGCCTGCGCAGCGTGCGCACCGGGCCGGACGGCGCGCTGTGGCTTCTCCAGGATGGCGCGAACGGCAAGATGCTGCGCCTGACGCCCAAGAGCTGAGCGCAGGGCCATGTCGGGACTGGTGAACGGCCAGTGGGTGGAGACGATGCCCGCGGCCGAGGAGATCAAGGACGGCAAGTTCGTGCGGATGGAGAGCGCGTTTCGCGACGTCGTTTCGCCCGATCCGCACGCCGCCTTCCCGGCCGAGGCGGGGCGCTATCATCTCTGGGTGGCCTATGGCTGCCCATGGGCCTCGCGCACGCTCGCCTACCGGGTGCTCAAGGGGCTGGAGGCGGTGATCTCCGTCTCGGCCGCCACCAGTGCCTTCATGGGCCAGGGCTGGATGTTCGCGGAGGGGCCGGACGGCGCGGAGCCGCAGGGCTATCCGCTCTGGCGCCTCTATGCCGCCGCGGTGCCGGACTATACCGGCAAGGCGACCGTGCCGGTGCTCTGGGACAAGAAGACCCGGCGGATCGTGAACAACGAATCCTCCGAGATCATCCGTATCCTCAACACCGCCTTCGACGATATCACCGGCAACCGGCTCGATCTCTATCCCCAGCCGCTGCGCGCCGAGATCGACCGCTGGAACGCCTTCATCTATCCGGCCGTCAACAACGGCGTCTATCGCGCCGGCTTCGCGACCACCCAGGCCGCCTATGAGGAAGCCGTCACCGCCCTGTTCGACGCGCTCGACACGCTCGACGCGCATCTGGCCACGAACCGCTATCTCGCAGGGGACTATCTGACCGAAGCGGACTGGCGGCTGTTCACGACCCTGGTCCGCTTCGACATCGCTTATGTGGGCGCCTTCAACTGCAACCTGCGGCGCATCGCCGATTATGGCGCGCTTTCGGGCTATCTGCGCGAGCTTTACCAGTGGCCGGGCATTGCCTCGACGGTGAAGCTCGATGAGATCAAGCGCGGCTATTACAGCCTGCGCAACGTGACGCTGCACGGCATCGTGCCGGTCGGTCCCAGTGTCGACCTCGTCTCGCCGCACGGGCGCGACCATCTGCCCGGCAAGGGGATCTGGCGGCGCGAGGGCTGAGGCTGTGCGAGCGCTGACGCCCCGTGAAGCGGACCGAGCCCTGGCGCCTAGCGGGCAGGCACCGGCGTCAGGCGAAAGGGCAGATCGGGACGCGGCGCGCTCGCATTGAACAGCGCGCCCACCTGGCCCTGGACATACCAGATCGTGCCGTCCCGCACGTCGACCGCCGTGGGGGATGCGATCCCCTCCGCCAGCGTGGTCACTTCAACCATGTCGCCCTTGACCGACAGGCGCGCGATGCGGCCCTGACTCTCTGCCACCGCGAAATCCATGCCGCCCAGCGGCCGCATCCCGTCCGGCGACCCGAGCGGACGCGAGGTGGCCAGCTTGGTGACGGCCCCAGCCCTGCCGTCGCCGGCCAGCGCCACGCGATAAAGCGCGCCGGTGCGGACATTGTTGATGTAGAGATGTCCATCGCCGCCGAAGGCGAGCCCGTCCAGCCCGGCGTCGAAGACGGGGTCCTCGATCCAGACCTCGAGCGCCTTGGCGCCCGGCGTCCAGCGCAGGATGCGCGGATGGCCGGTGTCGGCGACATAGACCGCGCCGTCCTTGCCCACGGCCATGTCGTTGCACACCGCGCCCTGATCGGGCAGCGGGAGGCTCACCCTGCCCTCGCCGGTCGCAAGGTCGAAACCCTTGAGCACACTGCCGGGGTCCGAACCGGGCACGCTCACGCCGCGCGCGGAAAAATCGTTGGTACAGGTCCAGAGCAGCTTGTTCTGCGTATCCGCCAGCACGCCGAACAGGGCGCCACTGCCGAAGGCGCCGGGCGCGATCCATGGCGTGACGGCCCCGGTGGCGAGGTTCACGCGCAGGACACCGCCGCTCATGCCACTGACATAGGCGGTGCCGTCCGGCGCGATCGAGACACTCTCGGGATGGAGGCGGTCGCCCGGCAGATCGATCGGCTTTTGCGCGCTCGCCGCGCAGGCCACCACCGCCATCGAGAGCGGAAGGAGGCTCGCAAGCCGCTTGAGCCGTCGGTTCATGATCGTATCCTCCTCTTCGGTCCGGCGGCGCACAGTCCCGCGCCGCCCGGATATTCCTTCGCTTTCCTCGATTTATACGCAAAGGATGGACAGCGTCCACAAGCGTCGCGAAGACATAGCCGAAACGCTCGATCCTCCGGTTTTCGCTTTCATGGGGAGGCCCCGGCGCGGCGCGGCCTCCTGGACAAGGGGGCGGATCAGGCGAAGGACAGCTGCGTCGGGCGACGCCGCATCGCGCCGCCGACGACCAGCAAGCCGCCGGTCATCATCGCCCAGCTCGCCGGTTCGGGCACGGCGGCGGCGACCTCGAAGGTGCGCGTGGGTGCGCCGCCATTATTAGAGATTCGCTCGACCTTCATCCGTCCGGCGCTCGTCCACGGGGTGCAGCGCCTGGGCAGGGGCCTCATCGCGCTCGAGATGCGCGACGGCGCCATCGTGGCGGTCGGGCCAAGCTATGTGAAGGCGGTCGTCGCGCAACTCGGCCTGCCCCCCGACACCGACGGGGCGTGATTCGGGAGAGTTGCAGGGGCCCCGCCTCGGCCGGGCCCCTGCATCGGATGTCAGCCGTTCAGCTTGTCCTTGAGCGCCTTGGCCGGCGTGAACGCCATCTTTCTGGCCGCTGCGATCTGGATCGTGGCACCGGTGGCGGGATTGCGGCCTTCGCGCGCGGGCGTATCCTTGACCTTGAACTTGCCGAACCCGTTCAATGAAATCTCTTCGCCCTGCGCAGCGGCGGCGGCGATTGCGGCAAACACTTCGTCGACCAGCTTGCGCGCGTCGGCCTTGGTGATGCTGCCGGCCGAAGCGAGCTTGTCGGCCAGGTCGCTGTTGTTCATTCGGATGATCCTTCTTGTTGATGGTCGACGCCGCATAGAGCGGCCGATGCGCAAGGTCCATCGTGCACCTGCGAACGGATTGGCCCCGCCCTTCGTCACGGCTTGGCAAATCGGCTCATTCGTTGCAAAGTCATCCAAACAGAAAGCGGGACACAGGAGTCCCAACGGAGGGGATCAACGCCATGCGCAAGCCGTCGCGTCCATTTCTTATGTCCTTGCTTATTCCCGCCCCCCTGCTGCTTGGCATGGGCGCCGCAGCAGAGGCCCAGGACGATCACGCGCACATGGCCATGCCTGCATCGACGGCCGTGGCGGGAGTCAAGCAGACGCGCTGGTCCGACCCTGCCTCCTGGCCCGAAGGGAAAGTGCCGGGCGAAGGCGACGCAGTGACCATCGGCCGGGACAGGAACATCCTTCTCGACGTCAGCCCGCCCGCGCTGCGCAGCCTCACCATCAACGGCAAGCTCAGCTTTTCGAACGATCGCGACATCGATCTGACGACCGACTGGATCTACGTGCCGGGCGGCGAGCTGGCCATCGGCAGCGAGGCCAATCCCTATAAGCGCAAGGCCACGATCACGCTGACCGACAAGGTCCCCGGCGAAGACGTCAATACGATGGGCGACCGCGGGATCATGCTGTTGCGCGGCACGCTCAATCTGCACGGCGACCGCGCGCACACATGGACCAAGCTCGCCAGGACGGCCAAGGCCGGCAGCAACCAGATCGAAGTGCTGGACGCCTCGGGCTGGCGGCAGGGCGACGAAATCGCGCTCGCCTCCACCGACTTCAACCCCCGGCAGACCGAGAAGCGCACCATCACCGCAGTCAAAGGCAACAGGATCACGCTCGATAAGCCGCTGGATTACATGCATTATGGCGAGATCACCTTCGGCGTCGACGAGCGCGGCGAAGTCGGCCTGCTCAGCCGCAACATCAAGATCCAGGCCTCGCAGGACTCGGAGACCAGCTATTTCGGCGGGCACATCATGGCGATGGCCGGATCGAAGATGTTCGTCTCCAGCGTCGAGCTGTCGCGCATGGGGCAGCATCTGCAACTGGCCCGCTATCCCATCCACTGGCATCTCATCGGCGATGGTCAGGGTCAATATATCCGCAACTCGGCGATCCACGACACCTACAGCCGCTGCGTGACGGTGCACGGCACCAACAATCTGCTGGTCGAGAACAATGTGACCTTCAACAATGTGGGTCACTGCTTCTTCATGGAAGACGGCATCGAGACGGGCAACCAGTTCATCCGCAATCTCGGCATGCAGACCAAGTGCCACCCGACGCTGCCCTGCGAGCCGACCAACCTCACCATCGAACATCAGTCGACGAACGGGCAGAAATCCAAGCATGTCCTGATCCCGTCGGACAACACCGTTTCCACTTTCTGGATCACCAATCCCGACAATATCTACCAAGGCAATGTGGCGGCGGGGTCCGACCAGATCGGTTTCTGGATCGCCCTGCCGCAGCACCCGACCGGCCAGTTCGAAGGGACGGAGATCAGCAAGAAGACCTGGCCGCGCCGGATGCCGCTGCGGGCGTTCAGCGGCAATACCGCCCACTCCAATTTCGATGGGCTCATGTTCGACCGTGGCCAGAATCCGGATGGCACGTTCAGTGTCGGCGGTGCCGGACATGAAGCCCATGCCGATCCGGCCGACCCGAAGAGCAAGGTCATGCCGGCGGTCGTGGAAGATTATACCGGCTACAAGAACCGCAATGGCGCCATCTGGGGCCGCGGCGAATATCATCTGTTCAAGAATCTGAAGCTGGCCGACAATGCCATCGGCTTCACCCATGCCGCTGGCGCCGTGGGCTCTGCGCCCTACACCTCGCGCGTGACCGATTCGCTGTTCGTGGGCGAGAGCGGCAATATCGGCAATCCCGCCACGCCGGCGGAAATCGCCTATGGCCGCAGCCTGCCGCATGACGACGCGGATTTCCCGATCCGGGGCTATGAATATTATGATTACCGCCACGATGTGGTGAACACCAAATTCGTGAACTATACGGACAATGCCACGCGCGAGGCGGGCGCCATCTCCTATCTGCTGTTCACCAGCTTCGGCATGAGCACGGAGAACATGACCGAGGGCCTGACCTTCGAGAATGCCAAGCCGGTCCATTTCCCGGAAGTCCAGCGCCGCTGGTCGTCGGATTTCGGCGGCCGCGCGGCCTATCGCAGCGCGGCCTTCCGCGACAAGGACGGTTCGGTCGGCGGTGTTCCCGGCGCCTATATCGTCATCGACAACGGGATCGCGTCGAGCGAGCAGGATTGCGTCATCAAGGCCAGCTGGAATGCGGCCGTGTGCCCGGGCGACATGGGCCGCTTCAGCATCGGCGACACGCGCGAATTCCCCGAATTCGCGACCGGACCCGCCACCGATCCGGTCGTTCTCCAGCGCAACGGCAAGCGCTACGAATATAATGGGGAGACCACCCTCCCCAGCGGCGCCGAAATCAGGGTGGCGACGGCAAAGGACAAGCTCGCGCTTCACCTGCGGGAAATGGACAAGGGCAGCTGGGTGATCTTCGAGCTGCCCGGCTTCACCACGTCCATCGAGGGCGCGCAGCTGGCCAGCCTGGAGGCTCTGCGGGCGGCAAGCGCCACCGCCTATTTCCGGGACAAGAACGCGCTGTGGGTCAAGCTGGTGGTCGAAGATGCCGCGGCCGATGGCGCCGTCGTCGTGCAGGTCGGCAATCTGAAGGCGCAGGCGTCCATCAACGTCAGCAAATCAACGCAACTCAGTCTCGCTGAATAAAGGAGAGCCCCCGGTGCAAGCCGGGGGTTTTTCGATTGGGGCGACGCCCGGTCTCGGGATGCTTCGCCCGGCGAGAAGACGCAAACCCCGGGAGGGCACGCCGAAATGAAACGACAGGGAAAATTGGGCCATCGCCCGTCAATGTTCGCAAGAGGCGCGATCAGGGGCTCCATCGTCCTCGCCGGCCTGGTCTTCGCGGCCAATGCCCAGGCGGAATGCAGCCGCGAGACACTCCAGAAGCTGGCCGACACCTATGTCCAGGCCCAGTCGGCCGGAAAGCCCGCCCTGCTGCCCCTCGCGAAGGGCGCCGCCTATGCGGAGAACGACCGGGCCGGGGACGTCGGCAAGGGCGTGCTGGCCCAGGGCCTGAAGATCGACTTCACCCGCAGCCTCCACGACACCACGCAATGCGCCACCTTCACGGAGGTGGTGGCGGCCACGGACCCGCATCCCTATGTGATCCACACGCGGATCGAGGCGACCGGCGACGGCAAAATATCCAGGATGGAGTCGGTGGTGACGGACGCGGGAGACTGGGTGTTCGGCGCGACCGAGCACCTCGCCGTCACGCGGAGCGAGAAGTGGGACGAGATCCCCGCAGACAAGCGCGACACACGGGCAGCCATCCAGGCGGCGGCCGACGCCTATCTGGACAATTGGGGGGACCCCGAGTTGCCGGTGCCGCATGGCACGCCCTGCGCCAGGCTCGAAGGCCGCCTGAATACGGGCGCAAAGGACCCGGCGGCCAATAGCTGCGACATGGGCGCGTTCCCGGAGAAGCTCAACGTCGGCAACCGCCGTTACGTCATCGACGAGGCGTTCGGCGCAGTTGTCGTCTTCCACAGCTTCCCCTGGCTCGACGCCGGACTGCCGAAGGATCCGGGAACCCCGGCCAGCCAGATGTTCCGGGTCGAGGGCGGCAAGAATCGCTACATTCACGAGGTGACAGTCTGCACCACGCCGAAATGCGGAAGGGGCACATAGCCGGGTCAATGCGTGTCGGGAGATCGTCTTTCGATGCGTGAATGGCGGCCAGCCCAGCTCAAGCTGCACGGCCGCCGCCGCGGGCGAAATGCGCCGCCAGACCACGCCATTGAAAAGGGCCGGCGAGAAAAATCCTCACCGGCCCGGCGTGTCAGAACGAATATCGCATGCCGAACGCGATACTGCGCCCGCGCAGCGGCGACTGGCCCTTCACGAACGAGGTGTGGGCGAACGCCAGTTCGTCAAGCAGGTTGGTTCCGCGCACATAGAATAGCGCAGCCTTCGAACCGCGCAGATCGAGCCGGTAGCTGAGCGTGGCGTTGAGCATATCGTAACCCGCCGTCCTCGTTTCATAGGACGCGACCTTGCTCTGGGCGAACGTGCGGTAATATTCCAGATTGCCCGATAGCGGCCCTGCGGTCAGATCATAGCGCGCGCCAAGGCGGCCCGGCGGAACACGCGGCAGATTGTCGTTCTCGCTCCGGAGGTCGGCATCCACATAATCGCCGAATAGCATGATGCGCGATGCGGAATTGAAAGCATAGCTCAGCTGGCCGTCAATGCCGGCGAAACGCGCATCGGCCGCCGTGTATATGAGGAAATTGTGCGGCGCGCCGGCTTCCGTCTCAGTCTCGATCAGCCGCGCGAAAACATAGTCATCCACGTCCTGATAGAACAGGCCCACTTCGAACTCGAGCGGGCCGCCTGTCTTGCGGAATGTGAGATTGATCGAATCGGTGGACTCCAGCACGTCTTCGGCTTTCAGACCTTCTTCCCCGAGTATCGGATTGCCGACGGCAAGGCCGAGTTCGTAGCTGTTGGTCGCAAGATTGTTGCCGCGGGCATAGAGTTCCCGCACGCTCGGCGCCCGCTCGGTATGGCCAAGCGACAATGCCGCCGCATAGCCGCCCCCGATATTCCAGGTCGCGCCGGCCGACACCGAGAAGGGATCATGCCTGACCTGCGGATTTCTCTTCAGGAAGGACTGGACCGTTTCGTCCTCGATCGCCTGCTTCCAGTCCGGCCCGTAATAATCCCGGAAGACCAGGTCATATCTTGCCTCCATCTCGGGCGTGAGCGTGAAACGGAAGGCCGGTCTCGCCGCATATAGCCTGCGCCAGTCCCTGCGGGCGGCAATCTCGATATCGACAGGCCCGAACGAACGACGCTCGCTGAGGAAAACACCCACATTCTCGGTGAGGTGATAATAAGGCGGCACGGTTCCATAGGCATTTTCGGGGAAGGGCTGATGCAGATCCTCGACATTGATGCCGCTGAACCTGCCATCGGTATATTGGATGCCGAATGTCCCGGTGAAACCGAGGATCGGCTTGTGCGTCAGTTCGAGGCGGCCGTCCCAGACTTCGTTGGTGTAGCGCGTGAACAGCATCTCGCCATCGATCTCGTCATGCGCATAATCCGTATAGGAAAGGCGCAGGCGCGTATTCGCGAAGCCGGGCAGCAGATCGTCATAATCGGCCCGGACGTCGATCCGGTCGCTGCGTAGCCTGATATAGGCCGTGTGACTGTCCGGGGAACCGAACGGATCGTCATATCCGCCATGGGCCGCGCAATGCAGATCCAGTCCGTGCGTGTGGCACACGCCATTCAGGTGACTGTGGCCAGGCAGTCCATAGTCGCTTTCCATGCGCGAATAGGCGGCGCCGATATAGCCCTTCGACGTGATCCATGACGCGCCGATGGCATAGCTGGTGCTTTCGGCGAAGGAATCGCGCAGCTTGTCGGCGCCATAGCCGTCCGGCACATCGTAATTCCCGGCATTGCGGCGCGCGCCCTCGGCATGGATGGCGAACTGGCCGATGCCTGCGGTCGCGCGGCCTACAAACGTCTTCTCCTCATCGCCCGTGCCGTAGCGCATCTCGGCCGCGCCGGTCAGCCCACCGACCGGAACCGCCCTGGGTATCTTGCTGTCGATCAGGTTGATCGCGCCGTTGGTCGCATTGCCGCCATAGCGGATAGCCGCCGGACCCCGCTGGATCTCGATTGCATCGAGCAGCAGCGGATCGGTGGTAATGGCATGATCGGGGGAGATGGACGATACGTCGAACAGATTGGCCCCATCGGTCAGCACTTCGATGCGGGGAAGCGTCTGCCCGCGAATCACCGGGCGCGAGGCGCCGCCGCCGAAATTGTCGAGATGGACGCCGGGAAGCCCGGCGAGCGTCTCGCCAAGGCCGCCCTGACGGCGATGGGCCAGTTCATCTCCGGCAAGGACCTGCACCGGCAAGGCCTTCTCCTCCGTCTTGAATGAACGGCCCGTGACGACGATATCGCCGGTCCGGGTCCGGCCACGCTCCTCGCCTTCCCGCTCGCCTTGCTGGATTGGGGCATCCTGGCCCCAAGCGGGCACCGGCGCCATTGCGAAGGCCGCGCCCGCCAGCAGCGCCGCCGCACTCAGATTGTCCGTCAAATTCATCAGTGAGTTGCTCCCGTCGTCTGACGAAGGCCGCTACAGTATGATATAACATCTCGTCAATGGATTATCATGTGGGTCAGATCGGATCGCTGGCTTGAAGGCGCCTGCCGGCAGGCATTCTTCCGAAGCCATCGAGGCCATGACCATCCGCGCACATGCTTCATAAGCGCCGGGAATGCCGCGCCGGGTTTTCAATGCTCTGCCAGCCGTTTATCGAAGACCGGGTGGAACAGCAGGCTCTCGTCATCGCGCTGATCGGTGCGCTCGGAATCGGCGCCCAATGGCTAGCGTGGCGGACCGGCTGGCCCGCGATCGCGCTGATGCTCGCTGCCGGGTTCATTGCCGGTCCGGCGACCGGGCTGATCGATCCGGAGCATGTCTTCGGCGACCTGCTCGAACCCATGGTGTCGATCGCCGTCGCACTCATTCTCTTTGAAGGCGGCTTGAGCCTCAGGTTCCGGGAGCTGCGCAAAACGGAGGGAGCCGTCACGCGCCTCGTGCTGCTGGGCGTGCCGGTCGGCTGGTTTCTGGGCGCTCTGGCCTGCTATTATGTGGCGGGTCTGATCTGGCCGGTCGCCATATTGTTCGCCGGAATCCTCGTCGTGACCGGCCCCACCGTCGTGCTTCCCCTGCTCCGGCAAAGCAACATCGCCGCAAGGCCCCAGGCCATTCTCAAATGGGAAGCCATCGTCAACGATCCGGTCGGCGCGCTCTGCGGCGTCGTCACCTATGAATATCTGCGCAGGATGGACGAAGGCGGCACGCTGGCCGCGGTGGCGCTGTCGCTGATGGCTGCGGCCGCTCTCGCGGGCCTCATCGGCTGGCTGGCGGCGCGGGCGATCGGCTGGGCGTTTCCGCGCGGCTATGTTCCCGAATATCTCAAGGCACCCGTTCTGCTGGTCGCCGTGATCGGCGTCTTCGTGCTCTCCAACATGATCCAGCGAGAGACAGGGCTGCTGACCGTCACCATCATGGGCATCGCGCTGGCGAACATGCGGTTCACATCCCTGCGGGATATTCGGCCCTTCAAGGAGAATGTGACGGTCCTGCTCGTCTCGGGCGTCTTCATCATCCTGTCCGCCTCTCTGGACCTGGAGGTACTGCGCAAGTTCGAATGGCGCTTCTTCGCCTTCCTGTTCGCGTTGCTCTTTCTGGTGCGGCCCGCGACGGTCCTGCTCAGCCTCGCTTTCAGCCGGGTGCCGTGGCGCGACCGGCTGCTCATCGCCTGGATCGCGCCGCGCGGCATCGTCGCCGTTGCCATATCCGGCCTCTTCGCACTGCGCCTGAACAATCTGGGCTACGAAGACGGGACCATCCTGGTCACCTTGTCCTTCGCGGTGGTGGTGACGACGATCATTGCCCACGGCTTCTCGATCAAGGCCGTGGCCCGACTGCTCAAGGTCACCGGCCCCACCGAACGCGGCCTCCTCATCGTGGGCAGCACGCCATGGAGCCTGGCGCTTGCCCAGCAGCTTCGGCAGCTCGGGATTCCGGTGACCGTGGCCGACAATAGCTGGCAACGCCTGACCGCAGCGCGCCAGGCCAATATTCCGACCTACCATGGCGAAATCCTTGCCGAAGCCACGGAAGAGCGCCTGGATCTCGGCCAGTTTCAGGTGCTGGCCGCAGTGACCAACAATGAGGCCTATAACGCACTGGTCTGCAACGAGTTCGCGCCCGACCTGGGACGCGACAACGTCTATCAGCTCGGCGACGCAAGCGAGGACGACGATCACCGCGCCCTGCCCGAAGCGCTCAGAGGACGCGCCCTGTTTGCCTCCGGCCTGGGCGTGGAGGATATCATGGAGCGCGAGAAGGCCGCATGGACCTTCCGCAAGACCCGCGTCAGCGACCAGTTCGATTTCGATACGGTCCGCGCGGACCTGCCGGACGGCGCAGACATGCTGCTCCTGCTGCGCAAGGACGGAATCATGCGTTTCTTCACCCATGCCTCCCGCCCGCAGGCGCAGCCCGGCGATACGATCATTTCCTACGTTCCTCCGGGCACATCGAAACGGCAGGGGAGGAAAAACGGGAGGATGAGCGATGAAAAATAGGTCGAACTGGTCTTGCGCCGCTGCCCTGCCCCTCGCCCTTGCAGCGTCCTGCAATCCGCCGGCGAACAAGGCGGAGCCGCCCGTCAATGAAGGCAGCGCCGCCAACATGGCTGCGCCGGCCGGCAACATGGCCGGCAGCGTGGAGCAGGAAAAGCAGTCCAGATCGATCTTGCGGCCCGATATTGCCGTGCCGACGCCCACCCCTTCCCGCGTCGCGCCGGTCCACGCCGTCATCAGCTTCGGCGCGTCCGCCTTCACGCTCGACGAGACGGCCCGTGCCGCGCTCGATGCCTTGCTCGATGAGCCCGCCACGAAAGGCGGAGGTGCGATTGTCCTACGGGGTCATAGCGATTCCCGTGGCTCGGATGGCGACAACCGGGCGGCATCGCGCGCGCGGGCGGAGACGGTGCGCGACTATCTTGTCGAGAAAGGCGTGTCGCCCGAGCGGATCACGCTCATTGCCTTGGGAGAGACGAGGCCTGTCGCGCCGAACGCCGCCCTCGACGGCAGCGACGACCCGGAGGGACGCGCCAGGAACCGGCGCGTCGATGTCGACATCGCCGGTCCGGAAATCGCCGCCGATGCGGAAACAACCGGCCCGGCCACCCCGGTGTCCTACACCGTCTCCGGTCACGAAAACGGTGACGCCTGGCTCAGCGTCAACGAGCGCCAGATGTCGCCCCCGGAGATCTCGGGCATCGTCCTCGCCACCCTCAAGGAAGTGGCCGAGACGTTCCTGGGCGAGCCCGTCAGCGAAGCCATCGTCACGGTGCCGGCCTATTTCGACGACGCTCAGCGCCAGGCGACCAAGGACGCTGGCGCCATCGCAGGCCTGACCATCAAGCGCATCCTCAACGAGCCGACGGCGGCCGCGCTGGCGTATGGCCTCGACCAGGCCGCCTCCGAGCGCGTCGCCGTGTACGACCTCGGCGGCGGCACTTTCGATATCTCGATCCTGGACATCGACAAGGGCGTGTTCAGCGTCAAGGCGACGGGCGGCGACACGCACCTCGGCGGCGAAGATTTCGACGTCCGCATCATCGACCACCTCGCCGAGGAGTTTCAGTCCAAACACGGCGTCGACTTGCGCGCCGATCGCATGAGCCTGCAGCGCT
>CBIMKI010000048.1:0-14527 GCA_966244395.1 uncultured Sphingobium sp. | reverse complement strand
AAACGGACGAGGCCGCGCGCCGCCTGCGCGACGGCCAGGATTCGCTCGCCAATCATGCCCGCGTGGCGTCGCTCTCGCTCGGCTCGGTGAGCGTCGAGAAGGGACAGCTCGATTCGGGCCGCGAGCAGAACAATGCCCAGAACCAGAATCAGCGCCAGAGCGCGGAGCCGGGCCAGGACGGCCAGCAGCAGGCAAGCGCGCAGGCCCAGGGCCAGTCCGCGCAGGGCCGCAACGGTGACGGCGCGAATCGCGGCGGCCAGGCCGCTGCCGCTGGCCATGAACACAAGGCCGATGCCGAGCCTGTCGCTACGCCGCGCGCGAGCGATCCGCGCGTGCGCTTCGCCTAAAGGAGAATAGAGATGAGCGAGGCAGGCGAAGACGCCCCCCAGAAGAAGACAGGCGGCAAGAACAAGCGGCTGATGATGATCGCCGGCGCGGCCCTGCTGCTGTGCGTCGGAGGCGGCGCGGCCGGCTTTTACGTGGCCGGCGGCCTGCACCAGCCGGAGGGAAAGAAGGAAGATCCCAACAGGCCGCAACTGGTCCTCAAAGGCGAGAATCCCGAGGAAATCGCCAACAACTGGATCGGCAAGGCGCAATCCGCCGGGGTGCAGCACAAGGACACGACCGGCACCAAGGGCAAGGGCCTCGACCTGCCGCGCCCCAAGAACCCGGCCGCCTATCAGGCGACCTATTTCCAGGTCCCGGCGCCCTTCACCAGCAACCTGTCGGACAGCGACGCCTTCGCCCAGATCTCCCTCGCGGTGTCGACCTATTATGACAATCGCGTGGTGCAGGCGGTCCAGAATCACGAGCTGGCGATCCGCTCCGCCATCCTGCTGATGCTGGCCCAGGAACAGGAAATCGACCTCGCCACGCCCGAGGGCAAGGAAAAACTTCAGGCCGAACTTGTCAAGATTATCAACGGTGTACTGAAAGCGAAGACCGGCTACGGCGGTATCGATAACGTTTATTTTACCAATTTCGTTATTCAGTAGCGTCCATGTCCGACGGGGGTCGGACGGGGACAGTGCTGATGATTGACGTGCAACCTTATGCCTTCGGGCGGGCGGCGGCGGAGCCTGCTGCCAGCCTGAGCGGGCTGGACAAGCTGGGCGAGCGCCTGGCCAAGAAGCTGCGGGCGCTCATCGAGCCCTATTGCGGCACGCGGCCGGGCGTGACGCCCAAACCGCTCGACCAGACCATGTTCATGATGTGGGACGCCTGCGTCCCCAGCTTCGTCAGCCTGTCGCTCTATCGCGTCCTGCCGATCAAGGGCACGGTGACGCTACGCATGGACGCAGGCCTGGTCTCGCAGCTCGTCGACCGCTTCTATGGCGGACGCGGCCCCGGCCATGCCGCCGAGAAGACCGAGTTCACGCCCACCGAACTGCGCCTGCTGGAGCGCGTGACGGGGCAGATCATGACCGCGCTCGTCCAGAGCTGGGCGGACATCGCCAAGATCGAGCCGATCCTCATGGGCCGAGAGACGGGCATCGCCCATGCCGACATCCTGCCGGCCGATGCCGACGTGATCGTCCAGACCTTCGAGATCGACATCGGCGGCAAGGAAAAATTCCTGATCGAGATCGTCTATCCCAAGGACGGCCTCGCGAGCGTGGAGATGCCGGCGGGCACCCGCCAGGTCGACGAGCCGCGCATCAAGGACCCGGTCTGGCAGTCCCAGCTCGGCCGCCGGGTCGAGCAGGTGCGCCTGCCGGTCAAGACCGTGCTGGCGCGGCCCGACCTTAAAATGTCGGAGCTGATCGCGCTCAAGCCCGGCGACGTCATCCCGATCAACATCGCGCGGCACCTGCCGCTCATCGTCGGCGACCGCGTCTATGCCCATGGCTCCATCGGCGAGCAGGACGGCTGCGCGGCGTTCATGATCGAAAAACTGGCCTGACTGAAACAATGGACTTGAGGACATACCCATGACTGACATGAGCAACACGCCGCGCCTCGCGGACGACCCGAGGACAGACATGGGCTTTGCCGGCAATCTGCGCATGCTCGCCGACATTCCGGTGCGCATGTCGGTGGAGGTGGGCTCCACCCAGCTGCGCCTGTGCGACGTCATGAACCTGACCGAGGGCAGCGTGGTCGAACTCGACCGGCAGGCCGACGAGCTGCTGGACATCATGGTCAACGGCGCGCTGGTCGCGCGCGGCGAAGTGGTGACCGTCAATGGCCGCTATGGCATCCGCGTGGTCGAGATCGCCTCGACGGAGGCGCGCCTCGCAGGCGTCGAGCGCCGCGCATGAGCGCTCTTGGCTGGTATTTCCTCAAGCTCATCATCCTGCTGCCGCTGGTCGGCGGCATGGCGTTCGGCTGCCTGTGGCTCTATCGCAAATATCAGCCCGGCATGCTGGGCGGCGGTCAGGCCGACCGCGCGGTGAAGCTGCTGGACGCGCTGCCGATGGGCACCTTCGGCAAGCTCGCCGTCGTCGAATTCGAGGGCAAGAAGCTGCTGCTCTCCGTGACGCGCGGCCAGATCCAGAAGATCGCGGAGAGCGACACGCACCATGGCTAGGACGCTGCGCCCCATGCTGGTCCTGCTCGTCGCCGTGCTGGGCCTCTTCCTCATCGCCGAGCCGAGCCTCGCCCAGCCGGCCGCCGCACCGCTGCCGGCGGGCGCGGAGCAGACCTCCGGCGCGCTGACCCGCGCACTGGACGACGTCTCCGGCGAGGGCCGCCCGCTCTCGCTCTCGCTCCAGATCCTCATCCTCATGAGCCTGCTGACGGTGCTGCCGTCGCTCGTCCTCATGATGACCAGCTTCACGCGCATCATCATCGTGCTGGCGCTGCTGCGCCAGGCGATGGGCCTCAACCAGTCGCCGCCCAACCAGGTGCTGGTCGGCCTTGCGCTCTTCCTCTCGCTGTTCGTGATGCGCCCGGTGATCGACCAGGTCTCGACGCAGGCCTACACGCCCTATGGCGATGGCGAGATCACCATCGAGACCGCGATCGAGCGGAGCGGCACCGCGCTGCACGGCTTCATGGCCAAGCAGACGCGCGAGAACGACATCCGCCTGTTCCAGGGGCTGGCCAATGCGCCCGAGTTCAACTCGGCCGAGGAGATCCCCTTCACGATCCTGCTGCCGGCGTTCGTCACCAGCGAACTCAAGACGGCCTTCCAGATCGGCTTCATGGTCTTCCTGCCCTTCCTCATCATCGACATCGTCGTCGCCTCCACGCTGATGGCGCTCGGCATGATGATGCTCTCGCCCACGATCATCTCCATGCCCTTCAAGCTGCTGCTGTTCGTGCTGGTCGACGGCTGGGCGCTCACAATGGGCAGTCTCGCGGGCTCCTTCGCGACCTGATCCGCAGATATTCCGGGACTGGACCTCACTCATGGACAATGCGGATTTCTTCCTTTCCATCGCCCAGCAGGCGCTCTGGGTGGCTGCGCTGGCCTGCGGGCCGATCCTGCTGCCCGCGCTCGTCACCGGCATCCTGGTCGGCATGTTCCAGGCGGCGACCTCCATCAACGAGGCGACCTTGTCCTTCATCCCCAAGGTGATGGTGGTGGGGGCCGTGCTCGCGGTGTTCGGCGGCACGATCCTGTTGCTGGTCGTCGACTTCACGCGGGAGATCTTCGAGCGCATCCCGGACCTGCTGGCATGATCGCGCCCGGTTTCGCCGGCGTGGAAGCCCAGCTCTGGCTGTGGCTCGTCGCGATGATCCGGCCCGGCGCCATGTTCATCGCCGCGCCCGTCTTCGGCGCGGCGTCGGTGCCGCTCCAGCTGCGGCTCATCCTCAGCCTCGCGGTCGGCATGGCGGCGCTCAATTCGGTCACGATCACGCTACCCGACGACGGGCTCGCCAGCGTCGCGGGTGTCGCGCTCATCGCCAGCGAGGCGCTGGCCGGCGTCGCCATCGGCTTTGCGGTGCAGCTCGGCTATGCCTCCGCCTATATCGCGGGCGAAGTGATCGCCAATGCGATGGGCCTGGGCATGGCGACCATGGTGGACCCGGCCTCGGGCGCCTCCACGCCCGTGCTCGGCCAGTTCCTCTCGATCGTGGCGACCTTCCTGTTCCTCGTCATGGACGGGCACCTGCTGCTCATCCAATATGTGATCGCGAGCTATACCGCCCTGCCGCCGGGGGGCGGGATGCTCCCGGCAAGCGCATTCGAGAGCATCGTCACCTTCGGCAGCACGATGTTCGCCGCCGGCGTCACCATCGCGCTGCCGGTCGCCTTCACGCTCATCATGGTGCAGATCATCATGGGCGTGCTGGCCCGCACGGCGCCCGCGCTCAACCTCTTCGCGGTCGGCCTGCCCGCCACGCTGCTCGCCGGCCTCGTCCTGCTCGCCCTCGGCGCGCCAGTGCTCGGCGAAGGCATCACCAATGCGCTCCAGGGCGGGCTCGACCTCGCCCGGAACCTGGCCGGAGCCTGATCCATGGCCGAAGGTCCCGGTGGCGAAAAGACAGAAAAACCGACAGCCAAGCGCCTGCGCGAAGCCACCAACAAGGGCGACATCCTCCAGTCCCGCGAGCTTTCGACCGCACTGGTGGTGATGGCCGGCATCGCCTGGCTCGCCTTCACCGGCCCGGATTTCATCGGCGCCATCGAGCTGATGCTCACCGAGGGCCTGAGCTTCACGGCACAGGACATCGAGGACTTCTCGCCCGGCGAGCGCGCGGTGCATCTGCTGAAGGCCGTCGCCATGCCGGTGGGCGGCGTCGTGCTGACCACGGTGCTGGCGTCCATCGCCGCGCCGGCCCTCCTCGGCTCCTTCGGCTTCCGCGCAGGCGCGTTCGCGCCCAAGTTCAGCAAGCTCGACCCCATCAAGGGCATGAAGAAGATCGTCAGCCTCAATGGCCTGATCGAGCTTCTCAAGTCGATCGCCAAGGTCGGCCTGCTCGGCTCCATCGGCGGCGCGATCCTGTGGAACCACATGTCCACCATCCAGCTCATGGGCAAGTCAGGCCTGGAACAGGCCGTGTCCGAAGCGGGCTCGCTCTTCATCCTGCTGGCGCTGACGCTCGCGGCTTCGCTGTTCATCGTCGCGGCCGCGGACGTGCCGGCGCAGATCTTCCAGCGCAACAAGCGGCTCTACATGACGAAGCAGGAGATCAAGGACGAGTATAAGGAATCGGACGGCAACCCCCAGGTAAAGGGCGCCATCCGCCGCCGCATGCACGAGAATCTCAATGCCTCGATGCGCAAGGGCATCGAGGAGGCCTCGGTCGTGCTGACCAACCCGACCCATTTCGCCGTGGCGCTGCGCTACCATCCCGGCAAGGACGGCGCGCCCATCGTCGTCGCGCGCGGCGCGGACGAGGTCGCCGCCGCCATCCGCGAGCTGGCGCACGAAAAGGCCGTGCCGGTGCTGCAATATCCCGAACTCACGCGCGCCATCTTCTTCACATCGCGCATGGGGCAGGCCATCGACGAGCGGCTGTTCATGGCCGTGGCGACAGTGCTCGCCTTCGTGTTCCGCATCGAGAACCGCATGGCGAGCGAAATGGACCGCCCGCATATCGACCTGCCCGAGGCCATGCGCTTCGACTCGGACGGCAACAACATCGTGAATTAAAGGTTAGGCTCACCTGTCCGTTCTTTGTTGACGGGGACCCTTTAAGGGTGGTGTGCCATGAACGAGTTCTTGCCACGAACTGAGCCCGTGGCCTCGGTGGTCAGCGCGAGCGAGCGCGGTTTCCAGACGGTGCGCGGCGTTGCCGCCGTCACCCCGGCCGGAAGCCAGACCGACGCCAGTGCTCAACGCGATCCGCTCCTTCAGGAGAAGGCGGCGGCGACGGCAAGCTATGCCAAATTGCAGGCGGACATTGCCAATGTCGTGGCGCGGCTCGACCCGCCCCGGCCCGACGGCCATGGTCTCGCCGCCGATGCCGATCAGGCATTGATGGGGTTGATGCCCCAGCCGGTGATCGTGCTGCCGCTGCCGCCGACCGATCAGGCGATGGTCGAATTCGTCGCGCAGGTCGCCCAGTCGGTGGCGAGCCAGGCCGCGCTCGCGCGCGCCGCCCAGGCCAGCGTCACCCCGGCCCTCACCGACGCCGCGCTGATCTGAGAAAAATGGTCCTGGCTTCGATGACCGGCACGTCTCTGCGAGGTGCGGGCGCGGCGGGGGAGCCAGGCAAATTAAATTCGGCGCCCGACGCAGCCGGCGCCTAAACAAAGCCGGGGCGCGGCCGTTCTATCCCTCTGAAAGGGACTTGAGACATGGTCGATATCGCATCTTCGCTGACGAGCGCACTGGGGGTAAGCTCGGGGATCAATACGACCCAGCTCGTCTCGGACCTGACGAGCGCGACCTACGAACCCAAGCTCACCAACATCAACGCCCTCATCTCGACCAACAATTCCCGCATCTCCGCGCTCGGTTCGGCGCGCAGCGCGCTCCAGACCTTCTCGGACGCGCTCTCCAAGCTGCTCGAGAGCACGGCCTATTCCGGCCAGCCGGTCTCGAACGATCCCAGCATCGTCGCGGTCTCGCTGACGGGCGGCGGCCAGCCGGCCGGCCTGCCGGCACAGATCGAGGTGGAACAGCTCGCCGCCGCGCAGGTCTTGCAATCGACGACCCTGGCCGAGCCGACCGACCGGGCCGGAACCGGCACGCTCAACCTGACGGTGGGGGACAAGAGCTTCGAGATCACGCTGGACGAGGAACATAGCAGCCTCGTCGAGCTTGCCGCCGCGATCAACAAGAGCGGCGCCGGCGTCAATGCCGCCATCGTGACCGACCAGAACGGCGCGCGCCTCGTGCTCAAGGGCAAGACCGGCGAGACGCAGGCCTTCACCCTGACCGCCGGCCCCGGTGCCGACGCCGATCTCCAGCGCTTCACCTGGGACGGCACGAGCGGCGGCATGGCGCGCAGCCAGACGGCCGCCAATGCGCTCATCAAGATCGACAATGTCGCGATGACGTTCGATTCGAACGAGATCACCACGGCGATCCCCAATCTGCGCCTCGATCTCAACAAGGCCGTGCCGGGCAGCGCCGTCACCATCGCCACCGACCAGCCGACATCCAGCATGAAGGAACTCGTGCAGGAGATCGTGACCGCCTATAATTCGCTGAAGGGCAGCCTCAACACGGCCATGCGCACCAGCAATGGCGAGGGCTCCTCGTCGGGCCTGCTCTCCAACGACAGCGGCATGCGCGACATGTCCAATCGCCTGGCGCGGCTGGTCGGCACGCAGCTCACCACCGACGGGCCGTTCAAGACGCTCAACGACCTGGGTATCTCGACCAACCGCGACGGCACGCTCTCGCTGGATACGACCAAGCTCCAGAAGGCCCTGACGGACGACCCCGAAGCGGTGACGCAGATGCTGAACCCCACGATCAAGGACGCCGATCATGTGGGAATCGCAGGGGCGCTCAAGTCGATCTCCGATTATCTCACCGGCACCAACGGGCCGCTGACCGCATCGCAGTCCACCTACGAGAATCTGAGCAAGAACTACCAGAAGCAGCTGGATCGGGTGAATGAGGACAAGGCCAACTATACCGACCGGCTGACCAAGACCTACACCGCGATGCAGAGCAAGCTGCTGCAATTCAAGGCGACGCAATCCTATCTGGAGCAGCAGATCGCTGCCTGGAACAACAACGGCTGATCGCCGTCCAAAAATCCATCGAGATCAGTTAAGACGACGGGGAAGATAAGACATGTTCATGGGTCAGTCACAGCTCAAGGCTCTCAAGCGCTATGCGGCGGTCGACACGGACAGCCGGGTCGAGGGAGCGACGCCGCACCAGCTCGTGCGGATTCTCTTCGACGAGCTGATGCTCGCGCTCGACGCTTCCGCCCTCGCGCTGCGCGCCAACGACCGCCAGAAGACGCTGGACAAGCAGACGCGCGCGCTGACCATCCTCCACGCGCTGGAGACCAGCCTCGATTACACGCGCGGCGGGGACATCGCCATCAGCCTCGCCACCATCTATCGCGAGGCGCGCAAGCGCATCCTGGAGGCGACGGCGGTCGGCCAGCCGGACTCGCTGGACATCGCGCGCGGCTATATCGGCGAAATCGCCGAGGCGTGGAGCCAGATCGCGCCGCAGGTCGATCGCGGCGGGGCGCTCGCGCCGCGCTATTGAGCGTCAGGCTCCGACTCGCCTTCTTGCGGAATTGACGGCATCATCGCCCCTTGGCTTGGCGGCCCCGGGGCGGTAGCCAGTGCGGCATGTCCCTTGCCGCCGCATCGCCCAATATTCCCGAGACGCTGGACGAGAGCTGGCGCGCCGCGCTCGGCGACGAGTTCGCCCAGCCTTATATGGCCGCGCTCAAGGCCTATCTGGTCGAGCGCAGGGAGGCGGGCGCGCGCATCTTCCCGCGCGGGACCGACTGGTTCAATGCCCTCGCCTTCACGCCGCTCCAGTCCGTTCGCGCCGTCATCCTGGGGCAGGACCCCTATCATGGCCCCGGCCAGGCCCATGGCCTCTGCTTCTCCGTACCCGGCGGGGTGCGGCCGCCGCCCAGCCTCGTCAACATCTTCAAGGAACTGCGCAGCGACCTCGGCATGGCGCCGCCGGGCCATGGCCATCTGGAACATTGGGCGCGCCAGGGCGTGCTGCTGCTGAACAGCGTGCTGACCGTCGAGATGGGGCAGGCCGGCGCCCATGCCAATCGCGGCTGGGAGCGGTTCACGGACGCGGTCATCGCGCGCGTGAATGCACTGGAGAAGCCGGTCGTCTTCATCCTGTGGGGCGCCTATGCCCAGCGCAAGGCCGCTTTCGTCGACGGCGCGCGCCATCTGGTGCTGAAGGCGCCGCATCCCTCGCCGCTCTCCGCGCACAACGGCTTCTTCGGCAGCCGGCCCTTCTCGCAGGCCAATGCCTTTCTGGAGGCGCAGGGGCGCGGCACCATCGACTGGAGCCTGCCGCCGGACTGCTGACGGTCGCGCCAAGGCGCGGTCCCCTCGGTCTCGAACTCCACGCGGACGCGCAGGCCTTTCCCGCCGATCCGAATTGCGGCAGGAACGGGCGGGACGAACCGATTCGGAGTTCCCGCGCCTCATGGCTTCCGGTCTTGCTGCCCTGCTCGATGATGTCGCCGCCATTGCCAAGCTGGCGGCGGCATCGCTCGACGACGTGTCTGCCGCGTCCGCCAAGGCGAGCGCCAAGGCGGCGGGCGTGGTGGTCGACGATACCGCCGTGACGCCCACTTATCTGACCGGCTTCTCGCCCGAGCGGGAATTGCCGATGATCTGGCGCATCGCGCTCGGCTCGCTGCGCAACAAGCTGCTCATCCTGCTGCCGGTCGCCTTGCTGCTGAGCGCCTTCCTGCCCGTCGCCATCACGCCCATCCTCATGATCGGCGGCGCCTTTCTCTGCTTCGAGGGCGCGGAGAAGATACTGGAGGGGCTGACGGGCCGGAGCCATGGCGACGAGGCGGCACAGGATGCGGGCGATCCGGCGCATCTGGAAAGCGCCAAGGTCAAGGGCGCGATCCGCACCGACCTCATTCTCTCGGCGGAGATACTGGCGATCGCGCTCGCGGATCTCGCAGAACGCCCGTTCGCCGTTCAGGCGGCCGCGCTCGTCGTGGTGAGCCTGCTGGTGACGCTCGGCGTCTATGGCGTCGTCGCGCTGATCGTGAAGCTCGACGATATCGGCCTGCATCTCGCCGGCAAGCCCTCGGCCTTGTCGCAATCGGTCGGGCGGGGCCTCGTCCGCGCCATGCCCTATGTGCTTGGCCTGCTCGAAAATGTCGGCATGGTCGCGATGCTATGGGTCGGCGGCGGGATCATCCTGCACGGTCTTGCAGCATCGCCTTTCGCGGCGCTTCCGGAAATGCTGCATCATTGGGCGGAGGCGGTCTCGTCAAACGGCGCGGTCGTGTGGATCGTGAACGCGATGCTGTCCGCCGTCGCAGGCTTCCTGATCGGGCTGGTCGTGGTGGGCGCCGTCCATGCCGTGCAGAAGCTGCGCGGCAAGGGCCATTAGGATTCTTCCCGGCAGCCCCTCAGCTTTCCGCGCGGTGGAGTCCAAATCCTAACGAAATGTTCGACCGCCCTGGGCTCCTGCCTTCGCAGGAGCATGTGTTATGTGTGCCGGAGTCGTGGGGACGATTGGTCTTGAGGCCGGTCTCCGCTCAGCGGGACTTGTCGGGCAGGCAGCCGAAGCCGGGCCGGTAAGCCGCCTGTCGCTGGGCGAGCAGCGGCACGGAGGCGTGGACCGTGCGGCGCGCCGGATCGTCCGTGAGGCGGACCAGGCCCATGCCCTCGAGCCCGGCGAAATCGCCCTTGCAACTGTCGAGATCGCGGCCCTCAACATAGCGGCAAGCGCAGGCGATGCGGGCGCCAAAGCCCGCGGCGAGATCCGCGCGCGTCTGCCAGCGCGGCCAGCTCAAGGCGATCCACGCCACCAGCAGCACGGCAAGCGCCATCAGCGCCCAGCGCAGCGCGCGGCCGGCCAGCACGGCCCTGAGCTGCTTGATGTCCGGCATGACCATTCCCCTTTTCGCGTCCGGCGTGATAGGGCGCGACGCGATGAAGATCAAAAGGCTTTCCCTGGCGCTTGCCGGCGCCGCCCTTGCCGCTGCGGCGCTGGCGGGCCATGCGCTCTCGCAGGATGCGGCGCCGGCGGCGGGCTTCACGGCCCTGCCCGGCGATAGCGCGATCTCGCCGGAACGGCTCAAGGCGGCGACCGACCCGTTCTTCGACCCTGAGGCCGAGCCGGCCATCGGCGAAACGCGGGCACTGCTCGTCATGCGCGGCGGAAAACTGATCGCGGAGCGCTATGCGCTGGGCTTCGGGCCGGACTCGCGGTTCCTGAGCTGGTCGGTGGCCAAGACCGTGACCGGGCTGCTCGTCGGCATCATGGCCGGTGACGGGCGCCTGGCGCTGGACGATCCCGCGCCCATCGCGGCCTGGCGCCAGCCGGGCGACCCGCGCGGGGCGATCACCCTGCGCCAGCTCATGCAGATGCGCGCGGGGCTGGATCATGTCGAGCTTGGTCAGCCGCGCGAGCAGGCGGACGGACTGCGCATGCTGGTGGGGCCGGGCGCGCAGGATCAGGCCGGCTACGCGCTGGCCAAGCCGCTCGTGCACGCGCCGGGCAGCCGGTTCACCTACAGCAGCGGCAACAGCACCATCCTCTCCGCCATGGTCGCGGACCTGCTGACGCCGAGCCGGCACCCGCAAGTGCGCCGCGACGCCATGGCGCGGTTCATCGCGGCGCGGCTGACAGGGCCGGCGGGGATGAAGAGCCTCGTCGCGGACTATGACGCGGCCGGCACGATGCTGGGCGGCATGATGATGCACATGACGGCACGGGACTATGCCAAGATCGGCGAATTGCTGCGCAATCGCGGACTGGTGGGCGACCGGCGCGTGGTGGCCGAGCGTTGGATCGACTTCATGACCCGCCCGTCGCCCGCGAACCCGGCCTATGGCGGCCAGATCTGGCTCAATCGGGGCGGCGGCCCCACCGAGCTGTTTCCCGGCGAGGCGCGGCCCGGCATCTATGGCGCGGTCGGCTATCGCGGCCAATATGTGCTCGTCGCGCCCGAGCAGCGGCTGACCATCGTGCGGCTGGGGCTGACCGATGAGGAAGACATGCCCGCGCTGCGGAGCGCCATGGCCGCGCTGATCCGCGCAATGCCCTGAGCCCGATGGCGATACGGGCTGGGCCGCTCAGAGCAGGAAACGCCCTTCGATCACGGTGCGGCACCGGCCGGAGAGGATGACGCGCTCGCCCGCCAGCCGGCAGCCCAAATGGCCGCCACGGGCGCTCGCCTGATAGGCAGTGAAATCCGGCCGCCCGAGGCGCTCGGCCCAATAGGGCGTGAGCAGCGCATGCGCCGCGCCCGTCACCGGATCTTCGTCGATCCCCGCACCCGGCGCGAAGACGCGGCTGACGATGTCCGTCTCATCGCCCGGCGCCGTCGCGATGGCGAGCATATCGCCGAGCGCGGCCAGCGAGGGGAAATCGGGCGTGAGCGCGCGGACCTGCGCCTCGTCGTCGTAGCGCGCGAGCAGATAGCCGCCCTCGCGCCGGCGCACCTCCAGCGGCTCGGCGCCGCCCATCACCGCAGCCAGGTTGGCGGCGTGGGCAGGCGCGCTCTCCCAGGCGGGCAAGTCGAGCGCATAGCTGCCGTCCGCGTGGCGGCGCACGGCAAGATCGCCGGACTGGCGCGTGCGGAAGCGCACGATGTCCTGCCCCGGCGCCATCAGGACATGGCCGGCCGCAAGCGTGGCATGGCCGCAGAGCGCGACCTCCACGGCGGGTGTGAACCAGCGCAGCGCATGGTCGGCGCCCGCGCCCTGCGGCAGCGGCACGGTGAAGGCGGTCTCGGCGAGATTGTTCTCCGCCGCGATTTGCTGGAGCACGGCATCGTCCAGCCAGGCATCGAGCGGCATGACGGCGGCCGGATTGCCCGTGAACGGCGCATCGGCGAAGGCATCGACCTGCGTGAAGGGGATGGTGGTCATGGCTGGCCTGGCTTCCAATCGTGACGGTGACGGTTCGGGCCTGCGATGCTTCAGGGATAGAGCATGGACGCGTGCCAGCCGCCCGCGCCGTCCGCCTCGTAGCGCGTGCGCTCGTGGAGCCGGTGCGGGCGGTCCAGCCAGAACTCGATGGCCTGCGGCGTCACGCGAAAGCCCGACCAGTGCGGCGGGCGCGGCACGGCCTGACCCTCATAGCGGGCCTCGACCTGCGCGAAGCGGCGCTCGAAGGTGGCGCGGTCGGGCAGCGCGCGCGACTGGTCGCTGGCCCAGGCGCCGAGTTGGGAATCGCGCGAGCGGCTGGCGAAATAGGCGTCGGCCATCGCATCCTCGACGCGGGTGACCGGCCCCTCGATACGCACCTGCCGGCGCAGCGACTTCCAGTGGAAGAGCAGGGCGACATGGGGATTGGCGAGAATGTCGCTCGCCTTGCGGCCCTCGAAATTGGTGTAGAAGATGAAGCCGCCCGGCCCGTGGCCCTTCAGCAGCACCATGCGCACGGAGGGACGCCCCTGCGCATCGGCCGTGGCGAGCGCCATGGCGTTGCTGTCGTTGGGCTCGCGCGCGCGCGCTTCTCCATACCAGCGCTCGAACAAGGCGAAGGGATCGTGCGTGGCCGTGGTCGGCTCGGTCGGGTCGTTCATGGTCATGACGTGCCTCTACGCCCCGGCCCGGACGGTGTCGAGACGAGCGCGCCCGTTCCGTGCAAGGCGCGGCGGGCATGCCATGGCGGGACACTCCCATAGCCATCGCTCTTGCAGCGCGGCCCGCGAATTGCCAGATGGAAGGCGAGGGCGGGCGCCCAACGGCAAGGGCGACAGGTGGTCGGACGAGGCAATGGCTGATCCTTATTCAACATTGGGTGTGTCGCGGGGGGCGGACGAGGCGGCGATCAAGTCCGCCTATCGCAAGCTCGCCAAGGCGCTTCATCCGGACCGCAACACGGACAATCCCAAGGCCGCCGAGAAATTCGCCGAGGTGACGCGGGCCTATGACCTGCTCTCGGACAAGGACAAGCGCGCCAAATATGACCGGGGCGAGATCGACGCGGACGGCAATCCCGCGCATCCCTTCGGCTTCGGCGGCGGTCCGGGCGGCGAGCGCTACACTTATTCGCGCAGCGGCGGCGGGCCCAATGCGGCGGATTTCGACTTCGGCAATGGCGGCGCGGACTTCGGCGACATCTTCGAGGGGCTGTTCGGCGGCGGCCGGCGCGCTGGCGGTGGCAGTGGCGGCGGCTTCTCCGATTTCGGGCGACGCAACGCGCCGCCCCAGCGCGGCGCCAATGTCACATATCGGTTGCAGGTGCCGTTCGTGGACGCGGCGACGCTCGCGCCCCAGCGCATCACGCTGGCCGACGGCAAGACGATCGACCTCAAGCTGCCGGCAGGTGTCGAAACCGGCACGCAGATGAAGCTCGCCGGCAAGGGGCAAGCGGGTCTGGCCGGCGCGGGCGATGCGATCGTCACTATCGAGATCGGCGGCCATGCCTTCTACACGCGCGACGGCGACAATGTGCGGCTGGATCTGCCGATCAGCCTGGTCGAGGCAGTGAAGGGCGGCAAGGTGAAAGTGCCGACGGTGGACGGGCCGGTCATGCTCGCCATTCCCGCCGGCGCCCGCTCGGGCCAGACGCTGCGGCTCAAGGGCAAGGGCTTCACCAGGAAGGGCGGCCAGCGCGGCGACCAGCTCGTGACGCTGATGATCGATCTGCCCGGCGACGACGCGGCGCTCAAGCGCTTCGCCGACGAATGGAGCGACGGCCGCCCGCTGCGCGCGCATCTGGGGGTGTAAGGCGGCCTTTCGCGTGGCGCGCGCGGAACCGGCGCGCTCCGCCGCCGCGGAACGCCGCCCATGGCTCGCGCATTTCCAGTGCGGCGCATAGCGGCGCTTGAGTTCGTCACAATTTTGTAACAAAGCGGCCTCGCCGGGGACGGCGCGTTTTTCGGGGGTCGACGATAAGACAGATTGCTGCCTTGCCCTATCGCGCGACCGGCGACGGTTCGGACGCGGCGATCCAGATCCTGCTCATCACCTCGCGCGAGAGCAGGCGCTGGGTGATTCCCAAGGGGAATCCCGGCGCCGGCGTCAGTCCGCACC
>CBIMKI010000047.1:0-14719 GCA_966244395.1 uncultured Sphingobium sp. | reverse complement strand
CTTCCTCCAGTTCACCACGCCCCGGGACTTGTCGAGCTGGTCCAGCTTCTACGAGCGCCAGCCGGCCGACGTCGCCGCGCGCCACCAGGCCGCCTTCACGCCCGGCGCGCATGGCTGGCAGCTCTGGCCGGAGCTGGACGTGGACAATGAGCGCGACGTGCCCATGGCCAAGGAGCGTTTCGGCGCCTTCATTCCCGGCACCTGCGACCTCGACGCCTATCTGCGCGCGCGGGGCATCGACACGCTCATCATCACCGGCACGCTCACCAATTGCTGCTGCGAATCCACCGCGCGCGACGCGATGCAGCTCAACTATCGGGTTATTTTCAGCACGGACGCCAATGCCGCCCTCTCGGACGGCGAGCATAATGCCACGCTGCACAGCATGGCCTTCGTCTTCGCGGACATCATGTCGGCGGACGAGATCGAGAGCCTGCTGGCCAAAGCGACGGCGCCGGTCACGGCCTAGGCCAGCCTCACCTCCAAACAACCGTCACCCCGGCGCAGGCCGGGGTCCATGCCGCCATCGGGGAAGTGGACCCCGGCCTGCGCCGGGGTGACGGTGGGTGCGTAATCGCCCTTCGTTGAAGCGTCATTGCGCGGCGATCCGGCTTCACGCGCACCGTCTCGATGCGTCAGCGCCCCAACGGACTGCGGCGCAGCGGCAAGACGTGACGTCATGACGGCCTGCGTCAGGCAGCATCCCCTCAACCCGCCTCGCACAATGCCTTGAGCTGCTCGGCGCATTTGCCCCAGCCCGCGATGAAGCCCATCGCCTTGTGCTGCTCATGGGCCTGCGCTGTCCAGTGGCGGGCATAAGCGGTGTAGCGCGTGCCATTGCCTTCAGGTGCGATCTCCCAGGTGCCGACCATGAACGGGCCGGTCGGCACCCAGCCGGCGGTGAAGGCGTCGGTCGTGACGAAGCGCACGCCCGGCGTCACCTCCAGGAACACGCCTTCATTGGGGAAATGCTCGCCATCGGGGCCATGCATCACCATGGCGCAGCGCCCGCCCGGCCGCCAGTCCTGCTCGACGATCTCCACGCGCCAGGGCCTGGGGCACCACCAGTCTTCCTGCCGCCGGGTCATCACTTCCCACACCGTCTCGGGCGGCGCAGCAATATAGATGTCGACGGAGAGTTTGAGGTCGTCGGCTGCATTGGTCATCGCAAGGCCCTCATTCGTGACGTTCAATCCCGGTCCGGCGCGCCGAGCGGAAAATAATGGCGATAGGGCCGCGCCTCATCGATGCACTGGGCGACGGACGGACGCGCATTAAGCCGGGCGCGATAGGTACGCAGGCTCGTCAGCCGGTCCGGGATCGGGTGAACCCAGTCGGCATAGAAGAGCGCGGGCGCGGCGGCGCAATCGGCCAGCGAGAAGCCGCTGCTGCATGCCCATGTCCGCCCGGCGAGGCGCGCCTCCAGCCAGTCGTAGATGGTGTCGAGCGCCGCCTTCCACCGATCGATGCGGCTCTGGTCCGGGCTTTGCGCATCGATCATATATTCGCCGACAATGGCCTGCACCGGCGCCATCACATGATTGTCGAACACGCGGTCCATGAAGCGCGTGTCGAGCGCGTCGATGGCATTGGCCGGGATGAGCGGGGCGCGCTCATAATGGCGCAGGTCGATATATTCGATGATCGTCGTCGCCTCGATCACCGGCGCGCCGTCACTCTCCAGCACCGGGAACTTGCCGAGCGGCCAGTGCACCCGCAGTGCTTCCATCACTCCCGCTTCCTCGACATGGGCGAGCGTGAAAGGCAGCGCCTTCTCGTGGAAGGCGATCATGGCTTTCCAGCTATAGGAGGAGAAAGGATGGACGAAGAGACGATAGTTCATACCGCCTCTTCTTCGAACGCGGCGACGAGCGCGGCGAGATCGGGCTTGCGCATGGCCATCAGCGCGCGCTGCATGCGCACATTCTGCGCGGCGGTGCCGCTTGCCTGCATGTCGAGCATCGCGCGCGGCACCACTTGCCAGGAGACGCCATAGCGATCCTTGCACCAGCCGCACACGCTCTCGCTGCCGCCGTCGGCCGTGAGTGCCTCCCAATAGCGGTCGATCTCCGCCTGATCCTCTACCGGAATGACGAAGGAGACCGCCTCGGTCTGCGGGAAGATCGGCCCGCCGTTCAGCGTCGCAAAAGGCCGGCCGTCCAGCGTGAAGGACACCAGCATCGCCGTCCCTGCCTTGTAGTTGGGCGGAAAGGGCGAATCCTCGGGATAATGAGAGATCTGATCGATCCGCGAATTGGGGGAGAGCGACACGTAGAACCGCGCTGCTTCCTGTGCGGTGCCGTCCATCCAGATGCAGGGCGTGATGGGGCCGGGCATGGTCTGTCTCCTTGGAAAAGTCGCGCGCGGCTCAGGCGCCGCCGACCAGAACGAAGGCCGCGCCTTGCGGATCGCGGCCGTAGAGCACGTGGTCGCCGCCGGGCACCTCATGCGGGCCTTCGATATCGGTCGCGCCATGGGCTCTGGCCGCCGCCAGCGCGGGCTCGATGGCCGACACGCGGAAGACATGGCGCCAATGGGCGGGCTTGTCCCTGCCCTGCGCGGGGCCGATGGCGCCGATCGGCGTGTCGCCCTGCATCAGGAACATATAGTCGCCGCGCGGCCCCATGGGCATGGCGCCCTCCTGCCGCCAGCCGAACAGGCCGCCGTAGAAGGCCAGCGCGGCCTGCGGATCGGGCGCCCAGAGTTCGTTCCAGCCCCAGTGCCCGGCCTGCGTGGCCGAGAAGACCGTGCTCGTTTCGTCCGAAGCGCCGCGCATGATGTAGAAGGGGGCGCCCTGCGGGTCGGCGGCCATGGCGTAGCGGCCGACGCCGGGAATGTCGGTGGGCGGCATGAAGATGTGCCCGCCTTTTTCCAGGATCGCGGCGGCGGTCACGTCCACGTCCGCGACCGCGATATAGCCGATCCACAAAGGCTCGGCACCGCCCTCGCGCATCCGCAAGTCGAGCTGCAGCATGCCGCCGACCATGTCCGCGCCATGGCGGATCATGCGATAGTCCTGCCCCGGCATGTCGGACGCGTTGCCGACCTCGAAGCCCGCGACGGCCGCGTAGAAGGCGCGCGCGCCCTCGATGTCGCTGGTCATCAACTCATACCAGATGAAGTCGCCTTGTGCGTTGGTCATGGCGGGCCCCCTTCTCAGCGCGACTGGTCGAGGATGGTGGTGAAGCCGCCATAGATCATGCGGGCGCCGGCCATGGGATTGTCCTGTGGCCCCTTCATGCGCTCGTCCTTCATCATGGCCTCCCAGCCCTTGTCGCGCGTCGCCTTGTCCGGCCATTCGATCCAGGAGAAGACGACGTCCTCGCCCTCTTCGGCGACGACGGCGGTGCGGAAATCATTGGTCTTGCCGACCATCAGGTCCTCGTTCCACGTCTCGACGACGCGCAGCGCGCCATATTCGAGGAAGAGCGGCGCGGCCTGCTGCGCCATGGCGAGATAGTCCGCCTTGCGGCCCGGCTTCACCGGGCAGAGAAAACCGTCCACATAGGTCATGCTGAAATTCCTTCTTCGTCTGGAATGAAGTCGGCGAGATGGTCGACCATGGCTTGGACGAAGGCGGGCCGGGCCTCGCCGCGTGCGATGTAGTCGGTGAGCGCATCGGGCATGGCGAGCGATCCCGGCGCAAGCGTGCGCAGGGTCGCCACCATCATCAGGTCGCCCACGGTGAATTGTCCCTCGAGCCAGTCCTTGCCGTCCAGGCGCCCGGCAAGCTGTTTGAGGCGCCGCTCGAGCAGCGGCACGACCGTCTCCCGGCAACCCTCGCTCCAGGCCTTGCCCTGCCCCAGGATGCGCGTGACCGTCAGCATCTGGACCAGCGGATCTATGCTGTTCAGCGCGGCGAACAGCCACATGATCGCCTGCGCGCGGCCGGCCGGATCGCGCGGCAGCAGCCGCTCGTCCTTCTCGCCGATGTGGAGCGCGATGGCGCCGCATTCGAAGAGCGTCAGGCCCTCCTCGCGATAGACCGGCACCTGCGCGAAGGGCTGCGCCGGGTCGCCCTCGGGCTGGACCCGCTTGTCGATGAGGCGTGTGCGATATGGAAGGTCCGCCTCCTCCAGCGCCCAGCGCACCCGCAGGTCGCGCACCTGGCCGCGCGCGATTGGCGGAACCCAGGCGAGAGCGGTGACTTCGATGGCGGCACTGGCGTCGATCGGCATGGTCGTCCTCCCTTGGCGCGGGTCGGCGGGGCGCTCAGTCGCCTTCCTGCTTCCGGCCGCTCAGCAGCGCGTAGATGGCCATGGCGTGGCCGTGGCCCAGGCCAAAGTCGCGCTTCAGGTCCGCAACGATGGTGCCGGCCTTGACCGTGGGCTTGAGCCGCCCGCCTTCGGTGTAGCCCAGCGCCGCCGCATAAGCGCGGAAATCCTCGGGCGTCTTGCCGGTCTTCGCCTGGATATTGTCGAGATAGGCCTGGAACGACATGGCGCCTGCTCCCTTCCGCGCTGGCGCTCAGGCGTTGGTCTCGGCACCGGCCGCGTTGCTGCTCATGGCCGCTTCCATGTCCATCCAGGCCAGTTCCCAAATGTGCCCGTCCGGGTCGGCGAAGCTGCGGCCATACATGAAGCCATGGTCCTGCCGGGGATTGGGGTCCGCCGTGCCGCCCGCGCGCCCGGCCGTCTCGGTCGTCTCGTCCACCTCGTCGCGGCTCTCCGCGCTCAGGGCGAGCAGCACCTGCGCGGTCTCATGGGCATTGGGGATACGGCGCGGCGTGAAGCCGGAGAAGCGCCCATGCGTCATCACCATCACGCAGATCTCGTCCGAGAAGCGCAGCATCTGCGTGGTCTCGTCGCGGAAATGCGGATCGGCCTTGGCGCCGAGCGCCTCGTAGAAGGCAATGGACCGCGCAAGGTCCTTCACCGGCAAGTTCACGAAGATCATTCTGTTCATGGCCGTTCTCTCCCGTCCGGATGTCAGCTTTGTGATTCGCTTTGACCTTGACGACTCTGGCAGAAAAATTAGATTATGCAACCATGTCGTTAGAAAAAGTAACTGATGTGCCGGGATATGCCGAAAAGCGCCGTTTCATGGACGCCTGCGGCATGGCCTTCGGGCTTGAGATGCTCGGTGAGCGTTGGGCGCTTTTCGTGGTGCGCGAGCTTATGCTCGGTCCGCGTCGCTTTTCGGACCTTCGCGCCGATCTGCCCGGAATCAGCGCCAATGTGCTTACCCAGCGCCTCGCCGAGCTGGAGGCGCGCGGCATCGTCGAGCGCACCGCCCTGCCGCCCCCGGCCAATGTGCAGGTCTATGGCCTCACGCAATGGGGCTATCTCGCCGAGCCGGTGATCCAGGAGATCGGCCGCTGGGCCGCGCGCTCGCCGCTGCACGATCCCACGCTGCCGATCAGCCCGGTGTCGGTGATGCTCTCGCTGCGCACCATGATCGTGCCCGAGCGGATCGGCGCGCATGACTTCATCGTCGGCTTCCGCTTCGGAGCGCTTGCGTTTCGCGGCCATGTGAAGGCTGGCGGCATCGTCATCACGCGCGAGGCGGCGGCCGATGCGGATTTCGTCCTGAGCGGCACGGCACCCGGCCTCGCTGCTCATGTCCATGGCAAGGTGCCGCTGAGCCAGCTCGGCCCGCTCGGCGTGCTGACCGGCGAGGGCGACGCCGCGCTTATGGCGCTCTTCCCCCGGCTGTTCGAGCTGCCCCCGAAAGTGGCAATTCCACCGCCCACGGTCGCAGGACGCTGAATCCGGCCCCTTCAAAATGTGAAACGCGGTTCCACTCGCCGCTTTTTTTGCACGCCTCTCAGGAATTCGTCCCTATTTGGCGCACTTTTTCAATGCACAAGCGCCAAAAGTGCGCCATATATATGTCATCCGCTCCGGCAGAGAGAGCGGACGATATCGGGGCGCGTGACAAATGGATGAATGCAGCGAGAGACGGCGAGGCTACCCCACGGCCTGACGTGACGTTCGCTTCTTCCGGTCCTGCACATTTCCCCGGTTGGAATGACTTCTGCTTCGGTCAGCACTCCCACACTGGCCGTTGACGGAACGCCGGCCGGTTCCCCACGCCGGCCGGCGACCCCGCCGGCGGGGGTCCTTTGAAATCAGGGATATTCGGGCAGGCGATGCGGGCTGCGTCGTACCGATGGATCATGCGCCGTTGCGCCAGCGCGTGCCATGCGCCGCCGCGCCGGCGCCCGCAACAAGGGCCCGATCTTGCGGGACCCGGCCCTCGTGCAACAATGCTGCCATATCGATCGGCTCAGAACGGGATTTCGTCGTCGTCCAGATTGTCGTCGAACGCGCGGCTGCCGCCCTGACGCCCGCCGCCGCCGGAGGAGGAGCGGCCACCGCCATAGCCCCCGCCGCTGCCGCCGAAGCTGTTGCCATCATCGCCGCCGCCGCCCGCGCCCCAGCCTTCATTGCGCCGGCCGCCGCCGCCGCCCTCCCCGCCGCTACCGCCGTCGAGCATGGTCATGACGGCGCCGGGGCCGGAGAGCACGACTTCGGTCGTGTAGCGGTCCTGCCCGTTCTGGTCCTGCCACTTGCGGGTGCGCAGCGCGCCTTCGACGTAGATTTTCTTGCCCTTGCGCAGATAGCGCTCGACCACGCCGACCAGCCCGTCGCCATTGATGACGACATTGTGCCACTCGGTGCGCTCCTTGCGCTCGCCGCTCGCCCGGTCGGTCCAGCTTTCGCTGGTCGCGATGCGCAGATTGGCGATGCGCCCGCCATTCTGGAACGACTTGATCTCGGGATCGGCCCCGAGATTGCCGACGAGAATGACTTTGTTGACGCTGCCGGACATGTGGCTCTCCAGATGGTTTGGAATGGGATGATTCCCACTCGCTTACAGGACCGGCAGGGGGCCCCGCAACCGCGTTTCGCCGGAGCGGTGCGTCGTCCTTACAGCCCCGCCGCCATGGCCGTCCAATAGGTGATGCCCGCCGCCAGATAGGCCAGCGCGAAGAGATAGCCCATCATGAACATCGGCCAGCGCCAGCCATTGGTCTCGCGCTTGGTGACGGCGATGGTGGAGAGGCACTGGGGCGCGAAGACGAACCATGCGAGGAAAGCCAGCGCGGTCGGCAGCGACCAGCGGCCCTGCAGCTTCTCGCCCAATGTCCGCGCCGTCACTTCCTCGTCGTCGCTTTCCTCCACCGCATTGGCCGTGGCGAGTGCCGAGACGGCCACTTCGCGCGCGGCCATCGCCGGGATGAGCGCCAGCGAGATTTCGTGATTGAAGCCCACCGGACGCAGCACCGGCTCCAGCACGCTCGCGATACGGCCGGCCGCGCTATATTCGACCGGGCTCGCGTCGCTCCCCGCCGGCGGCTTGGGGAAGGAGAGCAGCACCCACAGCACGATGGTGGTGAAGAAGATGATCGTGCCCGCGCGGCGCAGGAAGATCCAGGCCCGCTGCCACAGGCCCAGGATGACGTCGCGCAGCAGCGGCATCTGATATTTGGGCAGTTCCATGAGGAAGCTGCCGCCCGCGCCCTTGGTGACGGTGAGGCGCAGCACCACGGCGGCGAGCAGCGCGCCCACGATGCCCGCGACATAGAGGGCGAAGAGCACGAGGCCCTGGAGATTGAAGCCCGGCCCCACGCTGCGATCCGGGATGAAGGCCGCGATGATGAGCGCATAGACCGGCAGACGCGCCGAACAGGTCATCAGCGGGGCGATGAGGATCGTGGTCAGCCGGTCCTTGGGGTCGGCAATGGTGCGCGTCGCCATGATGCCCGGAATGGCGCAGGCGAAGCTGGAGAGCAGCGGAATGAAGGCGCGGCCCGAGAGACCCACACGCGCCATGAGGCCATCCATGAGGAAGGCGGCGCGCGTCATGTAGCCGGTCGCTTCGAGCAGCAGGATGAAGAAGAAGAGGATGAGGATCTGCGGCAGGAAGACGACCACCGAGCCGACGCCGTTGATGACGCCCTGCACGATGAGATCGCGCAGGAAGCCCTCGGGCAGCACGGCCTCGACGCCGGCCTGCGCGGCCTCGAACGCGCCCTCGATCATGGCGACGGGCGCCTCGGACCAGCTGAACACGGCCTGGAAGATCACGAACAGCAAGGCGAGCAGGATGAGCGGACCGGAGACCGGATGCAGCACCACCGCGTCGATCGCGCCGGTGAGACGGCGGCCGGGCGTCTCCGAGACGATGGCGCGTCGGGCGATGCGCTGGGCCTCGCGGCGCAGCGCGGCCTCGTCCTGCGCGGGCGGCTCGGCATGGACGGCACTGGGGGCGGCATGCGCCGGCAGCGCGGCGTCGATCGCCTCGCGCAGATGGTCAAGGCCCCGGCGGCGCACGGCCACCGTGGGGATCACCGGCACGCCGAGATCCTCGGCGAGGCGCGCGGCATCCAGCTCCAGCCCATCGCGCGTGGCCAGGTCGACCATGTTGAGCGCGACGATGCAGGTGAGGCCGAGCGCCTTCAGCTCCAGGGTGAAGCGCAGATGATTGTCGAGATTGGCGGCATCGACCACGATGACGAGCAGGTCCGGCCTTTTCTGGCCATCCTGATAGCCGAAGATCACGTTGCGCGTGACTTCCTCGTCCGGGCTCTTGGCATCCAGGCTGTAGGTGCCCGGCAGGTCGACCAGATCGGCCGCGCGCCCGTCGCCCAGCACCAGCCGCCCGGCCTTGCGCTCGACGGTGACGCCCGGATAGTTGCCGACCTTCTGGCGCGCGCCGGTCAGGGCGTTGAACAGGGCGCTCTTGCCGGCATTGGGATTGCCGACCAGTGCGATCGTGGGAATGCCGCTCATGCCGTGCCGTCCGCCCCGCCTTGCGCCGCCGGTCCGGTTCGCACCTCGATGGCGGCGGCATGGCCCGCGCGCATGGCGACCGTCATGCGCCCCACGCGGCAGGCATAGGCGCCCCGGCCGGTGAAGCCGCCGCGATACAGCAGCTCGATGGACGCGCCCTCGCACAGGCCGAGTTCGCGCAGACGCTTGCCGTCGGCGTCGCTCATGGCCGCCCAGTCGACGCTGTCGACATAGGCCGGCCGGTTCCGGTCGAGAGAAATAAGACGCAAGGGGGACAACCTTCGGATGAACGCTGCGAGTGATTATCAATAACGGCCCGGCGGGGCAAGCCGCCGCGGCGATTTCACGGCGGTATCAGCGATGGCCGGCGCGGTAGCGCAGGCGGCCCAGGAAGCGCGCGGGCGAGAAATGCAGCGCGCTACGCTGCGCCAGACGTGCCTTGGCCTTCTCGAAGCGCATGATGTCCTCGATGCGCCGGGCGAGGAAAGCGCGGCTTTCGGTGAAGTCCGCGCTCTCGTCATTGACGAAATCGAGCAATGTCGCGGCATAGACCGCGCCCAGCGTGGCGCGCTTCGTATAATGATTATAATCGACGGCGGTGTCGCCCGCGGCGCGCCACATGACGTCCGCCGCATGCCAGCCCAGCCGCGTGGCGCGCGCCAGATTCTGCGGCATGGCGAGAATGGCCTGCGCGCGGCGCAGCGCCTCGCGATGGGGCGCAAGCACGGCCAGCCGCGCCTCGACGAGTGCCGTGATGCGCGCGCGGATCTTCATGGCGGCCAGCATCTCGGGCGTGACCCGCGCCAGCATGGCCGCGTCCACGCTCTCGAACCAGGCGGCGATCATGGCCATCGCGCCGTCCTTGAAAGCCAGCGCCGCAATGTCGGCATCCACGCCCGCCTGCCCGGCAGCCATGCGCACGGCGGCGGGCGACCATCCATCGAAAGCGGCATTGGCGGCGACGCGCGGCGCCAGGCGCGTGCGCAGCATGTCCAGCGTTTCGCCGGCCAGCATGCCGGTGTCTGTGGCGGTTGCAATCATGCCGGCTTTCCTAGCGCATGGGGCGACGCTTGTGGAGGGCTTCCGGAATCGCGGGCCGTTTTTGAATATTGGCCGGCGAGCCCTCACCGTCATTCGCGGGCATGACGGGCCGAGGATAGTTTTCATTGCCGCGCTGCAACGCAAGGTCGATTGAAAGCGCGGCGGGCGCTCCATAGCTTTTGCGTTGCCAATTGAAACGATTATCGGGAGGCCGCTTCATGTCCCAAGCCCTGTTCCAGTCCCTTGCCGCCGGCGCGCTGCACTTGCCCAACCGCATCGTCATGGCGCCGCTGACGCGCGCCCGCGCCACCCGCGCGCATGTGCCGACGCCGCGCATGGCGACTTATTATGCGCAGCGCGCGGGCGCCGGCCTCATCGTCTCGGAAGCCTCCCCGATCAGCCGGCAGGGCGCGGGCTGGCCCTGGTCGCCGGGCCTGTGGAGCGACGAGCAGGTCGAGGCATGGCAGGACGTGACGGGGGCCGTGCACGCGGCGGGCGGGCGCATCGTCGCGCAGCTCTGGCACATGGGCCGGGTGGTGCATCCCGCGCTCTCCGGCGAGCAGCCCGTCTCCGCCAGTGCGACGACCGCGCCGGGCGATGCGCATACCTATGAGGGCAAGCAGCCTTATGTGGAGGCGCGGCCGCTGCGCCTCGACGAAATCCCCGGCATCGTCGCCGATTATGTCACCGCCGCGCGCAATGCGATCCGCGCCGGCTTCGACGGGGTCGAGATCCACGGCGCCAATGGCTATCTGCTCGACCAGTTCCTGCGCGACGGCGCCAACCGGCGCACCGATCGTTATGGCGGCTCGATCGAGAATCGCGCGCGGCTGTTGCTGGAGGTCGTGCAGGCCGTCGCCGACGCGATCGGCGCGGACCGCACCGGCCTGCGCCTCTCGCCCAATGGCGATGCACAGGGCGTGATCGACAGCAATCCCGAACCGCTCTTCGCTTATGTGGCGGCCGAACTCGACAAGATCGGCATCGCCTTCCTGCACCTGCGCGAATCGCGGCCGGCGAGCAGCTTCCGCCCCAGCGACCAGCCGCCCGTCTCGCCCGTCATCCGCGCGCATTTCAAGGGCGTGCTCATCCTCAACGGCGACTATACGCCGCAGGAAGCCGAGGAAGCGGTGGCGGCCGGCAGGGCCGATGCGATTGCCTTCGGCCGGCCCTTCATCTCCAATCCGGACCTGCCCGCGCGCATCGCGGCGGGCGCGCCGCTGGCCCCGGCGGACATGGCGACCTGGTACAGCCAGGGCGACGAGGGCTATATCGACTATCCGGCAATGGACGACGCGCAGGCCGCCTGAACGCCGCTTTATTCGGCCGCTTCCGGTCCCGCCATCGGCGCGGGGCCGGAGGACGGCGTCCGCCGCGCGGCCCAGAGGCATCCCGCCACGATCATCGCCGCGCCGGCGAGCGTGGAGATCTGGAGCGGCTCGCGGAACACCAGCCAGCCGAGCAGCGCCGCCCAGAGGAAGGCGGTATATTCCACCGAGACGAGATGCTGCGCCTCCGCCCGCGCATAGGCCCAGGCGAGCAGCAGGATGGAGATGGACGAAGAACAGGCCGCCGCCACGATGAGCGGAAGGAGGCGCGAATCCGGCGCCTGTGCGAGCCAGGGCGCCCCGCTCGCATAGAGGGAGAGCGCGATGAGATTGAAGAAGAAGGTGACTTCCATCGGCCCCGCTGCCTGTGACTGGCGGCGGGACAGCACCAGATTGACGGCATAGAGAAGCGCGGCGGCGAGGATGGCAAGGGCGCCGGCCATGGCCTTGGGGCCTGCCTCTTCCCCGGCGCGCCCGGCCAGGATCACAAGCATGCCGCCAAAGGCGATGACCGAACCGCCGATCGCATTGCGGCCGATCTTCTCCTTGAGGAAGAGGGCAGCAAGACCGAGCGCCGCGAGCGGTGCGATGAAGGACAGGGCAACGCCCTGCGCCAGCGGCGTGTGCACCAGTCCCCAGAAGAAGAGCAGGACCGAGACGCCCGCCGCAAGACCGCGCCACACATGCAGCCGCAGCGTCTGCCGTCCCGGCATGCGCCCACCCGCCATGAGGAAGAGCGGTCCGGTGATGAGCACGCCCGCCACGGTCCGCCAGAGCATCGCATTATAGGCCCCCATGGCGATGGAGAGCGTTTTCATGATCGCGTCCATGCACGCGAAGATGGCAATGGCGGCGCAGGCGACCGCGAAGGGCGCCAGCCGGTGCTGAAGGGAGCGGGCGAGCATGGCGTGGCTATAGGCGGTTGGCGGCGCGGCTGGAATAGCGCTCCGGCCTTTTCAACGCGCGAGCGGCAGCGTCACCACGGCTTCCATGCCGCCGCCCGTGCGCGGCCCCAATGAGATTTCGCCGCCATGGTCGCGCGCGATGGCGCGCGCGATGGCGAGGCCCAGGCCCACGCCGCCGGTCTCGCGATTGCGCGAGCGCTCCTTGCGGGCGAAAGGCGCGAACAGCCCCTCGATCTCGCCCGCTTCCAGCCCCGGCCCCCGGTCCGCCACGGTGATCCGCGCCTGCCCGCTCTGGCTGGCCAGCGCGACATTGGCCTGGCTGCCATAGGCAATGGCATTGTCGACGAGGTTCTGGATCATCCGGCCGAGCGCGATCCGGTCGCCCCGCACCGTGCATCCGGTCTCCGGCGGCGCGCCGTTCCAGCTCACCGGCCGGTCGACGAGCTGCTCGTTGGCGACCAGCTCGCCCAGCAGCTCCCCAAGGTCGACGGGCGCCTCATTGCCATCCTGCGAGCTGCCGCGCACGAAGCTCAGGGTCGTCGTAATCATCGCCTTCATCTGGTCGATGTCCCGCTGGATCGGCTCGCGCAGCTTGTCGTCCGCGCTTTCGATGCGGAAGGCGATGCGCGAGAGCGGCGTGCGCAGATCGTGCGCGATGGCCGCGACCATCGCCTCGCGCTCGCGCAGCTGCTCGGCGATGCGGCCCTGCATGGCATTGACCGCGCGGGCGGCGACGCGCAGCTCCTCGGGCCCGTCCTCGGGCACCATGGGCGCGGAAGCATCGCGGCCCACCCGGTCGGCCGCGTCGGCAAAGGCACCGATCGGTTTCACCATCCGCCGCGTGAACAGCCAGGCAAGCGGCAGCACCGCAAGCAGGGCCATGAGAAAGAGCAGCGCGGTCCGCTGCTGCCATCCGCCGATGAGCGGCCGGTCGGGGGTGTGGACCACGCGCCATTCGTTGCCGATCCGCGCGCCGACGATAGTGCGGTTGTAGAAAAAGGGCTCGCCGCGCCAGCGCACGATGCCATCGTCCCGCCCAAAGCGGTCGCGCCGGTTCGATCCGCTGCGGTCGGCGCGGAAATAGATGCGGACATCCTGCGGCGAGAGGCCCATGCGCGCGGCGAAATCCGCATTCAGCCGCGCATTGGAGACGAGGCCCGGCTCGGCCTGCGGCGGGGCGGGCTGCGATACCACCTCCAGCTCGGCCGCCTTGCGGTTGGGCCGCGCCGCCTCGCGCTTCAGCCGGTCCACGATCTGCATCAGCGCGACGCCCTCCTGGCGCGGCGGCGGCAGCAGGAACAGGCTGGCGATGTTGACCGCCTGCACGACCAGCAAAGCGCCGACGAGCAGCCAGAAGGTCTGGGTGAGGATCGAGCGGCCGGTATGTGCGGTCATGCTTCGGGCACCAATGTGAACATATAGCCTTCGCCCCGCACCGTGCGGATCGGGGCGCGCGGGCCGAGCTTCTTGCGCAGGCGGGACAAGGTGACGTCGATCGCGCGGTCGAACATCATGGCATCCGATCCCTTGGCGAAATCGATGAGCTGGTCGCGCGTCAGCACCGCCTGCGGCCGGTCGATGAAGGCGGTGAGCAGGCGGAACTCGGTGTCGGTAAGCCCGCTGGTCTCGATATCGGGCGCGCTCACCGTGCGCTCGATGAGATCGAGCGTCCATTCGCCGAACTTGCGGATCGGCGCGCCCTGCGCGTCCTGCCGGCGACGCAGCACGGCGCGGATGCGCGCCAGCAGTTCGCGAGGATTGCACGGCTTGGGCAGATAATCGTCCGCGCCGACCTCCAGCCCGATGATGCGATCCGAATCGGAGCCCATGGCGGAAAGCATGATGATCGGCGGGCGCCGTCCTCCCCGCATGCGCCGCAGCACGGAGAGCCCGTCCTCGCCCGGCATCATCAGGTCGAGCACGATGAGATCCACGTCGCTGCTCGCCAGCGCGGCGTCCATCTCGGCGGCATTGCCGGCGCCCTGTGCATCCAGCCCGTGATTGGACAGGAATTCTGTGATGAGAACCCGCAGTTCCCGGTCGTCATCGACGACGAGGATTCTGGGCGTACCCGTCTCGGCGCTCATTGCGTCCCTTTCCCCCTCCAGGCGTCTCTCGCGCTTGCCGACTGGTAGCGATCCAGAGGTCGAAGACCAACCTTTCATCGCTGGGGCAGGCCGATTGCACCAGATTGGCGCTGGGGTCATTCATGGCGCAAGGCCTCGATGGGGTTGAGCGCGGCCGCGCGCTTGGCGGGGACGTAGCCGAAGACCACGCCGATCACGGCCGCGAAGCCGAAGGCCAGCAGGTTGATCTGGGGATCGAAGCTCAGGGGCATGCCCATCACCGTGGAGATGCCGAAGGTGAGGCCGAAGGCCAGCAGCAGGCCCATGATGCCGCCCAGGCAGGAGAGCGTCACGGCCTCGACCAGGAACTGCATCAGCACTTCGCGCTGCACCGCGCCGATGGCGAGGCGGATGCCGATCTCGCGCGTGCGCTCGGTGACCGAGACGAGCATGATGTTCATGATGCCGATGCCGCCGACGACGAGCGACACCGACGCGATGGCGGCGAGCAGCATGGCGAGCACGCGCGAGCTCGCCTCCTGCGCGGCGAGGACCTCCGCGAGGTTGCGCAGGAAGAAGTCGTCCTCCTGGTTCGGCTGCAGCCTGTGCCGCTGGCGCAGGAGGTCGCGCATCTCCTGCTC
>CBIMKI010000046.1:0-14932 GCA_966244395.1 uncultured Sphingobium sp. | reverse complement strand
GTCGCGTTGCTGCCCCCGACCGACATGATCGCGCCACGCGAAACGGTTGCCGCCCAAATCGGCGTTGTATATGTCTGTCAAAAACCAAAAGGGGAGGAATGCTATGAAAGTGGCGAAGATCGTGCTGGCCACATTGGCCGCGCTGGGCGTGTCGACGGCGGCACAGGCAGTCGAGTTCAAGCCTACGGGGCCGTGGGCGGCGGACTATGGCAAGGATTATTGCCTGCTCGGCCGCGTGTTCAGCAACGGCAAGGAAGACATCACCCTGACACTGGAGCGGACCCAGCCGGGCCAGTTCTTCCGGCTGATCCTGATCGGCGACGCCATCAAGCCATTTCGGGGCGCCACGACGCTGGGCTACACCATCGGATCGACGGCTCAGCGCGAAGGCTTCATGACGCGCACGAAGACCGGCGACGGCAAGCAGTATCTCGACCTGGGACCCGCGAGCATCACGCCCCTCGCCATGCCGGCACCGGGCCAGCCGCCCGTTTTCAAACCCTATAAGCAGGCCGAGGAGAAGGCCGAGGCCAAGCCGGTCACGGTCATCGAGCTGAACAAGGGTCTGCGCGAACCGATCCAGCTCCAGACCGGCTCGCTGGAAGCGCCGATCGGCGCGCTCCAGGCCTGCGTCAACGATCTGGTGGGGCAGTGGGGCGTCGACGCCAAGGCGCATGAGACGCTCAGCCGCCCGGCCATGCCCGCCGGCCCGGTGTTCGAGTGGGTGCCCAATGGCGCCATTCCCTTTACCGAGTTCGGCAAGCTGGTGGGCGGCCTCAATGCGATCCGCGTGATGGTCGGCGCCGACGGCAAGCCGACAAGCTGCGTGGCGGACCGGGCGAGCCTGAGCGACACAGTCAACAAGGCCGTGTGCGACGGGATCATGAGCAAAGGCAATTTCACGCCCGCGCTGGATGCCAACAGCCAGCCGATCGCCAGCTACTGGATCACCGAGATGTTCGGCCTGATGCCTCCGATGGGCGGTGGCCGCCGCTAGAGCCGATCGCGCTCGGCATGAGGGCGGCCTGCGTTGCAGGAGCGGCGATGCGCCAGGCGTGATCGGCCGGGCGGCTGGGCCGCTTCCGCAAGGGCGGTCATGGCGTTGGCGGCTCCGTGACGCCCTCGGCCGCGGGAGGCGCGGGGCGTGTTGGCGAGGGCATGCCGTGCCGGATATGCGTCCTGCCCTCGCGCGGCCATGCCGACCGAGAGGGGTTGCGGCATCTTTCAATCGGACTAGGGTGCCGGGCACTGCGGGGATGAGGAAGAGGGAGTCCGCGCCATGTCAGATCAGGCGGCCGACGAGACGCCCGTGCCCGTGTCCGTGAAGCGGCACCGCTTGCCGACGCGGCTCTGGCATTGGCTGAACGCGCTCTGCCTCTATGTCCTCTTTTCCAGCGGCCTCGGCATCTTCAATGCCCATCCGCGCCTCTACTGGGGCCATGCGGGCGCGAATTTCGACCCCGCCTGGCTGGAGCGCGGGCCGTTCGGAAGCTGGCTCACCCTGCCGGGCCACTACAATCTCGCCATGTCGCGCCGTTGGCACCTGGCCTTCGCGCTGATCTTCGCTTTCCTGCTGCTCGCCTATATGCTCTGGAGTCTCTTCAACCGGCACATCGGGCGCGATCTCGCCTTCCGTAAGGGGGAGCTGAAGCCCGCCCATATCTGGCGCGAGGTGGGGGATCATGCCCGGCTGCGCTTCCCCACGGGCGCGGCGGCGCTGCGCTACAATATGTTGCAGAAGACGAGCTATGTGGCGGTCATCTTCATCCTGCTGCCGCTCATGATCTTCACGGGCCTCACCATGTCGCCGGGCATGGACGCCGCATGGCCCTGGCTGGTCGACCTGTTCGGCGGACGGCAGAGCGCGCGGTCGATCCACTTCATCGTCGCCTGGCTGCTCGTCGTCTTCGTGCTGGTGCATATCGCGATGGTGCTGCTCTCCGGGCCGATCAACGGGATGCGCGCGATGGTGACCGGCTGGTATCGGGTGCCGCGCGCGCGCGCTGATGCGGGCGACACCGGGGCGGTGCGGCCATGAGCCTGTTCCTCACCCGCCGCCGCCTCGTCGCCGGACTCACCGCCGGCGCCGTCAGCCTGCTCGCGGGATGCGACAGCCTTGCCCGCAACGAGGACTTCCGCCGCGCGCTCTTCTCGGCCGAGAACATGCACAAATGGCTCCAGCGCAGCCTCATGGACCGGAACGCCCTCGCGCGGGAATTCCGGCCCGAGCAGCGTTCGCGCTTCTTCCGCGGCAATGGCACGATCAACCCCAACAGCGAGGCCTACAAGGCGCTGTGGCGCGAGGATTTCGCGCATTGGCGGCTGCGCGTGGACGGGCTGGTGGCGCGGCCGCTCTCGCTCAGCCTCGCCCAGCTCAGGGCCATGCCCAATCGCGTGCAGACCACGCGGCACGACTGCGTGGAGGGCTGGAGCGCCATCGGCACCTGGCGCGGCGTGCCGCTCTCGCTGCTGCTGGACGCGGCGCAGATCTCCACGCGGGCGAAGTTCATCGTCTTCCACTGTCTCGACAATATGGGCGGCGGCATCGCCTATTATGAGAGCATCGACATGGTCGACGCGCGCCACCCGCAGACCATCCTCGCGCATTCGCTCAACGACGAACCGCTCCCCGTGCGCAATGGTGCGCCGCTGCGGCTGCGCGCGGAACGCCACCTGGGCTACAAGCAGGCGAAATATATCGGCCGGATCGAAGCCGTCGCCGATTTGAAGCCGATCGGCGGCGGCAAGGGCGGCTATTGGGAGGATGTCGCCGATTATGAATGGTATGCCGGCATCTGACCGCGTACCGACGAGCCCTGAACCAAATCAAGAAACAGATAGAGCACAGATGAAGATCCTGACGCGTTTGTTGAATGGCGTGATCCGCCGTGGGACCCTGACGATCCGCTATGCGGACGGGGTGGAGGAGACAGTGGGCGCCGCCGCGGCGGACTGGCCGGACGTGACGATCCGCTTCACCGACAAGAGCGCGCCGCGCGCTATCCTCACCGATGCGGCGCTGGGCGCGGGCGAGACCTTCATGGACGGCCGCATGCTCATCGAGCAGGGCAGCATCTGGGACCTGCTGATGCTGGTGACCGGCAACAGCCCGCTGGAAAGCGACAAGACGCTGGAAGCGCCGGGCGCCCTCAAGCGCGCGCTGGAGCGCGTGCTCCACTGGCGCGACGGCTATAATCAGCGCGCCCGCTCCAAGGCCAATGTCGCGCATCATTACGATCTCTCGGACGATCTCTACGATCTCTTCCTCGACAAGGACCGGCAGTATAGCTGCGCCTATTTCACGGACCCGGAGACGGTCAGCCTGGACCAGGCCCAGCTCGACAAGAAGGCGCATATCGCCGCCAAGCTGGACCTGAAAGCCGGGCAGCGGGTGCTCGACATCGGCTGCGGCTGGGGCGGCATGGCGCTCTATCTCAATCGCGTGGCGGACGTGGACGTGCTGGGCGTCACCCTCTCCGAGGAGCAGCTCAAGGTCGCCCGCCGCCGCGCGCAGGAGGCCGGGGTAGCGGACCGCGTGCGCTTCGAGCTGATGGACTATCGCGACGTGCAGGGGCCGTTCGACCGCATCGTCTCGGTCGGCATGTTCGAGCATGTCGGCGCGCGCCATTATCGCGAATTCTTCCGCACCTGCTCCAACCTGCTGGCGCGCGACGGCGTGATGCTGCTCCACACCATCGGCCGACTGGACGGCCCGGCCTCGACCGATGCCTTCACGCGCAAATATATCTTCCCCGGCGGCTATGCCCCGGCGCTCTCGGAGATCATGGCAGGCAGCGAGCCCAACAAGCTCATCCCCACCGACATCGAAGTGCTGCGCGTCCATTATTACCACACGCTGCGCCACTGGTACGACCGGGCAGTCGCCGCGAAGGCGCAGATCGTGGCACTTTACGACGAGCGCTTCTTCCGCATGTGGACCTTCTATCTGGCGGCGGCGGCAACCGGCTTCCGCTTCGGGAGCCAGACGATCTACCAGCTCCAATATGCCAAGGACCGCATGACCCTGCCGCTCACGCGGGACTATATGCTGGCGGCCGAGGCGGGCTATCGGGCGAAGGGCTGAGGGCGAGCGGGCGCGGCTACGGCGCTTCGGCTGCCGATGGCGATGTGGATGTTCGCCCTGGGCTTCCGCCTGCGCAGGCGCACCGCGGTCGCAGAAATCCCGCGCCGGCCCGGCCATCGCATCGCGCGCGGTTGCGATTTGGGCGCGCCCCTGATAGGCGCGCGCGGTTCCTCATTCCCAGCCGACAGGATTGCCCATGTCCGATAAGATCAAGCGCGTCGTCCTCGCCTATTCCGGCGGCCTGGATACCAGTGTGATCCTGAAATGGCTGCAGACCAACTATGGCTGCGAGGTGGTGACCTTCACGGCCGACCTGGGCCAGGGCGAGGAACTGGAACCCGCGCGGCAGAAGGCGCGGCTCGCCGGCGTCAAGGAAGGGCATATCTTCATCGACGACCTGCGCGAGGAATTCGTGAAGGACTATGTCTTCCCGATGATGCGCGCCAATGCGCTCTATGAGGGGCTCTACCTGCTCGGCACGTCCATCGCGCGCCCGCTCATCGCCAAGCGGCAGATCGAGATCGCCAAGGCGGTGGGCGCCGATGCGGTGGCCCATGGCGCGACCGGCAAGGGCAACGACCAGGTGCGCTTCGAGCTGAGCTATTATGCGCTCCAGCCGGACATCAAGGTGATCGCCCCCTGGCGCGAATGGGACCTGACCAGCCGCACCAAGCTCATCGAGTTCGCGGAAGCGAACCAGATCCCGGTCGCCAAGGACAAGCGCGGCGAGGCGCCGTTCAGCACGGACGCGAACATGCTGCACACCTCCTCGGAGGGCAAGGTGCTGGAAGACCCCTGGGAGGAAGTGCCCGATTACGTCTATTCGCGCACCGTCAATCCCGAGGATGCGCCGGACCAGCCGGAATATATCACCATCGACTTCGAGCGCGGCGACGGCATTGCGCTCAACGGCCAGGCCATGTCGCCCGCGACGCTGCTCGAGGCGCTCAACGAGCTGGGCCGCAAGCATGGCATCGGCCGGCTCGACCTGGTCGAGAATCGCTTCGTGGGCATGAAGTCGCGCGGCATGTACGAGACGCCGGGCGGCGCCATCTATCATCTCGCCCATCGCGGCATCGAGCAGCTCACGCTCGACCGCGGCGCCGCGCATCTCAAGGACGAGCTGATGCCGCGCTATGCCGAGCTCATCTACAATGGCTTCTGGTTCGCGCCCGAGCGCGAGATGCTGCAGGCGGCGATCGACTACAGCCAGGAGAAGGTCGCCGGCACGGTGCGCCTCAAGCTCTACAAGGGCAATGTGATCGTGGTCGGCCGCAAGTCGCCTTATTCGCTCTACAGCGAGAAGGTGGTGACGTTCGAGGACGATGCCGGCGCCTATGACCAGCGCGACGCGGCGGGCTTCATCAAGCTGAACGCGCTGCGGCTGCGGCTGCTGGGACGTCGGGACGGGTAGGCCGGATCGAAGGGCTCAGCGTGCCGGGGCGCGCAGGGTTGGAGCGCGCCACACCGCATATGTCATGCCGAATATAACGCCAGCTCGCCAAAACATGCTTAAGATCAATCAGGCAGCTTTCGTTCCCGATACTCTGTTGCTACGTTCCCTCTATGGCGCGAACTCTTACGGAAACCGAACAAAATTATCCTCTAGGCGCTGGGGTAGCCCCCGCGAGTGCGAAAAACACCACCCGGATCGTCGGGCTCGATGTGATGCGCGCGCTGCTGCTGAGCTATGGTGTGTTCGTTCACACTTCAAATCTCAAGATAGAGCCGGTTTTCGTCATGATCGAGGAGAGCTCGGCCCTCTTTCGCATGTCGACCTTCTTCTTTCTCTCTGGCCTGCTCACCGCCCTGACGATCGGCCGCGCGACACCAGGTAAATGGCTGCGGACCCGCCTGTTGGCGTTGGGCGTGCCGCTCTGCTTTGGACTGGCGGTTCTCAATCCTCTCTTCTTTATGGTGCAGGTCCTAGCGCCCAAGCGGAGCTTCATGGTGGGCTTTCTTGAGCGCAACCACATGAACTGGCACCTGCATCTCTGGTTTTTATTTTGCCTGGTCTTCTTTTCGATCCTGGCATTTCTCATCCACGCCCGTGAGGTGGGTAGGCGCGCCAAGCCCGCGCCGTTCGACATCTCCGCCCCGCCGACGGTAAATTGGCTGGTGCTGATCGGCCTGCTGCTCTTTCCCTTGGCACAGGGTTTCGCCAGTTTCGTGGCTTGGCGTATGCCGCTCAACCGAATAGGCCTGAGTGATTTCACCTATATTTTCGTCTCGACGGTAGATTTCCTGCCTTATTATCTTCTTGGTTTCATGGCGACCCGGTGGCGATCCATCCCTATACTCTTTTCCTCGAGGATTTACTGGCTGGTGGGCCTTTGGGCGATCCCGATGATCCTGTTGGGCGAAGGATTGATCGATGCGGGGGCTCGATTCAGTACGATTATCGACGACGCAGGCGAGCACGCCTGCCGCCTGCTCTTCATTTTGGCAACGGTGCCGCTGTTCCTGAAGATCAGGAAGGCCCCGGCCTTTTTGCTGCTGCTCAGCCGTTCGGCCTATACGCTCTATATCATCCACCTGCTGCTGATCTCGATCTGCCTCTATAGCCTCGCCTATATCGGCCTTGATATCTATCTGACCGCGCTTCTGACGATAATCATCGTGTTCTTCGTCTGCCTCGTCTTTCATGTGCAGGTCGTGGAGCGTTTCAGGCTGGCGCGTTTTCTTTTCAATGGAAAATGGCAACGTCTCAAGGCGGCCGATACCAACTGACGAATCCGCAGCCGACGCTCGGGGTACCCAAGCTGCAATGCATGCCTTCGAGTTTGCGGGGTCAGGTCCGGCCAACTCCCCAGAGCAACACGACCGCCATCGCCAGCAGCGCGAGCAGTAGAGACATGATCAGCACATAGCGCACGATGTGCGGCGTGCTGCCGGCCCGCGCCTCGTCAGTGGACTTGTGGATCTCCTGGTCCATGTTGGCCTCCTTTCAGGCCATCAACGCCCGGCGGAGGCTGCCGTTCCGCGTCCTTATGCGAACGCGCCCTCGCGCAGATTGACGCCATGCTCCAGCCAGGCCTTGAGCGCGCAGATCATGTGGCTCCAGCCGAAGCAGTTGCCATAGGCGCTTTTGAGCCCCGCCGGAGTCTCGCGCCAGCCGGCCTCGCTGATGGAGACGAGCGTGCGCCCGTCCTCCAGAGCCTCGAAGCGCATGTCGACCTCGGTGCGGTAGGGCGGTGTGCCCTCTGCCACGTCCGCGTCCCAGCGCAGCAGGATGCGGCTGTCCGGCACGACCTCGACCACCTCGACCGGGAAGGCGCCGGGGAAATCGTGGAAATCCCACATCACCGTCGCGCCTGTCTCCAGCCGCCCCTGCGCGCCGCCGGTGGTGAAATAGGCCGAGAGCTGGGCGGGATCGGCGACGGCCTCGAACACATCATGCACGGGCCGGGCGATGCGGATCGAGACCTGGAACTTGAGGTCCATGCGGCAGCCTCCCTCTTGAGTCGGGACTGATTATGTTATAAAAACATAACATGTCAATCAGCGACGCGCATGACCGGGTCTTCAAGGCGCTCGCCGCGCCGGTGCGGCGGCAGATGCTCGACGATCTGCGCGACCAGCCGCTCACCACGGGCACGCTGTGCGCGCACTTCCCGGAGCTGGACCGCTGCACGGTGATGCAGCATCTCAAAGTGCTGGAAGAGGCGGAACTGGTGACGGCCGTGCGGCGCGGGCGCGAGCGCTGGAACCATCTCAACCCGCTGCCGATCCACGCCATCCAAGAGCGCTGGATCGGCCCGCATGCCGCGCGCGCGGTGGGGATGCTGGGCCGGCTCAAGGCCGATCTGGAGCGCTAGGCCGGATCGAGATTGTGCGGAGGCTTGCGGCTCCGGTTCGAGGCGAAGCGGAGTCGCAAGGGTCCCCAGGGCAATGCGGTTCGCCCCAGAAGCCGAGACGGCGGGGCCTCGGGCCGGGGCGCGGAGCTGCGGATGACGCGCAGGGCGCCGATCCGCAATCGGGCGGGCTGCAAAGTTTCCGACATCGGTGGGACACATAAGCGCAATGGGACGTTGTCAGGCTGGGCGGCGAACCACGGAACTGGAGATTCGCGATGACAGGCGCTGATTTCGCCATGATGCCCGTCCGCATGGCCGGTAGCCTCATCGAACTGTGGCTGCTGCCGATGCGGCTGACGCAGAATATGCTGCTCGCCGGCGGCGCGGCGCTCGACGCCGCGCAGGCGGCGGCTCGTCGCGCGAGCGATGCCGAGGCGCGGGCGCAAGAGGTGTTGCCCGACCATATCGTCGCGCAGGCCGAGGACCAGCTTGGCGCGCTGGACGAGCGGGCGGGCGATACGGCGGTCAATCCCGCCGCATTGGTGAGCTGACGATCGGCGCGTGATCGCTTTTGACTGGGCCATCGTCATTGCGATCCCGGCAAAAGGGGGGGCGCAATCCGGGACGGCACGGCGGCGCGCTGGATTGCCGCGCGGCCGCGCCGCCCGCAATGACGATCCGGCCTAGAGCCTGTTCCGATGAGATCGAAGCGGAACAGGCTCCATTTTTCCTCTGTTTTTCGCATTTTCCGAGTCGTCAGATGAATATATCTGACTTGAAAATGCTTCAGCTCCAGCGCGAGGGCTGGGCGCCGGGCGTCTCGCGATAGCCGCCCTGCACGGCGAGCATCCAGCCGGGATATTCGGGCGCGAGGCGGCTCGCGGCATCCAGCGCCGCCAGTTCCATCTCGTCGAGCGCGACATCGCAGGCGGCGAGATTGTCGGCGAGCTGATCGAGCCGGCGCACGCCTACGATCACGCTGGTGACGACGCGCTGGTGCAGCAGCCAGGCGATGGCGATCTGCGCGACGGAGACGCCACGCCGCTCCGCCATCGGCCGCATGGTGTCGATCACGGCGAAGGCGCGGTCCTTGTCGACCGGCGGGAACTCGAAATTGGCGCGGCGTCCCTCACCTTCGCCCTCACGGGTATATTTGCCGGAGAGGAGGCCGCCGGCGAGCGGGCTCCACACCATGAGGCCGACCTCCTCGCTCAGCATCATGGGCACCAGCTCGCGCTCCAGATCGCGCCCGGCGATGGTGTAATAGGCTTGCAGGCTCTCGAAGCGGGCGAGATGCTGAGCGGCGGCGATGCCATGCGCCTTCATGATCTGCCAGGCCGCCCAGTTGGAGACGCCGACATAGCGCACCAGCCCGTCGCGCACGAGCTGGTCGAGCGCGCGCACCGTTTCCTCGATGGGCGTGGTCGGATCGAAGCCGTGCACCTGGTAAAGATCGATATAGTCGGTCTGTAGGCGGGCGAGGCTGGCTTCCGCCTGGTCCATGATGTGCTTGCGCGAGAGGCCGCGGCTGTTGATGTCCGGCCCCATGGCGCCCAGCACCTTGGTGGCGATGACGAGCTGTTCGCGCGGCAGATCCAGATTGCGGATGGCCTGGCCCAGCCGCTCCTCGGAGGACCCCTCCGCATAGACATTGGCGGTGTCGAAGAAATTGATGCCGGCCTCATGCGCGGCCTTCACCACGGCGTCGGCGGTGGGCTGGTCGAGCTGGCCCATCAGCTTCCATCGCCCTTCGGTGGCGCCGAAGGTCATGGTGCCGAGGCAAAGCTCGGAGACGAAGAGGCCAGTGCGGCCGAGCTTGTTGTAGCGCATGGAGAGGACCTCCGCTGAGACTGACTGGCGCTTCCCTATTCCCTTGCGGCGCCGGGCCGCAAGAGGGGGAACGACGCCGCCGCCACGATCGACGCCGTCGCGGTACGAGGGCATGGATCGTCAGCGCACTCGCGCGGGATTTCCCGTGACGGTGGCGCCGGCGGGCACATTGCGGGTCACGACGCTGCCCGCGCCGACGATCGCGCCGTCGCCGACCGTGACGCCGGGGAGGATGATCGCGCCGCCGCCGATCCACACATTGCGGCCGATGGCAATGGGCCTGCCCCATTCGGCGCCGGTGGCGCGCGCCACAGCGTCGCGCGGATGATCCGCCGTCAGGATCTGCACGCCGGGACCGATCTGCGTCCCGTCGCCGATCGTCACCGGCACGACATCGAGGATGACGCAGTTGAAATTGAGGAACACGCCCGCGCCGATGCGGATATTATAGCCATAATCACAATGGAAGGGCGGGCGGATGGTCGAGCCTTCACCGAGCGCGGCCAGCCCCTCGCGCAGGAGCGCCGCGCGCTCGGCGGGCGTCAGAGCCAGGGCGCGGTTGAAGCGGTCCATCCAGAGCGCGGCGGCTTGCTGGTCCGCGACAAGCTCCGGGTCACTTGCCTGATAAGGTTCGCCCGCGAGCATCTTCTGCTTTTCGGAACGATCGGTCATGCGCGCGCCTCCGGTTGAGCGCCCTAGAAGCTCTCTTCGGCGTAGGCTCGGCCAAGGTCGCCGGCCCAGGGGCCATGATAGCGATCGAGCAGGGTTTCGGCGGGCGTGCGGCCGCTGGCGACGATCTCGGCCAGCGTGGCGAGATAGCCCGTCTCATTGTCGCCGGCGCCGTTGAGGCGGGCGCGGGCGGCGAGGCCGGCGCGGGCGATGTCGAGCACGGGGCCGGCAATGTCGCGCAGGGTGCGGCCGCCGGGGAGCGGCGCGTCGAGGCCGAGGCGCGGCACGTCGCTGCGCAGGCGCTCGCGCGCTTCCATCGACCAGTCCCTGACCACGTCCCATGCGGCATCGAGCGCGGTATCGTCATAGAGCAGGCCGACCCAGAAGGCGGGCAGCGCGCAGATGCGGCTCCACGGGCCGCCGTCCGCGCCGCGCATCTCCAGGAAGCTCTTCATGCGCACTTCGGGGAAGGCGGTGGAGAGATGATCGTTCCAGTCGCCGATGGTGGGCAGCTCGCCGGGGAGGGCGGGGAGCTTGCCCGCCAGAAAATCCCGGAAGCTCTGGCCTGCGGCGTCGATATACCGGCCGTCGCGGAAGACGAAATACATCGGCACGTCGAGCGCATAATCGGCATAGCGCTCATAGCCGAAACCGTCCTCGAAGACGAAAGGCAGCATGCCGGTGCGCGCGGGGTCGGTGTCCGACCAGATGTGGCTGCGGTAGGAGAGATAGCCGTTGGGCTTGCCTTCGGTGAAGGGCGAGTTGGCGAAGAGCGCGGTCGCCAGCGGCTGAAGCGCGAGGGAGACGCGGAACATCTTCGCCATGCGCGCCTCGGAGCTATAGTCGAGATTGACCTGGATGGTGCAGGTGCGCAGCATCATGTCGAGGCCCATGGCGCCGACGCGCGGCATGTGGCGCAGCATGATGCCATAGCGCCCCTTGGGCATGACCGGCAGCTCCGCGCGGGTCTTGTCCGGCCACATGCCGAGCCCAAGGAAGCCCAGGCCCAGCTGCTCGCCCACGGCCTTCACCTGCGTGAGATGCCGCTCCGTCTCGGCGCAGGTCTGGTGCAGATTGTCGAGCGGCGCGCCGGACAGCTCGAGCTGGCCCGCCGGCTCCAGGCTGATCGTGCCGTCGCTGCCCGAGAGCGCGATGACATTGTCGCCCTCCAGCACCGGCTCCCAGCCATAATCGCACAGGCCCGCGAGCAGATCGCGTATGCCGCCGGGCTCCTCATAGGAGGGCGCGCGATGATCGGCCGTGCGATAGACGAACTTCTCGTGCTCGGTGCCGATGCGCCAGCGGTTCGCGGGCTTCTCGCCCTCCTCGAACACGGAAATCAGCGCGTCGCGGCTCTCGATGACCGGATCCTCGCCTGCCGATTGCGTCCGCGTGCTCATGCGCTGTGGGGCCTTTTCAACGGTTCTGGCGGCCCATAAGGCCTTTGCTTTTGGCGCGCAAATTCATTTCGTTTCGAAACTTTGAGCGCGGCGGGGCCGGCATTTTCGGGGCCGGTCAGGCCAGCCTGGTCATCCAGCCATGGCTGTCCGGCTTCTGGCCGAGCTGGATGCCGACCAGCGCTTCCCGCAGGCCGCGCGCGACCTCGCCGCCATCGCCATTGCCGATGATGAAATTGCCGCGCTCCGAGCGCACCTCGCCGATGGGCGTGATGACCGCCGCGGTGCCGCAGGCGAAGCATTCCTTGAGGCGGCCGCTCTTCGCGTCCTCCATCCACTGCTCGAAGCTGTAGGGCTCTTCCTTGACGGCATAGCCCGCCTCGGCCGCGATGGCGCGCAGCGAATCGCGCGTGACGCCGGGCAGGATGGAGCCGTTGAGCGGCGGCGTCTGGATGGTGCCGTCGTTGAACACGAACATGATGTTCATGCCGCCCAGCTCCTCGATCCAGCGGCGCTCGACCGCATCGAGGAACAGCACCTGGTCGCAGCCATGCTCGATGCCCACCGCCTGGGGCTGGAGCGATGCCGCATAATTGCCGCCGCACTTGGCCGCGCCCGTGCCGCCGGGGACAGCGCGCACCTGGTCATGGCTGACCCAGAGCGTGACGACGCTCTTGCCGCCCTTGAAATAGCCGCCGACCGGCGAGGCGATGACGCAATAGATATAGTCCCTCGCCGGGCGCACGCCCAGGAAGGGCTCGCTCGCGAACATGAAGGGGCGCAGGTAAAGGCTGCCCTTGTCGGCATCCGGCACCCAGTCGATGTCCGCAGCGACCAGCCGGCGGCAACTCTCGACGAACAGGTCCTCGGGCAGGTGCGGCATGGCGAGGCGCGTGGCGCTGGCATTGAAGCGGGCGGCATTGGCCTCGGGCCGGAAGCTCGCCACCGACCCGTCCGGCAGGCGATAGGCCTTGAGCCCCTCGAAGATCTCCTGCGCATAATGGAGCACGGCGGCGGCGGGATCGAGCGGAATCGGCTGGCGCGGGCCCAGCAGCGCATCATGCCAGCCCTGCCCCTCGGTATAGCGGATCGTCACCATATGATCGGTGAACAGCGTGCCGAAGCCCAGGCTCGCCATGGCCGCCGCGCGGTCCTCGGCCGAGGTCGGGTTGGAAAGAGGCAGGGTCGCGAAATCCAGCATATCTCAAAATACCCTATTGGTGAACTTTTATTACGCCTTTGCCGGCTCCGGTAACATAATCATGCGCCAGAGTCACGCGCGATATGGCATGCCTTTGTCCGGCGGACCCGGCCGCGCGCTCGGTATCAGGAAGTTGGCGGGCTGTCATGAGGGGAGAGCGCGGGGCGGGACGGGCGCGCGTGGGGCGGCGCGCCAGAGCGGAAGCCGCCTGCATTGGATCATTCGTCATCGCGCCGCCGGTACAGCGGGGCGCGTCAATCCAGCGGCGGGTGTGGGCCGGGCTGGATTGCCGCGCGACTGCGTCGCTCGCAATGACGATAGCGATGGACCACTGAGCGGCCCCTGGGGATTGGTCGCCGGGGCCGGTGGAAGGCCCGGCGCTGCGCTTCCGGCACGGGCGCAAGGCGGCGCCGTGCGCGCCGGCTCAGGCGGCGATCTTCATCCGGGCGGGCATGTCCTGCTCGTCGGCGCGCAGGGTCAGGACCGAGACGCCGGTGGCGGTGACCGCGACGGTATGCTCGAACTGCGCCGAGAGCGAACCGTCGCGCGTGACGACCGTCCAGCCGTCCGGTTGCGTCATGACACTGCGCCGGCCGCGATTGAGCATGGGCTCGATGGTGAAGACCATGCCCTCGCGCAGGACCATGCCCGTACCCGGCTTGCCGAAATGGAGGATCTGCGGCTCCTCGTGCATCTCCCGCCCGATGCCGTGGCCGCAATATTCGCGCACCACCGAATAGCCATGCCGCTTGGCGTGGCGCTCGATCGCCCAGCCGATGTCGCCCAGCCGCGCGCCGGGGCGGACCGCCGCAATGCCCACCCACATCGCCTCATAAGTGGTGCGGACCAGCCGCCGCGCGGCCGGGCTCACATCGCCCACCAGATAGGTCTTGCTGGAATCGGCAATATAGCCGTCCTTCTCCAGCGTGATGTCGAGATTGACGATGTCGCCGTCGCGCAGGATGTCCGCCGGCGAGGGGACGCCGTGGCAGACGACATCGTTGACCGAGGCATTGAGGACGAAGCCATAGCCATATTGGCCCTTGCTCGCCGGGCGGGCGCCGAGATCGTCGACGATGTAGCGCTCCACCATCTCGTCGATCCGGAGCGTCGACAGGCCCGCGAGGGGCGTGCGGTCCAGCAGCGCGAACACGGAGGCGAGCAGGCGCCCGGACTGCGCCATCAGCGCCAGCTCGGCGGGCCGCTTGGTCATGCGTCGCTCAACACCGGCGGTGGCGCGCAGACGCCCGCCGTCCGCAGCTCGCGCTCCATGATCTGCGCAAAGCTCAGCGTGGGATTGGTCTCGCACAATATGCCGACCTTGATCCAGTAAGCCGCCTGCGCGTTGATCGAACGGCACGACAGCTTGCTCGCGCGGCGGAGCTGGTCGTGCAGCTCTTCTTCTATGTTCACGATGCCCATTTGGGTTTCCGATATATGATTCGTATATGGATCGTATAGATCGCGTAGCGCAGGATGCCAAGGCCTCGCTATCCTCTTCGCGCGTTCGCGGGTGTTTCCATCCGGCCCGGAAATGGTCTAGGGCGCGGGCCATGACAGCCTATAAGTCCGGCGACCCGACCACACTCAAGCGCCTCTACGGGCGGCAATCGGGGCACAAGCTCCGTATCGGCCAGCAGGCGCTGGTCGACGAGCTGCTGCCCGCGATCAGCGTGCCGAAGGAGGGCGCGATCACGGCCGAGGGGCTGTTCGGCCAGCCCTGCGCGCTGCATTTCGAGATCGGCTTCGGCGCGGGCGAGCATATGGCCTATCGCGCCGATATGCTGCCGGACCATGGCTTCATCGGCTGCGAGCCGTTCCTCAACGGGGTGGTCGGCGCGCTCGGCCATATCCGCGACCAGCATCTCGCCAATGTGCGCCTGCACATGGGCAATGCGCTCGACGTGCTGGCGCGCGTGCCGGACGGGGCGCTCTCCTTCGTCTATCTGCTGCA